>CAZIBN010000114.1:0-6900 GCA_964537395.1 uncultured Elusimicrobia bacterium
TATCTGCTTCCGATCTTCAGCGCGGCCATACTGCTGGGCGGACGGGAGACCGCTTGGATCGCCGCCGGCGCCGTGCTCGCCAACGCGGCCGCGCTGTTCGCGGAGAATCATCCGGCCGGCCCGGCAGACGCATTCGCGCTCGTGCTCAAGACGGCGATACTCGCGGGGGCGGCGGCGTCGACCTGGGCGCTCTCCAGGTCCGAGCGCGAGGTCCGCGCGAAGGTCGTGCGCCAACGCGACGAGATCGAGCGCCTGGAGGGCGTGGCCGTCGTGGCCGCCGGCGGAGCCGGGGCCGTGCACGATCTGGGGGCGCCGTTGACCGTGATCCTCGGCTACGCGAGCTTGAGGCATGAGGATGCGGACCTGCCGCAGGCCGTGCGCGAGGATATGGCATGTATCGAGCGCTCCGCGAGATATTGCCAGGAGCTCGTGCGCGGCTTGCAGACCCGCCGCGACCCGGCGATGGTCACACGCAGCGCGTCCGAGGTGGTCGAATCGGCGCTGACGCTGTGTGAGGATCCCCTGCGCGCGCGCAAGATCGAGATCACGCGGGATTTCCCGGCGGACTGCGTCAGCGTCAAGGCGGTGGGGCGCGAGCTCGAGAGGGTGCTGGTCAACCTCATCGGCAACGCGGCCAAGGCCCTGCCGGCGAGCGGACGGATACGTGTCTCGGTGTCGCTCGCGGGCTCACGCGTGATCCTGGCCGTGGACGACGACGGCCCGGGCCTGCCGCCGGATCTTCTTCCGCGCCTGTTCACTCCGTTCGCCACCGGCTGCGCCAAGACGGGCGGCGTGGGCCTGGGCCTGTACCTGTGCCGCGAGATCGCGCGCCGCCACGGGGGAGATCTGACGGCAGGACGCTCCGTGTTCGGCGGGGCGCGCTTCGAGCTGACCTTGCCGGCGGCCGTCGAAGGCTCAGCGCTGCTGCAGCCAGGCCACGAGCGAGCTGACGGCGAGGGGCTTCTCGAACATGCGGTCGATCGGTGAATTCCCGGCGTCGGCCGCCGTGAACACCGCGCTGACCATCGCGATGCGCAGGTCCGGCTTCAGGGTCTTGGCCTGACGCGACAGCTCGAAGCCGTCCATGGGGTCCATGCGCCCGTCGGTGACCATGCAGTCGATGGGACGGGTGGCGAGCAGCGCCAAGGCCTCGGCGCCGCTGGCGGCGGACAAGGTCGCGTAGCCCGCGCGCTTGAGCGAGAGGCTCAGCATCGTGCGCAAGGACGCGTCATCGTCGACGATCAGGACGGCCGGGCGGTTGTACATGCCGGCTTATCGACTGCAATGAAACGGCCAATAATTACTTTTTCTTGGCCGGGATGCCGTAGGCCTTGAGCTTGCGCCACAGGGTGTTGCGCGCGACGCCCAGGCGCTTGGCCGCCGTGACCTGGTTGCCGCCGCAATCTTCGATGGCCTGTAAAATATGGCGCTTCTCGGCGTCGTCGAGGGTGTCCTTGGAGCCGCTCTTGCTCGAGGCCGCTCCGGCCGGGATCATCTCGGGAGGAAGGTCGGCGACGGCGATGGAGGCGCCGGAGGCCATGATGAGCACTCGCTCGATGACGTGCTCGAGCTCGCGCACGTTTCCGGGCCAGCGGTAGCGGCGCAGGGCGTCGGCGGCCGCGGGGGAGAACTTCACCGCCTTGCCGCCGAGCTTCTTCTTCGCCTTCCTGAGGAAATGTTCGGCCAGCGGCAGGATGTCCTCGGGACGCTCGCGCAGGGGCGGAAGCTCGATGGGGAATACCTTCAGGCGATAGTAGAGATCTTCCCGGAACTTGCCCTCGGCCACGAGCTTGGTGAGGTCCTTGTTGGTCGCGGCGAGGAGGCGGCCGGAGACCTTGAAGGGATGGTTGTCGCCGACGCGGCGGATCTCGCCTTCCTGCAAGGCCCGGAGGAGCTTGACCTGCAGGCCCGGGGTTGTCTCGCTGATCTCGTCGAGGAACAGGGTCCCGTTGTTCGCTTCTTCAAAGAGGCCGCGCTTGTTGCGCTCAGCACCCGTGAAGGCGCCGCGCACGTGGCCGAACAGCTCGCTTTCGAGCAGGCCCTCGGGCAAGGCGCCGCAGTTGATCGCCACGAAGGCGCCGTTGCGGCGGGGGCTCTTCTCGTGCAGCGCGCGGGCGATGAGCTCCTTGCCCGTGCCGGACTCGCCCAGGATCAGCACGGTGGCCTCGGTCGCGGCGACCTTTTGGACCAGGTCGAGGACCTTGCGCATCGGCGGCCCCGAGAAGACGATGCCGTCGAAGCTGTACTTGTCCTTGACCTCCTCGCGCAGGCGTTCGACCTCGTGCACCAGGCGGCTGTGCTCGAGCGCCTTGTCGAGGACGATGTTGAGCTCCTCGGGCTCGACGGGCTTGGTCAGGTAGTCGAAGGCGCCGGCGCGCATGGCGGAGACGGCGGTGTCGATGGAGCCGTGGCCGGTCATCACGAGCACCTCGATGCGGGGATGCTTCGACTTGGCGAACTTCAGCACCTCGAGGCCGTCCAGGTCGCCGAGCTTGAGGTCGGTGACGACGGCGTCGTACTCGTTGGCGCCGAGCTTGGCCAGCGCCTCGGCGCCGGTCTTGGCGATCTCGACGGCGTGGCCGCGGCGCTTGAGCTCCATGCCGAGCATGGCCGCGAGCGAATTGTTGTCTTCGACGAGAAGGATGCGTGTTTTTTCCAATTAGTCCTCGATGCGCGGCAAAGTGACGGTGAAGGTGGTTCCGTGGCCGAGCCGCGTCTCGACGTCGATGCGGCCGCCGTGCGCCTTGACGATGCTCTCGGCGATGGGAAGGCCGAGGCCCGTGCCCTGCTGCTTGGTGGTGCGGAAAGGCTTGAACAGGTCGGCGCGGATCGACTCCGGGATGCCCGCGCCGGTGTCGGAGATCGCGAACCACGCCGTGCCGTCGCCCTTGCCCGTGCGCGCGGTCACCGTTCCTTTGCCGTCCAGGACCTGGATGGCGTTGAGCAGGATGTTCCAGACCACCTGCCGGATCTGGTCCGCGTCGAAGGGGAAGGGGGGCAGGTCATGGCCGAGCGCCAGCGAGAGCCTTGCATCTCCGGTGAGGTCCTTGCTGACGAAGGCCATCTGCGTGACCTCGGTCAGCAGCGCGTTGAGGTCGTTCTGTCCTGAGTTCATCGGACGCGGGCGGGCGTAGGACAGGAAGTTGCTGAGCGCCTCATTAAGACGCTTGCTTTCGGTGCGCAGGACGCGGGTCACGGTGTCCTTGTCCTCGCGCGACAGGCTTTCATCGGTCAGCTGCTGGGCGGCCATGACGATGGAGCCCAGCGGATTGCGGATCTCGTGGGCGACGACGGCCGCCATCTCGCCGATGGTGGCCAGGGCCTCGGAATGGGCCAGGCGCTCCTGCATCGACTTCTGCTCGCTGAGGTCGACGCCGTTGGAGATGTAGCCTTGAATGTCGCCCGCTTCGTTGCGCACGGCCGTGATCGTCAGGATCAGGGGCACCTCGCGCCCGTCCTTGGCCCTGTTGATGAGCTCGCCGCGCCAGTAGCCCTTCTTGGGGTCGAGGATGCTGCGCCACATCCGCTTGTACAGCTCATCCGTGGAATGGCGGGAGCGAAGTATCGCGGGGGTCTTGCCGATGACCTCCTCGCGGGTGTAGCCGTAATGGGCGGTGAACGAGTCGTTGATATTGAGGATGATGCCGTCAGGGTCGCTGTAAAACATCACGTCGCTCGAGCGACTGAAGCCCATCAGCAGAATATCCTTCAGGTCGATGTCTGATTTCGGCAAGTGTTCCATTTTGTAGCAAATTTTGCCGTTAAACGGTTTGGCAGGAGTATTGCTACAATGCCTGTAGGAACAAAATGACCAAATTTAATTTATGAAGCAATCTCAAAAGCTTTCGTTGGCCGCCAGCCAGCGTCTCACCGTCATGGGCCGCATGCGCATGGCGGACTGGATCGAGATGCCCGAGCGGGAGTTTGCTCAGGAGATCGTCAAGCTCGAGAAGGACCCCCTGTTCCAAAAGTTATACTTCGGCGACGGCCGCATCCCCGGGGCGTTCCGGCGCCAGCGCTGGCCCGGAGGTCGGCTTTCCGGCTCGTTCTACGAGATCGATGAGCGCACCGCGGCGGGCACCGGCGAGCGCGTCGGCGTCGAGGAGTTCGCGCAGAAGCGCGGCCCGGCGCTGGCCGCGATCAAGCGCATGGGCCAGAAGGACTTCGAGCGCTACTTCCTGCACGGAGAGGACTCGCTGACCCTCGACGAGATCGGACGGCGCACCAACCTCAGCTCCGAGGAGGTGCGCAGCATCCATGAGCTCGTCGTCGAGCTCGGCGCGCGCTCCGAGTTCGAGACGAGCGTCTCCGCGCCCTCGGCCGCGCCCGGACGCCAGTCGGCGTGCCTCGCCCAGATCACGATCACCGGCGGCGTCGCCTCCTTCGAGTTCTACGCGCCGTACTGGGCGCGGGGCCTGTATCAGGTCCGCCACGACCTTCTCGATCGCTGGAAGGACGGCGGCCTCTCTCCCGTGGAGCGCAAGCATCTTCCCGGGCTGCTCAAGCGCCTGGAGACCTTCAACCTGAGGCAGAGCACCTTGTACCGCCTGCTCGAGATGGTCGCGCGCCTGCAGATCGATTACCTGAAGAGCGAGCAGGCCGTCGACGTGCGTCCGATCAGCCTGCGCCAGCTGGCCAAGCGCCTGGACCTGGCGCCGAGCACGGTCAGCCGCGCCTTCGCGCACCGCTCCGTGCAGCTTCCCTCCAAGCGGGAGCTTCCCTTGATCGGCTTCGTGCCCGGGCGACGGTGCGTGCTCCGCGAGCTTCTCGGAGGGTGGCTCCACGAGAACGGCGGCGTCACCGACGCGGCGCTCGCCGAGCGCCTCAGGCTGGAACGGGGGATCTCCGTCTCGCGCCGCACCGTGAACGCCGTTCGCCATGAGCTCCACGCCGCCAAGCGCCACACCGCTGGTTGATTCGTTGCTAGTGAATAATCCATGAAGACCATTTCCGCGGGACAGGCGTTGGCGCCGCTGCGCAGCGGACAGCGCGTGCTGGTCGGCTCCGGGGCCGCCGCCCCGCAGGAGCTCGTCTCCGCGCTCGCCGCGCGGGCCATGAGCCTCTCCGACGTCGAGGTCATGCACCTGATGACCTTGGCCAAGGCGCCTTACGCGGCGCCGTCGTTCAAGGGGCACGTGCGCCATAACGCGCTGTTCATCGGCGCCAACACGCGCGCGGCCGTGGGCGCGGGCCTCGCCGATTATACGCCGTGCTTCCTTCACGAGGTCCCGGGCCTGTTCCGCTCCGGCCACCTTCCGCTTGACGTCGCACTCGTGCAGGTCGCGCCGCCGCGCGGCGGCGTCGTCTCCCTGGGCGTCTCGGTGGACGTGGTCAAGGCCGCCGTCGAGTCGGCCGCCTACGTCGTCGCCCAGGTCAACGAGAACATGCCCTGGACCGAGGGGGACTCGACCGTCTCCGTTTCGGACATCGACGCGTTCGTGTCGAGCGACGCGCCCATCCTCGAGCTCCCGGTCCGCGAGGCCACGGCCGAGGCGCTGTGGATCGGACGCTACGTGCGCGAGCTCGTCGAGGACGGCTCGACCATCCAGGTCGGCATCGGCGCCATCCCCGACGCCGTGCTCGCAGCACTCGCCGGCAAGAAGGACCTCGGCGTGCACTCGGAGATGATCTCCGACGGCGTGCTCGACCTCGTGAGCTCCGGCGTCATCACGGGCAAACAGAAGAGCCTTCACCCCGGCTGCGTGGTGACCTCCTTCTGCATGGGAAGCCGGCGGCTCTACGACGACGTCCACGAGAATCCCAAGTTCCTGTTCCATCCCAGCGACTACGTCAACAGCCCCGTCGTCATCGCGAGCAATCAGAAGATGGTGTCGATCAACTCCGCTTTGCTCGTGGACCTGACCGGGCAGGTCGCCGCCGACTCGCTCGCCGGCCGCCTCTACAGCGGCGTCGGCGGCCAGGTGGACTTCGTGCGCGGCGCCACCGCCTCACGCGGAGGGAAATCCATCATCGTGCTGCCCTCGACGGCCAAGGGCGGGGAGATCTCCCGCATCTCGGTCACCCTTCCTCCGGGCACCGGCGTCGTCACCTCTCGCGCCGACATCGACTATGTCGTCACCGAGTACGGCATCGCCAGCCTCAAGGCCAAGACGATCCGCCAGCGCGCCATCGCGCTGATCCAGATCTCTCATCCGCGCTTTCGCACGGCGCTGGCGAAGGAGGCCGTGAAGGCGGGCCTGCTCGACGAGGGCCATATCCTTCCTCCTCCGGAGGGCGCCTATCCCATCGAGCTGCAGACGCGCCAGCGCGTCGGCGAGCTCGACCTGCTGTTCCGGCCCCTGACCCCCGCCGACGAGCGCGCGTTGAAGGAGCTGTTCTACGCGCAGTCCGAGGAGACCACCGCCCTGCGCTTCGGCACGCCGCTGTCGCGCCTGTCCGAGGCCCAGTTCCAGGAGCTCGTGGCCATCGACTTCCGCACCTCGATGGCGCTCGGCGCCTTCCTGTGCGAGGGACGCCGCCGGCGCCTCATCGGGGTCGCGCGCTATCACTCTCTCGCCGGAGAGCGCGAGGTCGACCTGAGCGTCGCCATCCGCGACGACTTCCAGCGCAAGGGCGTGGGCAGCGCCTTGGTCCGCGAGCTGGCGAAGACCGGCGCCGTGCGCGGCGTGGAGGCCTTCCGCGGCGAGGAGCGCGGCCCAGGCATCGCGCGCCTGCTGCACCGCTGCTTCTACGAGGTCCGCGAGCGCGGCACCGGTCCCAACGGGGCCCGCGTCTGGGCCCGCCTCGCCGATATCCGCTAGATCGAGCGGCGGTCGCGACCTCCGGAGATAAGCTTCTTCATCCAGCGTCGGACCAAGAAGATCACATCGATCTGATGGTTGATCGGGAAACGACGAGAACTGATGATAATCACTCGTTCCGGAACTAGTGATTATTATC
>CAZIBN010000115.1:0-4927 GCA_964537395.1 uncultured Elusimicrobia bacterium
GGGAAACGACGAGAACTGATGATAATCACTCGTTCCGGAACTAGTGATTATTATCAATAGTGGGCCAACGGTTGAACGTGAGCGCCCGAGGTGAACCTCATCGTCATGCGCGATAGACGGAGCTAAGCCCGCCGGGCGCGGAAGCGTCAGTTCGCGGCGAGGTATTCGAAGCTGACCGAGATGTAGCCGCCGCCCTGCTGGCAGAACACGGTTTGGCTGACGCCTCTCACCGGCAGGCGGTCGAGCAGGTAGTCGAGGGTGTCGGCATACGCCACGCAGCCGCGCGGATCGGACATGGTGATCTGCACGGTGGCCCGGACCCAAACCGCCTCCACGACCTCTCCGTCGGGGGCCTCTCCCGCCTTAAGCGGCGTGAGCGTGCGCCAGTCCGCGAACAGGCCGCGGCTTCCGGAGCAGCCGCTGGAGCCGCGGCGCGACTCGGTCATGTCGAGGGCGGCATCGAGCGCCCGGAGCGCGGGCACGCACTCGTAAGAACGCCGGCTCGGGCCGGCGTAGGAATAGCGTCTCCAATCGGAGCGGACCGTCGCGGTTCCGGACTCGGCCTTCTGTCGCGCGACAGTGGTGACGCCTTTCGCCGTGCGGGGGAAGGACGCCCGGATGGCCGAAAGCGCTTCCTGCGTTGCGGGCGTGATCAAGGGAGGAAGCCCAATCTCAGCGGCGGCAAACGACGGCAGGGCAAGCAGGAGAAGGAGTAGTCGCATGGCCGCGATTGTAACACACCTGCGGTCGCTACGCGCGCCAGACGCGGAAGCGCCAGGTCCGCTGCTGCATGTGCTCGAGGTGCATCTTCAGGAATTGCTCGGAGGACGCTTCGCTCATGTGCTGGGCGAGGATCTCCACGGCGACGTCGTCATGCAAGGTCCAGAAGCCCGCTTCGGGGGGCGGCTCGCGCCTCAGGCGGGCGAGCACCTCGGCCGAGTCCAGGGCGGTCACCACCAGCAGGCTCTCCAGGCGCGTGCGGTTGAGGACCTCGTAGATGTGGACCTTGTTCGTCGTGGCCGGGACCGGCGTGATGGACATATCCCAAGTATGCCGCGCGAAGGGTGAACGCGCCAGTCATTGCGCTCGTCTTAACCCATTTTTTACCGAGAGGAGCATTTGGTATCATCCCCTCATGATCGACGCCGACACGCCCCCGATAGTGTCCATGGCCGCGCCGGATTCCGCGGAGTTCAAAGCCAACGCCAAGCATCACGGCGAGCTGCTCGCGGACCTTGAGGCGAAGCTCGCGAAGGTGCGCGGGGGGGGCTCGGCGAAGTCGGTCGAGCTTCACCGCTCCCGCGGCAAGCTGACGGCGCGCGAACGCGTCGAGCGCCTGCTCGATCACGGCACCTACTTCCTGGAATTATCCGCTTTGGCGGCGATGGGTCTTTACGACGACGAAGTTCCCGCCGCGGGCATGATCTCGGGCCTGGGAGTCATCAGCGGACGTTTGTGCGTGATCGTCGCCAACGATGCCACCGTCAAGGGCGGCACCTATTACGCCGAGACCATCAAGAAGCATCTGCGCGCGCAGGAAGTGGCCCTCGAAAATCGCCTGCCCTGCGTGTATCTCGTGGATTCTGGCGGCGTTTTTCTGCCCAAGCAGGCCGAGGTCTTCCCGGACAAGGAGCATTTTGGCCGGATTTTCTATAACCAGGCCCAGATGTCCGCGCTCGGCATCCCGCAGATCGCGATCGTCATGGGCATGTGCACCGCGGGCGGCGCGTATGTCCCCGCCATGGCCGATGAGTGCGTGATCGTGCGCAATCAGGGGACCATTTATCTTGGCGGACCGCCTTTGGTCAAGGCCGCGACGGGCGAGGAAAGCACGGCCGAGGAGCTCGGCGGCGGCGACATGCATAGCCGGGTCTCCGGCGTAACGGACCATTTGGCCGACAATGACGAGCACGCCCTGCAGATCTGCCGGTCCATCGTCGCGAACCTTAATGCGCCGCTGTTCGATCTGGGCCAAGGCGAGGCGCCTCTCTACCCCGCTGAGGAATTGAACGGCGTCGTCAACCGCGATCTTCGCCGCCCCGTCGATCCTCGAGAGGTCATCGCCCGCATCGTCGACGGATCGAGGTTTCACGAGTTCAAGTCTCTTTACGGTCTGACCATGACCACCGGCTTCGCCAAGATCCACGGCCGCCCGGTCGGCATACTCGCCAACCGCGGCGTCCTTTTCTCGGAAGCGGCGCTCAAAGGGGCGCATTTCATCGAGCTGTGCGATCAACGCAAAATCCCGTTGTTGTTCCTGCAAAACATCACCGGATTCATGGTCGGCAAGGATTTCGAGCAGGCCGGGATCATCAAGCACGGCGCCAAGCTCGTCCAGGCCGTCTCGACGGCGCGCGTCCCTAAGATAACCGTCATCGTCGGCTCCTCCAACGGAGCCGGCAACTACGCGATGTGCGGCCGCGCCTACGGCGCGCGCTTCCTCTTCACCTGGCCCAACTCGCGCGTCTCCGTGATGGGCGCCGACCAGGCCGCCACCGTCATGACCATCATCAAGCGCGAGCAGCTCAAGCGGACTAATCAGACGCTCGACGAAGTCGAAGCGGCCAAGATCCAGGCTCCGATCCGCGCCCAGTACGAGGCCGAGGGCCATCCTTACTTCGGCACCGCGCGCCTGTGGGACGACGGCATCATCGCGCCCGCCGACACGCGCCAGGTCCTCGCGATGGCCTTGGCCGCCGCGGCGCACGCCCCCATCGGCGAGCTGCACCGGCCCGTCTTCCGCATGTAAAACTATGGAATACCAACATCTGAAAGTCCACTCCGGTCCCATCACCAAGGTGACCTTGTCTCGCCCCGACCTGCGCAACGCGATGAACGCCGAGACCTTGCGTTCTTTGACGTTGGTCTTCCGCGAGATCGCGACCAACCCCGAGGTCCGCGCCGTGATCGTCACCGGCGGAGGCAAGGATTTCTGCGCGGGCGCCGACATCAACTGGATGAAGGAGTCCGGCAAGCTGTCTCCTGAGGAAGGCAAGAAGGACGCCGCACTTTTGGCCGAGATGCTCAAAGCCGTCGACGAGTGTCCGGTTCCCGTCATCGTCGCCGCGCAGGGCAGCGTCTACGGCGGCGGCTTGGGACTCCTGTCGGCTTGCGACATCGCCATACTTGCCGACGACGCGAAGATGTCCTTCTCCGAATGCCGCCTCGGCATCATGCCCGCCGTCATCTCCTGCTGGGTGCTCCCCAAGATCGGCGCCGTCAACGCGCGCCGCTACTACCTGACCGGCGAGACGTTCGGCGCGAATGAGGCCGTGCACATGGGCCTGGCCCATGAGGTCGTCCCTGCCGCCGAGCTGTCCGCGAAGGCCGACGCGATCGCGGCGAACGTCCTCAAGTGCGGCCCGAACGCCGTCCGCGCCGCGAAGGCCTTGATACCGCGCCTCGGCGTGCTCGGCCTGCATCAGCGCATCGGCATGACCGTCGACACCTTGGTGCGCCTGCGCTCCTCGGCCGAAGGCCAGGAAGGCCTGGCCGCCTTCCTCGAAAAGCGGCCCCCCGAATGGACCCGGTAAAGCCGCCGGTCCGCCCGACGCCCCGCCTCGTCGAGGTCGGTCCGCGCGACGGCCTGCAGAACGAGAAGGGCATCATCTCGCTGGACGCGAAGGTCGCCTTCGTGGACGCGCTGTCGGAGACGGGCCTTAAAGAGATCGAGGCCGGCTCCTTCGTCAATCCGCGCGCCGTCCCGCAGATGGCGAACTCCGAGCAGGTGTTCGCGCGCATCAAGCGCAAGCCGGGAGTCATTTACTCGGCGCTGGTGCCCAACGAACTAGGGCTCGATCTGGCCCTGGCCTGCAAGGCCGACAAGATCTCCGTGTTTACCGCCGCCTCTGAGACCTTCAATCAGAAAAACATAAAGGCAACGATAAAGGATTCGATCGAGCGCTTCCGTCCCGTCGTCCTGCGCACGCGCCAGGCCAAGCTCCCGGTCCGTGGCTACGTGTCGACGGCGTTCTGGTGCCCGTTCGAAGGCCAGGTGAAACCTGAGAAAGTCGTTGAGGTCGTGAAGATGCTCTCCGGCATCGGCGTGAGCGAGTTCTCCATCGGCGACACCATCGGCAAGGCTTCGCCTGATGAGGTGCGCAAGCTCCTGTTCTTATTGTGCAAGGCCGTACCGAAAGACAGCATCTTTCTTCACTTCCACAACACCTTCGGCCGGGCGGTCGCCAACTCGATCGTGGCCTGGAAGACCTTCGGCATCTCGGGCTTCGACGCGTCCGCGGGCGGCGTCGGGGGCTGCCCCTACGCGCCGGGTGCCACCGGCAACGTCGCGACCGAGTCCCTCGTCTCCGCGTTCAAGGCCGCAGGCGGCGACACGGGGGTCGACGAGGCCAAGCTCAAGGCCGCCGCCGTCGCGCTCTTCAAGCACCTCGGCCGTCCCGTCGGCGCCCGCCCCGCGAAGTAGCGCGGCCGTTCAGCTTTCCAAAGGCGCTTCGCCGCCACCGGGGGCCGTGTACTGCGACTCGCCGAAGCCCAGCAAAGGCAGGATGATCATCCCGACGAAGATGGTGCCGACGGTCCAGCCGATCCCCTTCCCGAAGACCTTCGAGAGCTTGTCGGCCAGGTAGATCAGCGCGATGATATTGATCATGGGAATAAGGAACGCGATGGCGAGCCAGCCCGTCACGCCGCACACCCGGCACAGGGTGACCATGTTGTAGATGGGGATGAGGGCGTACCAACCGGGCCTTCCGGCCTTCAAAAAGATCCCCCAAAGCCCGGCGATGATCATGATCGAGGTCCCGACGGTGCCGATAAGCGTCAACCCTTCCATATCCATGTCTGTTCTCCTGTGCGCTATCAGTTGGGAGTCTTTTTAATGCGGTCCCAGGTCAGCTTGATCCGTTCGATGAGCCCCGCCGGCTTTTGGGGCGCGGCTTCCGCGGCGGGCGGCTCGGGCTTGGCTTCG
>CAZIBN010000115.1:5027-6551 GCA_964537395.1 uncultured Elusimicrobia bacterium
CCCCGCCGGCTTTTGGGGCGCGGCTTCCGCGGCGGGCGGCTCGGGCTTGGCTTCGACGTCCTTCGGTGTGGCGGGCGCCAGCCGGGCGGTGATCACGGGCGGAGCCGGCCTCTCGGCGACGGGCTTCGCGGCGACGCGGGGCGGGGCGGCGGGGGGAGCGCGCGCGCTCATCCTCTCGACGACGGGCTCCGGCGCGGGCGTTTTCTCCTTGGGCTGGGAGAGAAGGATCGAGAGATCTGACAAGGCGAGCGTCGCGGGCGGCCCCGTCGCGGGCGCGGCCTCGGTCTTGGTCTGCTCCGCGCTCAGGCGCTCGAGCTCGCGGATCAGCTTCAGCGCGCTTTGCGCGTAGCCGGGCGGCAGGTCGTTCTGGCGCGAGACGGACTCGTGTAGCTGCGGGAAGCGCGGGTGCGAGTAGAAGCGGTGCTTGCCGCCCTGCCTCAGCACGAAGCCGTAGCCCGTATACAGCGCGTCGAGATCGCCTTGCCCCCAGCCGCTTTTGTTGTTCTCCATGTCCGCGCGCAGCTTCTCGGCCGAGCCCGACGGCCTGAGGACATACGCGGGTATGACGGGCGCGGCCGCGGCGGGCCGGGCCGCGCGCTCGACGGCGGGTCCCGCGTCGCGCTCGAGAAGGGCGGTGCGGACCTCCCAGGCCCTCAGCGAGACGGATCCGTAGCCTTCCTCCACGGCGGCCTTGCCGGCCTCATCGAGCCACGGGCCGTAGTACTGGCGCATCTCCATGAGCTTGGCCACGGCCGCGTACAGCTCGGCGCGGCCTTCCTTGTCCATCGCGCGCCCGGGCTTGGCGAGAGCGCGCGCGGTCTCGGCGAGCTCGTAGGCCTTGGTGCGCACCGTCTCCCTGGCGTCCTCGACGGCGAGCTCGACGGCGGCCTTGCGCTGAAGGGAATCCATGGCGGACAGCGCCGCTGGCGTGACAGACAGGCTTTGCGCGAGAGACTGGACGAGCGGCGCCGCCACGCGCATCGACTCCGGCGAGGTCAGGGACAGCGAGCCCATGCCCATGGGGAGGAAGGGCGAGAGCGCGGGATCGGCGAAGGCGACGCCGAGCGGCCCCGCCCACGCGCCCGCGGGGGGAGAGAAGACCGGTCCGGCGGGTGCGACGACGCCGGCGCGGGCCGAGAGGGCCAGCGCGGCGACGAGCAAGAGGGGGATCGCTCGGCCAATGAGGGGCACGACTGGAGTATAACCCCGCTCCCCCGGACGCGCCAGGTCCCTTTTAAGGTAAAATAGCCGAAGTTCCCACCTTCCGCGCCCGTGGTGAAATGGATATCACAGCAGCCTCCGAAGCTGCGGGTCCAGGTTCGATTCCTGGCGGGCGCATACTTTATTTCGGTTCCGAGCCAGGAATCGAACCATCTAAGGAAAGCATGACCGCCCGCCGTTGGTCGCCGAAGGCGACTGCGGTCATGGCTCCTGGCGGGCGCAAACTTTTTAGCGGCTACTTGACGGTCAGGTCGCGGCCGATGCCGACGAGCCCCAGCAATAGGCCGTCGGGCGCGCGCAGCG
>CAZIBN010000116.1:0-6533 GCA_964537395.1 uncultured Elusimicrobia bacterium
ACGGACATCATGCCGCCGGCCCCCCTGCATCAACGCTCCCTGAACGCGCCTAGCGCCATCGCCCTTCGGGCGATACGGCGATACGCTGATATGACGCATATCGGCAGAGGAAATCCCTCGCTTTGAAAAAGCGGGTGGCGGCGGGGGTCGGATCGCTCCGGGTGCGAGCGCGCCTCGGCAAAGACAGGCGACCGAGCCATAGGCGAGGGAGTGTCCCTTCCACACGCCGTTAGAAAGGGACTCCCGCCTTATTCGTGGCGAAGGATTTCCGTCAGAGACCGGCGAGTGCGGTCTTGAGAGCGGCGGCGTCACCGACAACGACGGTGACGAGCTTCTTGAGATCGAGGCGGGATCGGACGGCGGCCAACGCCGATGCGGGTGTGGCCTCGGCCAAACGAGGTTCATACTGCGCGATGGTCTCGCGGGGGTCGCGGCCGCTCTCGGCGACCGACGCCATGTAGCCCGTGATGCGGTCCAGGGAAGACAGGCGCATCAGGAACAGGCCGCGAAGGTGGCGGCGCGAGTTGTCGAGCGCGGCCGCGGAGATCTCCTTCGAGCAGAGCTCGCGGACCTCGGCGAGCATCTCCTCGAGCGCCGGCCGCGCGACCTCGGTGCGGCAGTCGGCCGAGGCCGACCACACGATGCCGCGGCCGTACAGCTCGATCGAGGAATACGCGCCGTAGGTGTAGCCGCGGCGCGTGCGCAGGTTCTCGAACAGGCGCGAGTTGGCGGTGCCGCCGAGAACGTGGTTGGCCAGGACGAGCGACATGTAGTCGGGATCCTTCGGTCCGGCCATCGCGGTCTGCGCGATGATGAGGCTGGCCTGAGCGGAGCCGGGCCGGTCGACGATGATCGTGCGTGCCGCGCCCGCGTCGGGCAGAGGCGGCGCCTCGAGCGCGGCGGGCCCGGCCTTCCAGGACGACAGCGCGCGCTCGATCGCTTGGCCCGCCTTGTCCGGGTCGAAATCGCCGACGAGGACCAGATGGCCGCCATTAGGGCGCAGGCGCGCGGCGTGGAAGGCGCGCATGCGCGCGGAATCCACGGCGGCGATCTTCTTCTCATCGGCGGCGCCGCGGCCGTAGGGGTGGCCGGGGAAAAGCTCCGCCCTCAGCCGCTCTTCCGAAAGGAAATGAGGCTGCGCCCGGCGGGAGATCAGGTCCTCGAGCGCGTTCTCGCGCCACAGCTCGACCTCCTCCTCCGGATAGTCCGCCGTGTTCAAGGTCAGGGCGAGCTGCTCGAGGAACGGGCTCAGGTTGCGGGACAGGCCCGAGGCCGACAGCTTAAGCCACTCCGATTCGCACGAGGCGCCGAGCGACCAGCCGAGCGAGGTGTAGGCGCGCGCGACGGCGGCGGCGTCCTCCCCCTCGCGGCCCTTGAGGAGAAGCTCCTCCGACGCCTGCGCCAGGGCTTCCTGGCCGGGGAGTTCCTGCACCCGGCCCGCCCTCAGGGCCAGGCGCACCTCGACGAGCGGCAGGCGCTTGTCACGGGCGAGCCAGATGGTCAGGCCGTTGGGAAGCGGGATCCTCGTGATGTCCGGCGGGCGCGCGAAGCGCGCGGCGCCGGGCGGCGGCGGCGTGAGGCCAGGCTTGCGCGGCTCCTCGGCGGGAGCCTCAGGCACCTCAGGCTCAGGAGCTGGATCGATAGGTGTGCCGGGCTCGACCTGGAGCACGATGCGTCCGTGTGAGCGCAGCCAGCGACGGGCGGCCTGCACGCAGTCTCTACGGGATATCTTGAGCAAGGCGTCGAGATCCTTCCAGAAGCCGTCCGGATCGCCGACCAGCGCCACGTAGGAGCTCAGGGTCTGCGCGCGGTCGGCCAAGGACAGCTGGCCCTCGAGCCAGGAGCGCTCGATCTGCGTCTTGGCGCGCGCAAGCTCGTCTTCCTTAGGCCCGATCTTAAAGAATCGCTCGAGCACGGTATCGAGGCTGTCCGTCACCGCCTGCCGGCTCACGCCAAGCCGGCCGGAGATGAAGAACGCGAGCATGTCCGGGCCGCGCGCGGCGACGTGGCTCGACCAGTAGGGGATGTGGCCGCCCGCGGAGACGGCGAGCCGGTCGTTCTTGACGAGCTTCTCGTGGAGCGGGCTGTCCTCGCCGCCGCCGAGGATGGTCATCAGCACGGTCAGCGCCCACCAGTCGCGCGAGCCCCGCTCCGGCGTGTGCCAGCCGACGATGGTCAGCGGCGTCTTCGCGAGATGGTCCTTCACGGTCTCGGTGCGTTCGCCCTTCAAGCGGGGCTCGTCGAGCTCGATCTGGCGCGGCCGCGGCCGCCGCGGAATCGGCCCGAACAAGCGCTTGACGAGCTTGCGGACCTCCGTGACGGACGCGTCCCCGGTCACAGCGAGCACGGCGTTGTTGGGCGCGTAGTGGCGGTCGTAAAATTTTCGGACGTCATCGAGGGAGGCGGCGCGGATGTCCTCGGCCTCGCCGATCGTGGGGTGCGCGGTCTCCCAGCGCGTGAACGCCAGCGAGCTCATGACCGCGTCGGTCGCGCGACGGTAGGGCTGGTTCGTGTAGGTCTGGCGCAGCTCCTCGAGCACGACCTGCTTCTCGACGGCAAGCTCCCGCTCCGAGATCAGCAGGCCGCGCATGCGGTCGGCCTCGGCCCACAGGACGGACTCGAGCGCGTTGGACGGCACGACCTCGTGATAGGTCGTGTTCGTCTTCATCGTGTAGGCGTTGTCCGTGCCGCCGTGAGATTCGACGAGCCGGGAGACCTCGTTCGGGGCCAGGTTCGCCGTGCCCTGGAACATCAGGTGCTCGAAAAGATGGGCGAAGCCGCCGCGGCCCTTCTCCTCGTCGAGCGAGCCGACCTTATAGGTGAGAGAGACCGCGGTCAGAGGCGCGGAGCGGTCTTCCTGCACCACAACGGTGAGGCCGTTGTCGAGCTTGAACACGCTGACCGGTAATCCCCGCCGGAGCTTCGGCTTCTTTTTCACCGCGAAGAGTCTACAAAACGCCGACGCGGGCCGGGGTGTCTAGCGGAGGCCGGCGGCCTGGCGGGCGAGCTTCTCGTCGATCAGGAACGCGACGAAGCGGGCGTTGGCCGCGTCGAGCCTGACCTTCGCGGCGGGATCCTTCGCCATGTCGGTCAGATCGGGCAAGGACAGGAGCTTCTCGGCTTCGCCGATCTTGTAGAGGGCCATCTCGGCGCCGCTCTTGTCGGTCCAGAAGGTGATCTCGTCGCTGACCGCGGCGACCTTGTCGCCGGTGAGAGGCTCGATGACGGGGAGGCTCGACGGCTCACCGCCGAGCTCGGTCCAGACGCGGCCGGCGGTCGCGCGGCGCATGTACGAGCGCTCGGCGCAGGCGGGCATGTCGGCGAACATCAAAGCGGCGATCTCCTTGGCGATCAACGCGCCGTACACGCGCGGGTAGGCGGGCAGGGAATCGGAAAGCGTGATGGATGTTCGGCCCTTCTCAACGACGGTCTTCACGGCCTCGGGCTGGGACTTCACGGAGACCTTGATGTCATGCTCGCGAAGATAGGAGACGACCTTGCCGCCGGCCTCGGGGCCGTCGTTCATCGCGACGAGCGTACGCTCGATCGCGGCGCTGTTTTTGGCGGACTTGAGAAGAGAGGACTCTTGAAGGGAATTTTCGAAATCGATCTCAGCGGCGCGGTTCTGCGCGGCGGCGGGAACGGCCAAGAGCAGGGCGGCGAGGGCGGCGTATTTCATGTGCCTCCGGGAAAGCGTCAGGTGCATTATACCTTTGACGCTGTTACGAAGATAAGGCACTTAAGTCCTATGCCCCGAGGCCAAAGGGCCCGGCCCGGCGCGCGACATGCTAGAATCGCATTTATGAAAAAGAAGGCCAAAACCGTCTCCCGCGGCCGTCCGACTTCGGAGCAGCTGTTCGCGCGCCTGCGCCGCCGCACGAAGGCCAACGCGGACGTCCTGGACCGGGAGATCGAGAACCAGTGCGTGAGCGTGACGACGGTGATGATGTGCGACTCCTCCGGCTTCACGCGCCGCACGCACGAGTACGGCATCCTGCACTTCCTCGCCGTCATGACGGACGTCTACGACCGCGTCGAGCCGATCGTGCTGAAGCACGGCGGAGACGTGATCTCGCGCGGCGCCGACAATCTTCTGGCCGTCTTCGACGATCCGGCCAAAGGCGTCGACGCGGCGATCGCGATGCAGCGCCTGCTCGCCAAGTTCAACGAGGGCAAGACCGACCGCGACCAGTTCCAGCTCTGCATGGGCTTTCACCATGGCAACATCCTGCGCCTCAAGGACAGCATCTTCGGCGACAAGGTCAACATCGCCGCGAAGATCGGAGAGGACCTGGCCTCCGCCGAGGAGATCCTGGTGACCGGCGAGGTCGCCAAGCTCCTGCCCGCGCGCATCAAGCGCTCCTACGCGCGCTCGGTCGAGCTCGGCGGCAAAAACTTCGAACTGCACCGCGTCAAATACTGAGCCCGCGACTCGCCGCAGTCTTCGTCCTTCTAATAGCAAGCGGCTGCGGCCGTGGGGATCCGCAAAGCGGATCCATTTGCCCCCACGACCCAGGCTTCGACCGCTCCAAGGTCATCCGCGTGCGGGCGGATGCCCGCCCCACAGTCCTGCGCCGCGACCTCAGCCTCACGGAGCTCGCGGCCGAGTCCCGCGGGACGGCCGGCGCCGGCAAGCAGCAGGGCCTCACTGAGGTCGAGCATCAGCTGGCCTTCAACACCCTCGTGAACATGGAGACCGCGAGGGGACGGGCCTGCGTCTGGTTCGACGAGGTGAACGTGGACCTCACGCCGGCCTCGATCCAGATCTTCGTGCCGCGGGAATACCGCGAAGGCTCCTGCGAGGACCTGGCCGTGCTGGCCCACGAACGCGAGCACGAGCGCGTGCACCGCGAGCACCTGGCCGCGGCCGTCACGACGATCAAGGAAGCCCTGACGGCGGCCAAGTGGCTGCCAGCGAAAGGGAACCCTCTCGAGGCCGAGGACCGCGCCTCGGCCGAGGCCATGCTCAACGCCAAGATCCGGAAGGTCGTGACCCCGGTATATGAGAAGTATAAGGAAGACCTCACGGCCGCCCAGGCTGAGCTCGACAAGCCGGAGCTGTATCAGTGGGTCTCGAAGCGCTGCTCCGGCTGGAAGTGATATATAATCCAACCATGAAGATCATCGGAGCCGTTCTTGGTGCCGTCGCTCTCGCCGTCCTCGTCGTCGCCCTCTGGGCGGTCGGCGCCTACAACGGCATCGTAGGCAAGAACGAGGCGGTGAAGACCGCCTGGGCCGGCGTCGAGAACCAATACCAGCGACGCTCGGACCTCATCCCCAACCTCGTCGAGGTCGTCAAGGGCTCCTCCAAATTCGAGAAGGACACGCTCATCGCCGTCGTCGAGGCGCGCGCGAAGGTCGGGCAGGTCACGCTCGGCAAGGGCGTGCTCGAAGATCCCGCCGCGTTCAAGAAGTTCGAGGAGGCGCAGGGCGGCCTGTCCTCGGCGCTCTCCCGCCTCATGGTCGTCGTCGAGAAGTATCCCGAGCTCAAGAGCACGCAGGGCTTCCGTGACCTGCAGGTCCAGCTCGAAGGCACCGAGAACCGCGTGGCCGTCGCGCGCATGGATTTCAACAACTCCGCCCAGGATTACAACACCGCGATCAAGCGCTTCCCCGGCGCCCTCGTCGCGGGCTTCGGCGGCTTCAAGGAACGCCCGTATTTCGCGGCCGCGCCCGAGGCCGCGAAGGCGCCCGCCGTCAAATTCTGAGCACGCGGCCGTCGCGTTCCCACAGTTGATCTGAATCAACCGCGCGGATTGACGAAAGTCCTATAGGTTACATAGGCCTTTCGGGCATCATAGGGTCATGAAGAAAAACCTGCTGGTCCTCGTCGCGCTGATCGCCGCCGTTTCCGCCCGCGCCCAATCTTTCGAGAGCCAGGTCGTCGACTCCCTGCACCCCTTCGTCGCCGAGGACGCGTTCGCCGGCATCGGCGCGTGCGGCGTGCTCGACATCAAGACCATCCGCCCCTTCAATCTCGATGAGGCCTCCGACCTCGTCAAGCCCTGCATGGACGCCGTCGCCAAGAAGTACGCGGCGAAGGCCATCACCGAGCCCGGCTTCCTCTCCGCCCCTCAGAGCGGCCAGCCCGGCAAGGCCGGCCTGCTCGTCAAGACCGACATGGCCGCCGGCTCCAAGGGCCATCGCGACCTCGTCTCCGGGATCTCGCACCGCCAGGGACGCCTGCTCGGGCACCCGGTCAAGGTCCTGACCAAGGACGAGGTCACGCCCGCCGCGGTCAGCACCTTGCAGAAGGCGCTCGACGGCTGCATGCTCCTGACCGTCGTCCGCGACGTCCGCAGCGGCGACGACTTCGTGAAGATCTACGGCAAGTGCCTGACGAAGAACGCCGACCTCAAGATCACCGAGATCCGCCCGTCCGAGGGCCTCGCGGTCACAGTCAAGACCGACGCCACCGGCGCGCAGGTCGAGGCCTACAACGGCTTCGTGACCGTCAACGCGGGCAAGGGCCCGGTCTCGGTCATGATCGTCGCCTACGGCTCGCAGGTCTACCTGCCCTAAAACGCTCTCCC
>CAZIBN010000117.1:0-6280 GCA_964537395.1 uncultured Elusimicrobia bacterium
CGGCGGGAACTCTTTTTGCGCGCCTCGGTGGACGCAAGGCGGTGGACGCGGTCGTCTCTGAGTTCTATAAGCGCGTGCTCGCGGACAAGGACCTGAAGCCCTATTTCGCCTCCGTGGACATGGACTGGCTGAAGGCCCAGCAGGCGGACTTTCTGTCCGGCGCGCTCGGCGGCCCCAAGCTTTACAAGGGACGAGGAATGAAGGAGGCGCACGCGGGCATGGGCATCACCGCCGCGCACTTCGGCAAGGTCGCCAACCACCTCGTGGGCACGCTGAAGCAGCTTGCGGTTCCGCCCGCGGCCATCGAAGAGGTCATGGCGCTCGTCGGGCCCCTGTCCGAGGACATCATTGAAAACGGCGGCGCGGCCGAGGAGGGCGCCTCGGGCTCCAAGCTCAAGGCGATGCTTGAGAACATGCCGACGAATGTGCTGCTGGCCGATCTCCAGCTCAACATCATCTACGGCAACCCCGCTTCGATCACGACGCTCAAGACGGTCGAGCAGTACCTGCCCGTCAAGGCCGACAAGGTTGTCGGCTCGAGCATCGACATCTTCCATAAGAACCCCGCGCATCAGCGCAAGATTCTCTCCAACCCGAAAAACCTGCCGCACCGCGCCCTCATCGACATCGGCCCCGAGAAGGCCGACCTGCTCATCAGCGCGATCTACGACGAGAATGGCACCTACACCGGGCCGATGATCACCTGGGAGATCGTGACCGAGAAGCAGCGCGCCCTGGGCGAGCAGGCCCGCCTGACGGCCATGCTCGACAACATGCCGACGAATGTCCTGCTCGCGGACACCGACCTCAAGATCAACTACGCCAACCCGGCCTCGATCAAGACCCTCAAGACGCTCGAGCAGTACCTGCCGGTCACCGCCGACAAGGTCGTCGGCTCGGTCATCGACATCTTTCACAAGAACGCGGCCTATCAGCGCAAGATCCTGTCCAACCCGAAGAACCTGCCGCACCGCGCCATCATCGACATCGGCCCCGAGAAGGCCGACCTGCTCGTCAGCGCGATCTACGACCTGAAGGGCACCTACCTCGGGCCGATGGTGACCTGGGAGGTCGTGACCGAGAAGGAACGCGCCAAGGCCGAGCAGTCGCGCCTGACGGCGATGCTTGAGAACATGCCGACCAATGTCCTGCTCGCCGACGCGGATCTTAAGATCACCTACGCCAACCCGGCCTCGATCAAGACGCTCAAGACGATCGAGCAGTACCTGCCCGTCTCCGCCGAAAAGGCCGTTGGTTCGAGCATCGACATCTTCCACAAGAACCCGACCTATCAACGCAAGATTCTCTCCAACCCCAAGAACCTGCCGCACCGCGCCATCATCGACATCGGCCCCGAGAAGGCCGACCTGCTCGTCAGCGCGATCTACGACGGCAAGGGCGCCTACCTCGGGCCGATGGTGACCTGGGAGATCGTCACGGAAAAGGTGCGCGCGGCCGCCGAGCAGACGCGCCTCAACGCGATGATCGACAACATGCCGACCAATGTTCTGATGGCCGACCGCGACCTCAAGATCACCTACGCCAACCCTTCCTCGCTCAAGACGCTGAAAACGATCGAGCAGTATCTGGCCGTGCCGCTGAGCAAGGTCGTCGGCTCGAGCGTGGACATCTTCCATAAGAACCCGGCGCATCAGCGCGCGATCCTGGGCAACCCGAAGAACCTGCCGCACCGGGCGCTCATCGATATCGGCCCGGAGAAGATGGACCTGCTCGTCAACGCCATCTACGATTCAAAGGGCGAGTATGTCGGTCCGATGCTCACCTGGGAGATCGTGACCGCGCGCGTGCAGCTCGAGGCGAAGAGCCTCGACTACGCCAACCAGCTGCAGGCCGTGTCGCAGCAGCAGGCCGTCATCGAGTTCGAACCCACGGGCACGATCCGCGAGGCCAACGAAAACTTCCTGCGGGCGCTCGGCTACATGCAGGAGGAGATCAAGGGTAAGCATCACGGCATGTTCGTCGACGACGCCTACCGGCAGAGCGCCGACTATCGCATGTTCTGGGACAAGCTCGGCCGGGGCGAGCCCCAGTCGGGCGAGTTCAAGCGCATCGGCAAGGGCGGCAAGGTCGTCTGGATCAACGCGACCTACTTCCCGATCAAGGACAAGGCCGGCAAGGTCATGAAGGTCGTCAAGTTCGCCTCGGATGTCAGCGCCGAGGTGGGCATGCGCGAGGAGCAGAAGAAGAAGGCCGTCGAGCTGCGCACGAAGTTCGACCAGATCCTCGGCGTCGTGACCGCGCTCGGCGGCGCGTCCGAGGAGCTCTCCACGGTCAGCTCCGGCATGACCAAGAGCTCGGAGGAGACGACCAACCAGGCCAATGTCGTCGCGTCCGCGGCCGAGCAGGTCACCAACAACATCCAGACCGTCTCCTCGGGCGCCGAGGAGATGAGCGCCAGCATCCGGGACATCGCCAAGAGCGCGACCGAGGCGGCCAAGGTCGCGACCGAGGCGCAGAAGCTCGCGGCCAAGACCAACGAAACGGTCCGCGCGCTCGGCGATTCGAGCGTGGACATCGGCAAGGTGATCAAGGTGATCACCTCCATCGCGGAGCAGACCAACCTGCTGGCGCTTAACGCCACCATCGAGGCGGCGCGCGCAGGCGAGGCGGGCAAGGGCTTCGCGGTCGTGGCCAACGAGGTCAAGGAGCTCGCCAAGGAGACCGCGAAGGCGACGGAGGAGATCAGCGCGAAGATCGAGACGATCCAGGGCGACGCGAAGGCGTCGGTCGCCGTGATCGCCGATATCACGAAGATCATCAACCAGCTCAACGACACCGCCAACAACATCGCGAGCGCCGTCGAGCAGCAGACCGCCACCACCAACGAGATCGCCAAGAACGTCGCCGAGGCCGCGAAAGGCTCGAGCGAGATCGCGAAGAATGTGGCCTCCGTGGCGACGGCGGCCAAGACGACCGCTCAGGGGGCGACCTCGACGATGACGGCGGCCAAGTCGCTGGCGCAGATGGCGGCCGAGCTGCAGGGATTGGTCAAATGAGGGACGGGGGCGCGCCGAAGCGGGGGAGGCTCGTCGTGCTGAGCCTCGACGCCCGGCGCGCCTCGCCCGACCTTTTGTCCCGGGCGGCGCTCCGGCCGGAGGAGCGCCTGGCGCTCCTGCGCGCCGGAGCGCGCCTGCCCGGGCTCAAGGAGGCGTGCGTGCTGTCGACCTGCCAGCGCGTGGAGTTCTATCTGGTCGTCGAGCCGGACTCGGACGCGGAGGCCCGCTGGATGGGCCTCGTGCGCGCGGCCAAGCCCGACGCGCCGATTCCGCATCCCGATTTCAAGCTTGACCGTTTCGAGGAGGACGCGGCCGCCGAGCATCTGATGCGCGTGGCGTGCGGGCTGGAGTCGTCCATCCTGGGCGACGCGCAGGTGCCGGGGCAGGCCCGCGCGGCTCTGACCATGGCCTCGGAGGCGGGCACGCTCGGGCCGGTGCTCTCCGAGCTTTTTCGCGAGGCGTCCGAGGTGTCGACGCGGGCGCGCGCGACGACGGGCATCGCGCGCGGCACCGCGGGCCTGGGCGCGGCGCTGCATGAGGAACTGGTCGTGCGCGGCGCGGCCGGAACCGCCGCGCGCATTCTCGTCCTGGGGGCGGGGCAGGCGGCGGCCGAGGTCCTGCGGCATCTCGTCAAGCGCGGCCTGCCGAGAATGACGGTCCTCAACCGCACCTACGGCCGCGCCAGCGCCCTGGCCGCGGCCTGCGGCGCGCGCGCCGCGCGCTGGGAGGAGCTCGACGCGGAGCTCAGGGCCTGCAACATCCTGATCTCCGCCGTGCACTGCGACGCGCCCGTGCTCGGGCCGGAGAGGCTTGACCTTCTCCCGCCGGACGCGCTGATCTTCGATCTGTCGGTGCCGCGCAGCCTCGGCCACCCGGGCGAGCGCGCGCTGATCACGATGGCGGAGCTGGCCCGCCGCCAGGAGGAAGCGCGGCATTCCCGCGAGGACTCCATCGACGCGGCGTGCGCGGTCGTCGCGGAGGGCCTCTCGTCCTGGCGCTCCTGGAGAGCGCGCGCCATCCGGGAGAAGGTCCTCAAGGATCTTTTCCTGAGCGTCGAGCAGACCCGGCTCGTCGCCGCCGAGCGCCTGTCCGCGCTGACCCCGGGGCTGGACCCGGCGCTCGTTTCCCAAGTCATTAAAAGCGCCATGGCGCCCGAGCTAAGAAAACACGCGCGGCGCCTGCGCGAGATCGAGCCCATTTAGGGGGGGCCATGACGGCACTCGTCGCGCCGACGACGGATGCGGACTTTCTTCCGGCTCCCGACGCGGAGACCCGGTTCTGCCACGCCGCCGTGCTCGCCGAAGGCCCGGACCGATCCCTCGCCTGCGCCTGGTACTCCTATCCGGAGCGCGAACACGAGGATGGCGAGATCATCCTGTCGCGGCGCGCCCCGGGCCGCCCCTGGAGCAAGCCCGTGCGGCCCCTGAAGATCAAATCCTCGTCCGGAAACCCGGTGCTTTTTTACGAGGGCGACCGGCTCTGGATGCTCTTCGTCACCTTGCCTCCCGGCCGCTACTGGGACCATGCGTCGGCCTTCTCGACCAGCTCCGCGGACGGAGGAAGCACCTGGGACGATCCGCATCCGATGGGCCTTCCGCCCGGCATCATGCTGCGTCATCCGCCGCTCATCCTGGGGGAGCTGTGGCTTCTGCCTGTCTATGACGAGAGCAGCCGCCGGGCCATCATCCTTCGCGGCCGGCCCGGCCGCTGGGAGGTCGAGAGCAATTTCGCCGACGCCGATCTGATCCAGCCGTGCCTCCTCCAGGATGGGCAGGGCGTGCCGTGCGTCTACTTCCGCCCCGCGGGCGACCAGCGCCTGGTCTGGCGCAGCCGGCAGATTCGGCCCCGGGAATGGTCCCATCCCCTGCGCACCGTCATCCCGTCTCCGCCCTCCGGCGTGTCCGCCGTCTTCGCCCTCGGGCGACACTGGGTCTTTCATCACCCCACGGATCACGCGCGCACGCCGCTGGTGGCCTCCTCGAGCGCCGACGGGGGGGTCAGCTGGAGCCAGCCGGCGCTCGTGGACGCAAGCCCGTTCGAGCTGTCGTATCCCAGCTTCATGGCCAACGCGTCGGGAATCGTGCGCGGGGTCTATACCTACAACCGGAGGGCCATCAAATATGTCGAGCTCGATCTCGCGCGCGTCCTCTGAGCGCATCAACCCGCGGGAGTTCCGCGGGCTGCATCAGGGCAAGCGCCTGTTTATCCTGTCCTCCGGACCGTCCCTGGGCGAGCTTGACCTGACCCGTCTTCGGCGGCGGCTCGTCATGGGCCTTAACCGCTCCTTCCTCGCCTATCCGGAGCCGCATTATCACTGCGTGATGGATCAGCGCCTATTCGAGGAATTCGGCAAGGAGCTGTCCGTGGCGAGGTTCCTCTTCACGCTCGCGGATCGTCCCCTCGGAATTCCGCTGCGCCTGCTGGGCGGGGAAGGCTTCAGCGACGACCTCGAGAACGGAATCTACACCGGCTACACCATCAGCTATTTCGCGCTGCAGGTGGCGGCCTACATGGGATTCTCGGAAATCTATTACCTTGGCCTCGATCTCCGCCATCGCAGCGGCGACACGCACTTCTTCGGCCGGGACTTCCGCAACCGAGACCACGAGAACACGGAGTTTCCCAAGATGCGCAAGGTCTTCGAGCGGGCGGCGCCGCTGCTGCTCGCGCGGGGGATTCAGGTCTTCAACTGCAGCCCCGTGAGCACGCTCGAGTGCTTCCCTTATCGGTCGTATGAGGACGCCGTCTCGCTCTAGCGCGATGAACGATTCCGAGGCGAAGCCCTCCGGCGTCGCGACCGGCGAGGCCTGCGTGCTCCCCGGCGTCGAGCAGGAGCGCCGGGACTTCGAGCGCGCGGTCGACGAGGCCGCGCTCGTTTCAGTGACCGACGAGCAGG
The DNA here is from genome assembly GCA_964537395.1 of uncultured Elusimicrobia bacterium. Taxonomy (GTDB): domain Bacteria; phylum Elusimicrobiota; class Elusimicrobia; order UBA1565; family UBA9628; genus GWA2-66-18. Next base: position 5,914 of record CAZIBN010000117.1, read on the forward strand.
GAACAATACTGAGCGTCAACGAGCGCTTCTGCCGAACCCTGGGCTACTCACGAGACGAGCTGGTCGGCCAGACCTACCGTCGCGTCAAATCCGGCCGAAATCCGCCCGAGCTTATCGCCGGGCTTTGGCGCACGATCCTCGCCGGCACCGTTTGGCGGGGAGAGGTCTGCAACCGCCGCAAGGACGGCTCGCTTTGCTGGTTCAGCTCGACCATCACGCCGCTTCAGTCCGCCGAAGGTCGCCGTAGCTTCATCGCGGTGTACCTCGACATCAGCGCGCTGAAAAGCGCCGAGGAGAGCTTTCGGACGGCGGTCCTGTCCTCCACCGTGGCGACCCTTCTGGCGGCCGGCGACGGACGAATCAGGTT
>CAZIBN010000118.1:0-1228 GCA_964537395.1 uncultured Elusimicrobia bacterium
GGCGTCGTCGTGGCAGCCCGTGCAGCCCATGGAGACGTGCACGGACTTTGCGAACACCGCCTCGTCGACGAAGAGCGAGAGCTTGGCGCCTTTGCGCTCCACGGACATGTCCTTGTCCGAGTGGCAGCCGAGGCATTCCTCGGCCGAGGTCGCGCGCGCTTCGGATTGGGCGAAAACGCACAGCAGAACCGTTACTAACGCCCAATTAAGACGAAAGGGAAGCTGCACGTACGCCGCCCCTGCAACAATGAGGCCAGCGGCGGCGCGTTTACTTCGCGGCTTCGGCGCGCTTCGCGAGGGCCTTCACCATCGCCGAAAAGATGAACTGATGGAACGGGTAGAGCCCGTACCAGTAGGCGGTGCCGATCAAGCCGTCCGGCGCGAACAGGGCCGTCTGCACCAGGCGCGTGCCGCCGACCTCGGGGAGGGTCTCCCATTGCAGCCAGGCGCGGCCCGGCAGGCGCATCTCCGCGCGCAGGCGAAGCAGGCGAGGAGGCTCGGCCGCCTCCACGCGCCAGAAGTCCAGCGCTTCTCCGGTGAAGATCTCGTCGGGATGACGGCGCCCGCGGCGCAGTCCGGGGCCGCCGGCGAGCCGGTCGAGCGCGCCTCTCAGGATCCACGCCCACTCCCAGGCGGGCCAGCCGCGCTCGCCGCCCACGCCGCTGAACGCGCGGTAGACGGCCTCCGGCTCGGCCTTGACCAGAAGCGAGCGCGTCTCGCGCGCCAGCCCTTCCCGGTCCTCGAGCTCCGCCGTCGGGCCATGTCCGAGGGCGCCGCTCCAGCGCGTCTCCACTTCGCCTTTCTCCACGCGCTCGAGGGCCAGCTTCACGGCCGTGCGGTAGTCGAGAGGCTCGACTGCCGGAAAGGCCTTTCGCGCGCGTTCCGTGTCCGCGACCAGGGACTGCACCATGCCCTGGACGAGAGGCACGGCCAGCGCGTTGGGGATGGGCGTGAGCGCGCCGATCCAGCGCGCGGCCAGATGCGGCATGAAGGCGGGGACGGTGCAGATGACACGGCGCAGCCCGCGCAGCTCGGCATATGTTTCCACCATGCGCCGGAACGTGAGCCGGTCGGCGCCGATGTCGACGACGCCCATCGGGGGGAGGTCGAGCGCCAAAGTCAGGTAGGAGAGAACGTCGCGGATGGCGATGGGCTGAACCACGTGGTCGATCCAGCCGGGGGCGAGCATGAGGGGAAGGCGTTCCGTCAGGTAGCGCACCATCTCGAA
>CAZIBN010000118.1:1328-6222 GCA_964537395.1 uncultured Elusimicrobia bacterium
AGCCGGGGGCGAGCATGAGGGGAAGGCGTTCCGTCAGGTAGCGCACCATCTCGAACGACGCTGATCCGGAGCCCACGATGGGCCCCGCGCGGAATTCCGTCGTGGGCACGGCCGCGGCGAGAATGGCACCCACCTCCGCCCGGCTGGTCAGATGCTCAGAGGCCGCGGCCTTGGGAAGGAGCCCTCCCAGATAAATGACATGCCGGACCCCGGCTTCCCTCGCCGCGGCGCCGAAGCGGAGCGCCGCCTCCCGATCGAGATTGGCGAAATCCCCGCCGCCGAACATGGAGTGGACCAGGTAATAGGCGGTGTGGACTCCGCGCAGGGCTTCCTGGAGCCCGGCGCCCGTGCCCAGGTCCGCGCGCGCGATCTCGACGCCACCCGCCCAGGGCCGGCCGACCACGCGCGAGGGGTCGCGGACCAGGACCCGGACGACGCGGTCGGGCGCGAGCAGGCGCGGCACCAGCCGCCCGCCGACATAGCCCGTAGCACCCGTGACCAGGATCGTTTTCATCCGATGTGCGAGAGTCTACAACACCCCTGGCGAGGGGGGGAAGAATGTCCTAAACTTCCTAGAGCGCGCCTGTAGCTCAACGGATAGAGTACTTGGCTTCGAACCAAGTGATCCGGGTTCGATTCCTGGCGGGCGCACCAGATTTAGCCCGTATCGCCCCTCGCGTTGAAACATTACCGTAACGCTTCCCTGATAACATACTGGGGCATGCTGCTCCTCGCCGCCAGCTCGGCGTTATTGCCTATGTCCGCTCAGGCGGCCAAGCCGGCCGTCGTCAAATCGACGGCGGCGGCGCGAGCCGAGCTCGGGCGTGAGGCCGTCGCGATGCTGTCCTCGTCGGGAGCCGACCCCGATCCCGAGGTGCGAGCCTCCGTGGCGACGACGTGGGGGTTGCTCGCCAACCGCGCCGCGATCCCGTTCCTCAAGCGCGCGCTGACCGACACGAATCCCGATGTGAGGATCGGCGCCGCGGCGAGCCTGTACCGGCTCGGCGAGGTGGACGGCCTGACCAACCTCATCGACGAGACGAAGACCGCCGGCGGCGCGCCGCCGACCACGCCCGCGCAGGAGCTTCGGCGCATGGCCCGAGACGCGGCCCGGGCCCGGGCCGTGCTCAAGCTCGGCGAGATCGCAGGAGAGAACGCGCGCGCCGCGATCGAGTCCTCGCACAGGGATCCCGAAGGCGAGGTCCGAGACGCGGCCGCCATCGTCCTGGCCCGGCTCGGAGCCGCCGATGCAGCACGGCCCTTTCTCAGCGCGATCACGGATCCCGACGAGGCCGTGCGCGCCTCCGCCGCCCGCTCCCTCGGCCTGATCGGACGCGAAGGGCGGGAGATCCTCGCGAAGCTGGCGTCGACCGACGCCTCGGTGTCGGTGCGCTCCGAGGCCTGCGCCGCGCTCGGCTCGTTCGCCGCTCCGGCCGATAACGACATCCTCGTCGCGGCCCTCGAGGACAAAAGCACCCGCGTGAAGCTCGCGTCCGCGCGCGCTCTCGCTCGCCGGGACTCCCCGGAATCGACGACGGCGCTGAAAGCTTTGCTGGAAAAGTCGCCGCGCCCCGAGCTCGGCCTCATCGCCCAGACCGGCCTGGCCGAGAGGGGAGAGGATGTGGATCTTGGCCTCGCCGACCTCACGCTCGGGCAGGGCGATCCGGAGCTCAAATCTCTCGCCGTGCGGGTGCTCGCCGCCGCGCGCCGCCCCGAGGCTCTCGACCTTCTGACGAAAGCCCTGCGCAGCGACGAATCCCGCCGCATCCGCGTCGAGGCCGCCTCCGCCATCATCGTGCGCCTGCGCCGCGTCGAGGGCCCGCGATGAGATTCGTCCTCGCTGCCATCCTCCTATTCGCCGCCGCGCTTCCCTCTCAGGCCGTGCGCCCTTCGGCGCGCGCGAAGGAGGAGGCCAAGCGCTTCGGGCTCAACAAGCTTGAACGTCGCGCGCGCAAGCCCGCTCGCGCCGATATCCAAAAGGACTTTTCTCGGTTCAACGCCACCCATGAGGGCCGCTGGAAGATGCGCCTCGATCCGCGCACCGGCGCGCCCGAGGCGCTCAGCGAGGGCCGCACCGCGCCCCGCTCGGGAGCGCCCGCAGCCATAGCGCGCCAGTTCCTCCAGGAGCAGTCAGGATTGCTCGGCGTGGACCCGAGCACACTGGAAGTGGAGAAGGAATCCAAAGGCGACGGGCATCGCCACGTGCTCTACCGTCAGACCTATCGCGGCGTGCCCGTCGAGTTCGCGCGCGTCAAGGTCCACCTCGACGAGAACGGCTCGGTGCTCGGCGCCAACTCGACCTACGAGCCCGACCTGAACGTCAACATCGCGCCGGCGATCTCGGCCGCCCAGGCCATCACCGCCGCCGAGGCCGACTCTCAAGGGACCGCCGACGGCCCCGCCGCCCTCGTGGTCCTGCCCGTCGAATCGACCGGCCGGTCCCACCTCGCCTGGAAGGTCAAGATCAAGGCCCCGCAGGCCGCCTGGCGCTACTATGTCGACGCGCGCACCGGCCAGATCCTCTTCCGCTACAACAACCTCCGCTTCGCGGTCTGCCTGACCTCGGGCGTGATCCAGGGCTCCGTGTACGACATCGACCCGTCGAGCACGCCGGCGCGCAATCGCCCGATCAACAACCAGTGGGTGTACATCGCCGACGCGTCCACCCGCGCCCTGACCGGCGGCGACCCGGTGTACGGCCATGGCTTCTTCTGCGGCGGCGCGCAAGGAAAGATCAGCATGGGGCTTCAGGGCCCCTACGTCAACGCGGCCAACTTCCGCGGCCCGAGCGCGCATTATGACAACGGCAACGGCGTTTGGCAGACCCTGGCCACACCGGTCTCATCTCCGCACCCCTATCCCAATTCGACGACGCAGGTCTCGACGATCGACCTGACGCTCGCCGCACCCCTCGCGGTCAAGTTCCTGCCGGTCTTCAGCACCTTCAAGGTGGGCCTGTTCTCCGGGGCGGACACCTCGGACGTGAACGGGGGCGGCATCGCCGACGACGACCAGCTGAGCATCAGCGACGGCTACGGCGATCCGGTGGGAAGCTTCATCGGCGACCGGGGCTTGTTCAACGGCGCGGCAGTCGCGGGCAAGGTCATGCGCCTGACGCTCAAGTCGAACGAGAGCGGCCAGCAGGACGGATTCGACGTCTCGCTGTCGAGCTACCTCACGCTGACGAGCCCCTTCACCTATGGCGCCGCGAACACCTCCAGCCATGTCTGGACCGCAGCGGACTCTCCGATCAACCTGCATGGCGAGCTCAACCTGTTCTACCACCTGAATCTGATGCACGATTACATGTTCGGTGACGTCAATCGCTCGAGCGCGGCCCCCGTGTCGCGCCCGGTCGTCGCGATGGCGCACGTCGGCCCGAACATGGCCAACGCCTTCTATAATCCCGACTACGACAACCTGATGTTCGGCGACATCAACTCGATCACCCCCGTCGACGGCTTTACCGATGACGCGACCGTGACGCACCACGAGTACGTCCACTATCTCGTCGAGAAGATCTGGTCCATCCAGAACTTCGGCCAGGCCGGCGCGATCTCCGAGGCCATCGCCGACTACTTCGCGGGGAGCTCGCTCAATGATCCCACGATCGGCGCCCACGTCCTCGGAGCCCTCGGCGGGACCGGCGCGCTGCGCGACCTGGACTGCCAGCTGCCCGGCATCACCTGCAAGGTGCTCAGCAGCCTGACCTGGCTCGGCGAGATCCATGACGACAGCATCTACCTCTCCCAGGCGCTGTGGGACATCCGCCGCAACCGCATCGCCGCGCTCGGCTACCTGCCGGGCCGCTCCTGCGCCGACGGCCTCGCCTTCCAGTCCCTGCTCTTCTTCCCGGAAAGCTTCGGCGAGTTCTATGACGCGATGCGTCGCGTGGACGCCGAGGGCCGCGTCCCGGCGTGCGCCGGCGCCGGCACGGCGCAGGCCGCGATCAACACCGCCTTCGCATCGCACGGGCTGGTCCTCGGGGCGGGAGATATCCATGAGCGCAACGACGGCTTCGAGACCGCGACCGATGTGAGCACCCGCTCCGCGATATCGGCGACCGTCTATCCGACCGGGGACACCGATTTCTACTCGTTCGGCGCCGGACCGGGGCTGTTCAAGATCACTTTGAACCTGCCGGCCTTCGGCGGCTACTTCAAGGGCTATCAGCTCATCCTGTTCGACCGCTCGCACCGGCGCGTCGCCGCGGCGGCGCCGACGTTCGACGGCGTCAATACGGTCGACGGGTCGTGCGAGACCTTCGACTGCAACACGTCAGCGGCCAAGGTCGAGCTCGTCTACAACAACCCGACGGGCGGACAATATTACGTACAGGTGGCGGGAGGAGACTCGCTCAACGGCTCGGCCAGCGGCGTCCAGTCCACGACGCCCTACTCGCTCACCTTCGAGTATCCAAAGGGCTCCGCCCTCTCCGGCACGATCGTCACCGCGAGCTTCGACAACGACACGATCACCTTCAACGTGGACGTCACCACCTTCGTCAGCACCCAGGACTGGAGATTCTCCTCCGCCCAGCTGCGGGACCATACCTTCAACATACTCAGCAACACCCAGGCGACCTCGCCCGCGACGCCGGCCGCCTACCTCACCTTCGTCTCATCGGGCAACGCCCTCGGCCGCATCACCGGCTCGGTGAGGCTTGCGCCGGGCTTCGCCGCACGCTATCCCGCCTCCGGCACCGTCTACCTCGAGGTTTTCGGCTACAACGTCCGCGGCAGCACCTCTTCGCTCGGAATGTCGAACCCGCTCAACCTGACCGCGAACTCAGTGGAGTTGACGGCCTACAACAACGTCTTCAACCCTGTGCGCGGCGATAAAACGACGGTCAAGTACGCGACTCTCTCCGCGGGTCGAGTCGTCATCAAGCTCT
>CAZIBN010000119.1:0-6163 GCA_964537395.1 uncultured Elusimicrobia bacterium
TACCGGACGAGGTGTTTTCGCGCCGGCGGGATCAGCGCCGCCATTCGTCCGACGACCTCGCCATATGGCGAGGAAGTGCCCCTTCTTCTTGCCGTTGGAGAGGGGCCGAATTCGGCGCCGAGATGGCCCTAGCGGGAACTCACGGCGTCCGCGCGAGAATGTTAGAATCAGTGCATGAAGAACGCGCTCATTCCACTTTATTTACTGCTTCTCTCCGGAACGGCACTCGCCGACTCGGACTGCCGCGGCCGTGCCGCGACGGCCGCCGAGGAGGCCGCCCACAAGACCATCATGACCGCGTTCCAGAAAGCATCCGCGCCCGCCCCGAAAGGCTGGGGAGTCGCGCAGGAGTCCCCCATCGAGCCGCTCGTGACCGCATGTAAGGACGCAGAGCGCTATCCGACGAAGTATGACTTCGGTCGCGCCTACTCGAACACCGCCGCGATCGAGGGACGGCAGGAAGGCGTTAACGAGAAGATGGCCGCGGTGATCAAGGGCCAGGAGAAGCTCGCCGCCGGCAACGCCGGCGCGATCGCCGCGCTCGACAAGAAGAGCGAGGCGCTGCAGAAGCGCATGGAAAAGGCCGCGGCGGCGTCCGATGTGAAGGAACTCGAGGCCATCGGCAAGGAGATGGCCGCTCTCTATGAAAAGCGCGCGAAGCTCGAGAGCGGGGACACCGGCGCGCAGAGCGACCAGATCGCGCAAGCTGCCGAGTTCGATACGAAGGCCGACCTGTCGATCACCGCAAACTCCGAGAGCTTGATCCTTTCGGAGTTCAAGCCGATGAAGCTCGCGGGCTATCCTCTAGCCTACCGGCAGACGCTCGCCGAGGGCGCCAACCCCGAGGACGCTCTCGTCGTGTTGCTGGGGGACTGGAAGCTCTCCGACGGGACGGCCGAGCCCGCGTCGCCTCTCGAGGGCAAGCCGCACACGAAGGTCCACACGATCGTCGTCCGCGTGCGGGCCGCGCCCGCCACCGCGAAGGCCCTCCTCCAAGCGACGAAGCTCGAGGCGCTCAAGGCCCTCATCGCACGCTGACCCGCGTAACGCAAAGGAGAAACCGATGAAATTGATCCTCTTGGCGCTCATAACCGTTCTCGCGGGCGCGGCGCGCGCCGCGGAGGTCGTCCAGCCGTTTTCGTCTGAGGACGCCGCGGCCTGGTCGCAGTACGACTTCGTCCCGGGCGAAAAGCTCCTTTTCTTCGACGACTTCTCGCGCGGCCTCACCCGTTTGAAGAACGCGAGCCCCCGGCTCTCAGTCCGGGGACGCGACGGCGCGAAGTGGCTGCATTGCCGCCCGCCGTGTCTGTTCGACATCGTCCTCCCGGAAAAGCTACCGCAGCGCTACACCGTCGACTTCGACTACGAGGGCGCCGACGGCTCCAACCCAATCCAGTTCATCTTGATCGGCCCGGACGGCGCGCCCCTCGATGGTGCGTTCCAGGCGTCCGGCTCGCCCGACGCGTTCTCCTACGGCGACTTCAGCAACGAAGTCCGGCTCCCCGGAAATCCGCGGCGCGTGCACTTCAGCTGGGTGTTCGACGGCGCGAAGGCCAAGGGTTATGCGGCAGGCCGCGCCGCGCTGAACGCCGGCGAAGGGCCGACGATCCGAGCCTCGCGCGTGCGCTTCGAGTTCATCGGCGGCGACGACCCGACTTTGATTGACGGGAACATTCCGATCTCGCTCGCGAATTTAAGGATCGCGGGCGGCGGCGGCCAAGTGACCTTCGCCGAGCTGTCTAAGAAGGGCCGCATCACGCTCCGCGGCATCCTGTTCGACACGGGCAGCGACCGCATCCGGCCCGAGTCGACGGCCACCCTGGCGGCCGTCGCCGGCATGCTGGCCGAGCACAAGGAACTCAAGCTGCTCGTCGAGGGGCACACCGACGACCAGGGCCCGGCCGAGGCGAATCTGACGCTGAGCGGCAAGCGGGCCGCGGCGGTGAAGGCCTGGCTCGTCGCCAAGCACAAGGCCGATGCGTCACGCCTGGAAACGAAGGGCTTCGGCCAGGCGAAACCGGCCGCCTCAAATTCCACCGACGAGGGTCGCCAGGCGAACCGCCGCGTCGAGCTCTCCGTGCTCTGAGGCCCAGTTCGCTGCCGCAAAAAAAGCGCCCCCGGCATTTCTGCCGGAGAGCGCTATCGCAAATTGGCTGGAAGATTTCCGTAATGAGTGGGCAGGCCATACGGCGTTTGCATGAGAACGGCACGAAGCGCGGGATGTGACCGCCTCCGGCATGCCTCCGATGAATAGGTACAGCCGCTGGGACTCCAATAGCTGCTGATGAGCCGCATCCTCCACGACTGGAATCTCGAGCAGAAGAAGATGCTCATCGCCAAGGCGTACAAGAGCCTGCCCAAGGGCGGCTCGCTCCTCATCTACGAGGCGCCGATCGACGACGACCGCAGCAAGAACACGTTCGGCCTGCTGATGAGCCTCAACATGCTGATCGAAACCTCGGGAGGATTCGACTACACCGGCGCCGACTGCCGGGGCTGGCTGCTCGAGGCCGGGTTCCGCGAGGTGCGCGTGGAGCATCTCATCGGACCCGACTCGATGGTCGTCGCCGTCAAGTAGCGGATCAAGGAAGGGACCCATAGCGACGTGCCCGAACGGCCCTGGGGCTGTCTCCCGGGACCGGCTATCATTGGGGCATGGTGAACGCGTGCCCTTTCCCGCTTAAGACGGGGGTAATCCTGGCCTTCCTCGTCGCATCGTCAGCCTTGCAAGAGGCCAAGGCTCAACCGGCTTCCACCGGAGCCGCCCACCAAGGTCGCGAGGAGCAAGCCGCCATGTATCCGCGCGTGGACGCCGATCTCCAAAGCTACGACGAGTCCGTGTCCAAAATGGAGCGCGAGCTCGCTCCGGGACCGGCTGATCCGGGAAACAAGGAGTGGGTCCGGAAGAAGCTCGCTCTCATGACGCGAGTCGATCAATTCATGCGTAACCACGTGGAAATGCCGTTTCAGCACAAGTATTCCAAGAGCGAGGAGGAATACTTCTGGAGCCAGTTCGGGCCTCGCTGGCAAAAGATCGACTCGAGCAACACCCTCGCCCTGAAGGAGCTCTTGAAGACTTACGCCTGGATCAAGATCAGCGAATTCGGCGTCGAGGCCGACGATAACGCCTGGCTGCTGGTCCAGCATGCGGATCTCGACGTCCCTTTTCAGAAACAGGTCCTGTCTATTTTAGAGAAGCTCTACCCCATCGGAGAAACGAATCCCAGGAACTACGCCTACCTGTATGACCGGGTCGCGAGAGCGGAAAACAGGCCGCAGAGATTTGGAACGCAAGGGCAGTGCGTCAGCCCCGGCCACTGGGAGCCTTTTACGAGCGAAGACCCGGGGACCGTGGAGCAAAGAAGAAAGGACATGGGGCTGTCAACGCTGGATGAGAACAGGCTGCGGCTGAACAAAGTCTGCCATTAGCGGAAAGACTACAATGCCGGGATGAGCAACCGAATCATAGCCGCGCTCGCGCTGATCCTCCTCTGCGTTCCCGCCCGATCGGAGGACAAGCCGGCGGACGCGTATCGCGCGACGCCGGACGACATCGCCGCGATCCAGGAAGGGATCACGGGCGCCCTGAAGTCCGCGCCGGAGCTTTTCCCTCACGGGATCGAGAAGACCGACGTCATCCTCTACGATTCGACCGATCTCCATATCTGGACCCGCGGGACTTATCCCCTGCCCAAGACCGGAACCTGGAACGGATACAACGTCTACCGCACGACGCACGGCGCGACCGTGACCGAGCGGCAGATGGCGCGGTGCGGCGGGGAGGCGCGGTTCGTGCTGGAGCCCCTGACGGTCGCCCGGCGAGAGCATTTCTTCTTCACCTGCGCGCCGCTCGGCGCCTTCACGGACATTCAAAGGAGCCGCCGCAGCATCTACGATTCGCGCGACAGCTATCTCGCCACGATGGTCCACGAATACGCGCACCACTACATGAACCAGGAGCTGTGGCAGATCCCGGCGGTCAGCGCGCTCGCGGCGATCGTCAAAAAGATGGCGACGAACACGGACAAGACCTCGATCCTGAGCGAGGCATACGCGCAGTGGTGCGAGCTGGCGGCGGCGCGAAAGCTATTCCCCTCCCACGCCGCGCGCCTGCTGCGCGATGAGGATACGCGCTCGCAGGACCCGCACGACCTGGGGTTCACGGCGGTCCTGGAGCTCGACCGGACCAAACTCCCCGCGAACGTCCCGTAAGCCATCCCCAGCGTTTCCAACGTTGAAAGTGTTGGGGATAACTCACTTCGTTCGCCAGGGAGGACGCTCCCCGCCGCGCGTCTCCGGATCCGACGAATCGAGGACGCTGCGGATCTCGTCCAGCAGGACGGCCGCGTCGAAGGGCTTGGTGATGTAGGCATGCGCGCCTAGATTCAGGGCTCGGCAGGCGACTTCCGGCTCCTGCTCTCCGGTAAGGACCAAGGTCGGGAGATCCGGGTTGGTCTTATGATAGGCCTCCAAAGTATCGAGGCCGGTCAGCCCGGGCATGACCAGGTCCAGGAGAACCAGGTCGGGGCATCGCGCGGCGATGAGCGTCAAGGCCTCCTGCCCGCCTCTCGCCAAAACGACCGTGTAGTACGGCGAAAGCAGGCGCACGAGGACTCCGCGAACCCCGGGATCATCGTCGCAGACTTGGACGGTCTTGGCCATGCCTCCACCTCGTGCCTTCAGCGTAGCCTGAACGGCTTAAGATATTCTGAACCCCGCTCTAATTCGCTCCAAATACGCCTATTCACAGGTTTATCCACAGTGTGGATAACTGGGGCCAAAGGACCTATTCGAATATAGGACTTGCGGCCTAGAAATATGTTATATGGTTTTTGGTCGGGCGCCGCGAGGGGTCGCGGCGAGACGGTTACGGAGGTGTTATGGTTCGAGGTTTGAAATTGACGGGGATGCTGTCCCTGTCGCTCCTGGTGATCAGCTCGGTCGCATCCGCGGGCGAGCGTCGCATCGTCGTTTTCCAGCCGGGCACGAGCCCGGCGCAGCGCGTCGCATTGGCCAAGGCCGCCGGCGGTATCGTCGTGCGCGAACTCAAGCTCATCAACGCGGTCGTCATCGAGTCCCAGACCCAGGTCAGCATCGCGGAGAGCAAGCTGCGCGCGCTGGCCGAGGTCAAGCGCGTGGACCTTGACCCGAAGATCAACTGGCTGAAAATGGCGGACGCGCGCGGCACCGACTTCGCGCTCCCCTCGACCAGCGGCATCCTGAAGAGCATCGAGGCTCTCAAGAAGAAGCAGGCCGAGGAGCCGGCTCCGACCATCGGCCAGGAGACGCCGTGGGGCATCACGCGCGTCAAGGCGCCGGCCGCATGGGCGACCTCTCGCGGCAAGGGCGTCAAGCTGGTGGTCATCGACACCGGCATCGACATGACGCATCCCGAGCTCTCGGGCATCCTCAAGGGCGGCTGGAACGCGATCTCGACCGCGGCGACCTTCAACGACGACAACGGCCACGGCACGCACTGCGCGGGCACGATCGCCGCGAAGGACGACGACCAGGGCGTGGTCGGAGTCGCGCCGCAGATCGACCTGTACGGCGTGAAGGTCCTCGATGAGAACGGCTCCGGGACCTTCGACGACGTGATCGCCGGCATGCTGTGGGCCGTCGAGAACAAGATGGAGGTCGCCAGCATGAGCCTCGGGGCGAGCCAGGGCAACCAAGCCCTGGCCGACGCCGTCGAAGCGATGCGCAAGGGCGGCGTGATCCTCATCGCGGCCGCCGGGAACTCCGGCTCGTCGGTGGGCTACCCCGCCGCGTATCCGGGTGCGATCGCGATCGCGGCCTCGGACTCGAAGGATAAGCTCGCCTCGTTCTCCAGCCGCGGTCCGTCGGTCGCGGTCATCGCCCCGGGAGTGGCCGTCAAGTCCACCTACATGGGCGGCGGCTACGACACGCTGTCGGGGACGTCGATGGCCACGCCGCACGTGGCCGGGCTGACGGCGCTGTACGTCGCGACCCACAAGGGAGCGACGCCCGAGCAGGCGCGCGCGGCCCTTCAAGCCGCGTCGACCAAGCTCGTCGGCGTGCCGGACATCGGCCAGGGCGCCGGCTTGCCCACCGCCGACAAGCTCGTTAAATAGTCTCTCTACTAATAAGCGCCCCCTTCGCCCTTGCGGCGGAGGGGGCGCTTTATTTTCTATGATTCTGA
>CAZIBN010000120.1:0-5953 GCA_964537395.1 uncultured Elusimicrobia bacterium
TTCATGGGACCCCCGCGGGGACGAGGCGCGGAGGCTTGTTGAGCTCCGTGCGGCAGTCGAGCGCCGCCATCGACGCCAGATCCTCGGCGCGGTCCTTCTCGGCGAGCTTGCCTTCCATGCTGTCGGAGATCATGCGCTTGAGGTCGTCGAGGTCGTAGAGGTACACCGAGTCGAGCTTGGCGCAGGCCGGATCGACGTTGCGTGGCACGCCGAGGTCCACGAGGAACAGGGGCTTGCGGCGCTTGGCGAGGATGCGGGCCATGTGCCCGGCGGTGAGAAGGTGCTCGCTGACCGAGGCGGAGAAGACGGCGACCTCGACGTGCTCAAGCAGCTCAAGTCCGGCATCAAGCGATACCGCTTCTCCGCCGAGCTTTTCCGCGATGGCGCGGGCGTTCTCCACGGTGCGGTTGGCGACGACGATCTTGTCGAACTTCTTCGCGGCGAGGTGGCGGACCACCGCCTCGGCGGTCTGGCCCGCGCCGAACACGAGGATGCCGCCGCCTTCCTTGTCGCCGAAGATGCGCTTGGCCATCAGGGCGGTGGCACCCCCGATGGAGTGGATGCCGTTCTGGATGCCGGTGGCGGAGCGCACGTCCTTGCCCGCCGCGATCGCCGACTGGAACGCGCGGTTTAAGATCCGGCGCGTGAAGCCGGCGGAGAGGGCGGACTGGTAGGCCTTCTTGGTCTGCGCGAGGATCTCGGTCTCGCCGATGATCCAGGAGTCGAGGCCCGCGGCGACGCGGAAGAGGTGGCGGAGCGCGTCATCGCCCTCGCGCTGGTACAGCGCGGGCTCGATGTCGGCGCCGGCGCGTTCCACGAACCACGCGCGGACGAGCTCGCTGCCGCGGCGCGTGTCGTCGCACACCGCGAAGATGTCCACGCGGCTGCAGGTGGAGAGCACGACGACCTCATCTAAAGGAACGAGGGCTTTGAGCTGAGCGAGGATCTCGGGGAGGTTCGCGGACGAGACCACCGCCTTCTCGCGTGAGGCGACGGATGCGTTCAGGTGGTTGAGCCCCACGACGAATATGCGCTCTGAAGGATTCATACAATCACTGCTAAGCAACATTCCTGCCACTGCGGTTTTACGAGGTGTCTATGGAGGATTTTTTTAATTCTAATAATTAGCGGTCTCAGCCCGGCTGGCCGCGGATGCATTATGGCAGAAACGTTGCTAGGCTTCGGGTATGACCAACCCTTCTCAACATCCCGGCCAACACCCTGGCACTCTTCCCGCTCCGTTCGACTTTTCGCAAGCGCCGCTTCTGGTCATATGGGAATCGACCCGCTCCTGCGCGTTGGCCTGCGACCATTGCCGGGCCGACGCCGACACGACCATCAATCCCAACGAGCTGACCACCGCCGAGGGCAAGAAGCTCATCGATCAGGTCAAGGCGATGGGGACGCCGATCATGATCCTGTCGGGGGGAGATCCGCTCAACCGCAAGGACCTCGAAGAGCTGATCCGCCACGGCAAGACCGCGGGCCTGCGCATGGGCACGATCCCCGCCGCGACCCCCAACCTGACGCGAGAGCGGCTGGCCTCTCTGAAGGAGGCCGGCGTGGACCAGCTCGCCTTCAGCCTCGATGGCGCGACGGCCGCGTCCCACGACACCTTCCGCCGCACGCCGGGCGCCTTCGACACGGTCATTCGCGCCTGCAAGCAGTCCCGCGAGATGGGCATACCGATCCAGATCAACTCCTGCTTCGGCCAATGGAACTGGCACGAGTTCGACGCCGTGGCCGCGCTCATCTCCACGCTCGACATCGCTTTCTGGGAAGTTTTTTTCCTGATCCCCGTCGGACGCGGCGCCAAGCTCGGCGGCCTGACCCCGGAGCAGTTCGAGGAAGGCTTCGCCAAGCTGCGCAAGATGACCCAGGAGAAGCCCTTCGTCGTGAAGCTCACCGAGGGCCAGCACTTCCGGCGCTACGCCCTGCAGCAGGAGGCCAAGGCCGGCGCCGGCGTGGCCGCGCGCGTCGAGCACACGGTGGCGCGCCAGGCCAGCCTGCGCGCGGGCCTGCGCCTGCCCAAGCGCGCCGTGAATGCCGCCGATGGCTTCATGTTCGTCGATCATGTCGGCGAGATCTGCCCGTCGGGCTTCCTGCCGGTGGCGCGCGGCAACGTGCGCGTCGACGACCTGGCGACGGTGTATCGCACGGACTCGATGTTCGTCGACCTGCGCGATCACAGCAAGCTCAAGGGCCGCTGCGGCGTCTGCGAGTTCCGGGAGCCCTGCGGCGGCTCTCGCTCGCGCTCCTGGGCGATCACCGGCGACATCTTCGCCGAGGATCCGTCCTGCGGCTACCAGCCCAAGGCCTGGAAGCCCTGACGGGCTGACTCGCGAAGTCATCCCCATTACTTTCAACGTTGAAAGTGCTGGGGATAACTTTACGTCAAGCCCGCCGTACTCGCGGCCCATTGATTGTGGGCTCGGCATAGGAGCCTGATGTTCGTCGGGTCATCGGAGCGGCCGCCCTTGGACCAGGGTTGGATATGGTCGTACTCGAGGCTGCGGCGCGCCTCGCAGCGCCGTCCCTCGGCGCTCATGAAGACGCATCGGCCCGCGTCACGCCGGTAAACCGCGGACCGCACCCAACGCGGCACGGTGCGCGTCTCGACTGACCTCGGCGGCTTTGGCTTGCTCGGCGGTATCAGGGCGGGGTCCTTGAGCTCGAGGTAGCTTCTTCCCACCTCGAGGAGAATATTCTCGAGCCGGCCATCGGGATGCTTGTGCCAAAGCAACTCGCTGCACCGATCGATGACCCGCCACAATTCCTCGCTACCCGTAAAACTGAATTGCACTCGGTCGGGGCTGCGCGGCATGATGCGTTGCGAAGCGAAAACCGGAGCGGCTTTACCGACCGGAAGTATGACTGCGGGGATGCTCGGCTCGACCGGCAGAGACGGAGGGGGGATAGGTACCGGTGGGGCAGCAGATACCGGCGGCGCGGCCAGGGATGGCGGCAACGACCGAACCCTATCAGCCGTGTCGGGAAGAGGCTTCAGCTCCGCCGTGAGGCGCAGAACGACTCTGGCGCTCTTGCCTTCGATCCGGTGGAGCAGCTGGGAGCTGTTTTCCCGAGTGAGGTGCTTCGCGATCATCGACAACGCGCAGATGCTCAGGCAGCCATCCTTGATCATCGTCAGGACCTCGGGAAACTTGCTTGCCGCCGTGGCCGCCTGCAGGCGCCGGTAGGCCATGGCCTCCGAGTAGTGCAATGCGCCGACGCAATACGCGAACATCGAGGGGAACCCTGCGTCCTCGTGCAATTTTCGGCGTTGGATTTCGCCAAGATGGGCGAGCGCGTAGACGCTCAGGGTTCGCTCCGCCGCGGAGAGGCGCTTCATTACGGCGAGGAGCTCGCTATCGCCCAGCGAAGCGAGGCCACCTAACCTGGTCACGACGAGATTGCTCTGGCTCACCCCTATCATACGATCGAGGGGCCCGAAAAGTTGCATGTTATCCCCATTACTTTCAACGTTGAAAACGCTGGGGATAACTTATCTCCTTCATCCGGAGGTCTTGATTCCGATGAGCAACCTGCGTTCGTGAGTCGGAGTGTTGCAGGGGATTAATTAGGCGGGAATCTCCGCCGGGAGGGTGCTATGTTCGCCAAGGACATCATGCGCAAGAAGGTCGTTGCGGTGGAAAGCTGGCTGACCTTGCCGGAGCTCGCGAAGCTTTTTTTGGAAAAGGGGATCAGCGGGGCGCCTGTGGTTGACGAGGTGGGCGCCATCCTCGGGGTCGTGTCTCAAACCGACCTGGTGCGTACGCGGCGCGAAGCCCCCGTCGGCGTTCCTTCCTATCATACGGAGTTTGACGATACCGCCCGGTCCGCCGGTCTTCATTTCGAGGAGCTGGACCAGACCCGCGTGGAGCAGATCATGACGCCGGGGGCGATCTCCCTCGACGAGATGACCCCGGTGGAGAAGGTGGCCAAGGTCATGATCGACAGCCACATCCATCGCGTCATCATCACGCGCGGCGACAAGCTCGCCGGGATCGTGACGACGATGGACATGATGCACGCCCTGATCGCGCTCGCCAAGAAGCCAGCTCCGGCGCGCCGTCGCAAGCACGGCAAGTAGGGGCGGAGGCGTTGGCAGCATTGTTGCAGGTCCTCGTACGAGGGCCTACACAATGGATATATTTCGTCAAAAAATAAACAACTTTCTTCTCCTCTCCGCCTTTGTCGCCGTCGCGGGAATCGCACCATACGCGGCCGCGGCCGCGCCCGTCGCGCCGGCGGAATCCTGCATCGAGTGCCACAAGGACGAGAAGTTCCGCGTCCAGAATAAAAAAATATACGACTACTACCAGGACTGGAAAGGCTCCGCCCACGACCTGGCGGGGCTGTCCTGCACGGCCTGCCACAACGGCGACCCGACGAAGGCCGTCAAGGAAGAGGCTCACGCCGGCATCGTGCCCCAGTCCGATCCCGCCAGCCCGTTCTTCTACAAGAACATCCCCAAGACCTGCGGCGGCTGCCACCTGCCCGTGCTCGAGCGCTTCGCCAAGAGCCGCCATTTCGAACAGCTCAAAGCGACCGGCCTCGGCCCGAACTGCATCACCTGCCACGGCGCGTTGAACGCGCGCGTGTACTCGGCGACGATCGTCCAGCGCGCCTGTGCCAATTGCCACAACGCCAAGACCAAGAACCATCCCGAGGTCATCGCGCAGGCCGTCGAGATCCTCGGACGCCTCGACCACGCCAACGGCTACCGCAAGGGCCTCAAGTTCTACTACAAGTCCATCAAGAAGCCGGAGGCCATGATCCCGGTGGACAAGGCCTACACCGACACCATCGACTTCTGGCACGAGTTCAATTTCAAGAAGATCGGCCCGCGCTCCCAGGACCTCCTGAAGGAGATCAAGAAGCTGTATCTCGAGGCCCACAAGCAAGAGGCGTCCAAGGGCGATGGGAAATAATACGAACGGAACCTCTCCCAAGATCCCGCTGTGGGCGGCGGCGCTCGCCGTCGGCGGCCTGCTGTCGCTCGCGGCCGTCTTCGCGCTGAATCTGCTCGGCAACGCCCCGCCGAACGACGTGATCCCCAAGCTTTCGCCGGAGTATGCGGACACGGCCACCGTGCGTAAGGTGCGCAAGGAGATGACCTTCGACGGCGCGCCGTGCTCATCTTGCCATGAAGGCGTCGACGCGCTCCAGGGCGACCCTAAGGAAAAGGGCGTCTTCCACGAGAAGATCGAGATCAAGCACGGCCGCAACCAGCATTGCTTCAACTGCCACAACCGCAAGCAGCCGGCGGATTTCTCCGACTTCGACGGCACCCCGATCAAGCTCGCCAAGGTCGAGATGCTGTGCGCGAAGTGCCACGGCACGACGTATCGCGACTGGCTCAGCGGCGCCCACGGCCGGCGCAGCGGGCACTGGGACGTCACGAAGGGCGGGCCCAAGACGACGGTGTGCATCGCCTGCCACAATCCGCACTGGCCCATCTTCAAGTCCATGAAGGCCGCCCCGGCTCCGCACGTCAATCCGCGCACGCGCGGACCGAAGAGCGCGCACGCCGGCGCAGGCGCTGACGCCGCGCAGGGAGGGCATGAGTGATGTCCGAAGAATGGAAGCCCGTCGAAGACGGGACGGGCATGAGCCGCCGCGCCTTCCTGGCGGCGACGGCGTCCGCCGCGCTCGCGGCCACGGCGGCCGCGCTGGCGCCGATGAAGGACATCACCGACATGCCTTCCCTGGAGGAGTTCCTTCGCAAGCACTACAAGGAGCTCACGCCCGAGGACAAGGCGGCCATCATGGGGCGCATCTCCGCCGAGGTGGAGAAGAAATACGGCGTGAAGCCGAACCTCACCGATCTTCCGCCCCTGGACGGCGTCGAGTTCGGCTACGCCCTCAACATCGGGCGCTGCATCGGCTGCCGCAAGTGCGTGTTCGCCTGCGTCGAGGAGAACAACCAGTCGCGCAACCCGGAGATCCAGTA
>CAZIBN010000121.1:0-5758 GCA_964537395.1 uncultured Elusimicrobia bacterium
CCGACTTCAGCGCGAGCCCCTCGATCTTCTCGCCTTTGATCCGGGCCAGGATCAAAGGCTTGCTCCCCTTCGGTAGCGCACCCACGACGGACCCCATGATCCGCCCGTCCCGATAGGTATCCCCCCCGCCCTCGGCCGCGGCCGCGAAGTAGGCCGTGCCCTCGTGAAAGAACCCATCCGTGAAGCACAGCGCCGCGCGGCCCCACGAACCGAGCGGCACGCGCTTGACCCTGATCTTCAGCGCCGAGGGCCGCCAGCGCTCTTCCAGGCCCTTCTGGAAGGCCTTCAGCCTGAGCTTCACGACGCCGTTGAAGCCCGCCTTGCCGTTGCCGCGTTGAAGCAGGACCAGACGGCGCCGGGACACATACCCGCCCTCGATATTGAGGTCCGGGATCTTCGCACCCAGCAGGTCCATCAACGGCCGGAAGTCGATCTCCGTGACGCTCTTGAACCGGCCGCGCGACGTGAGCCTGATCAAGGAGCCGCGGCAGCGGCGATCCTTGGAGCCGGACGGGAACGCGACAAGGCGCCCCCCGCCCAGGTCGATCAACGATTCAAGATCTCGCTTGATCCGCTTGCGCCGCGCCGCGTCCGAAGGCGGCTCCCCAGGGAATATCCGATGCCCACGCCCGGCGCTTTTCCCATCGGGGATGCGGATCAGGTGGTTGAGGTCGTCGGCGACCGCCCAGAACCCGCCTGGAACGCGCACCAGGCCGCTTCCCGCGCACAGCGGCTGCAAGGCCTCGCCCGCACGCGCGCGCCAGCGCAGCGGCTTGAGGGTCTCCCAGCTCGGCTTCATTCGCCTAGAACTTGACGAGCAGCGAGAAGCGGAAGGCATCGCCGAGCGGCCCGAACGGCACCCAGGCCATGTCGAAGGCCGCCTTGGGGAAGGACAGCCCGCCGCCGGCGGCGAAGCCGGACAGGCCGCCGGTGTCGCGACGCAGGGACGTGAAGCCCGCGCGCAGGGCGCCCGTGATGCCATCAGCGATGACATGGCGGCCCTCGCCGCCGAGCGCGACGTAGGGATTGCTGTCGCGGGACTTGCCGAGATCGAGGTCCAGGACGAAGCCCTTGGTCACCGCGACGGCGCCGGCGACCACGAGAGTCGTGGGCAGGGGGTCGGACTGCCCCGCGTAGCCGATGCCGCTGCCGACGTTGCGCACCGTGGCCGCGAGGGTGACCGGCCTCTTCGCGTTCGGGCTGACGCGATAGAGCACGCCGAGGTCGGCGGCCATGGCGCTGGCGCTGTAGACATCGATGGTCTGCGTGATGTACTTGCCCGTGACGCCGAGGCTCAGGCGGTCGTTGGGCGAGTAGGCGTAGGACGCCGCATAGGCGGAGTCCCCGGAGTTGAAGGTGCCGACCGGGTTCGTCGAGTCGCCGGTGCGGCGCTCGATGTCGGACACGCCGAGGTAGTAGATGGAGAGGCCGAGCGCGTGCCTCTTGCCCCCGGTCTCGACGCTCTCGCGGCCTTCGGTGCCGCCGAACGGCACGACGAAGGAGAGGCTCTGATAGCTCACGCTCTGAAACATGGCGGAGTGTGCGCCGCCGAGCTGCGGGCGGTCCATGCGGGCCAGGCCAGCGGGGTTGTAGTAGGCGGCGAAGGCGTCGTCGGCGATCGCGGTGAAGGCGTCGCTCATGCCGGCCGCCCGCGCGCCCGCGCCGAGCTTGAGGAACTGCGCGCCGGAGGTGCCCGCCATCGAGGCGGACTTGGCCGACGCGGGGCCCGCCGCGAGAAGGAAGGCGAGCATCAGGAGGGCGCTGTTTCGGATGATCACAGGCCGCTCCCCTTGATGATGGCGATCTTGAAGAAGCGATGGCGGCCGCCGTGGACGGCCTCGCCGATGTAGACGCCGCTGGCGATCGTCCGGCCGGAGTCATTCGTGCAGTTCCACGGCGTGTAGTAGGTCTGGCCGACAGGCACCGAGCCCTGCTCGATCGTGCGGATCTTCTCACCGGTGACGGAGTAGATGTTGATCTTCAGGTCCGCCGTCGTGCCGGTGTTCGGGATCGAGGTGCGGATCATCGTGCCGACGAAGGCCGAGTGCACGCCGCCCGAGCCGAAGAGGGTGGAGTTGCGCGCGATGTTGGAATGCGTGATGCAGTCGGCCGGGTTGGGGAAGTTCACGACGACGATGTCGTCGCCGCTGAACGTGACCGTCGAGGTCGCCACCGGGGTGGAGTCGAGCACGACGAAGGTCGAGAAGTGGTCCACGCTGACCGTGACGGTCTTGTTGACCGTGTCCAGGCGGCGGTTGGTGGTCTCGGGCACGAAGCGGCCCAGGACGGCGTTGTAGAACCAGATCTGGATCTTGTCGTCGGTCGTCGAGGTCGAGGCCGCGAGGGTGTAGGAGAGCGTGAGGTCGGCGCGCTCCTTGAGCTGGTGGCGGATGCCGGCGGGCAGGAAGATCGAGTAGAAGGCGGAGATCGGGTTCGCGCCGCCGACCTGCGTCGTCGAGGCCAAGGTGCGATAGGTGCTCATCGCGGCCCACATCTCGGCGGGATAGGCGGATGGCACTTCGGCGAGCTCGAGCGCGGCCGGCGCGTAGCCGAGCTTGGCGATGCTCAGAGTCTTGGCGAGCGACTGGCTGAGGCCCTTGCTCATCGACACGTTGACCGTCGTCGTCGCCAACGCCACGCCCGCCACCGTGTCGGTGTCGTAACCGACGCTGAACGCGCCCGGCGGCAGCTTGATGCCGGAACGCTCGCCGAGGCCGAGCTCCTCGTCCTGGGCGGACGGCTTCATGTCGACCGAGCCGCCGTTGATGTTCGTCACGCGGCCGTCGGCGGAGGCGTCGAGGCCGGCGTAGAAGTCGAAGACCTTGTCGATCGCGAAGTTGTCGCCGGTGCGCGGGTCCACCTCGGCGGCCGAGGCCTGGATGCGGATCGAGAAGCGGGCCTCGTTGACCGCGGGCGTGTAGATCGCCGTGAGCAGGCGCCGGCTCGTCGAATTCGAATGATCGCTTAAGAGGCCGGTACCGTTCGGCGTGACCAGCGCCGCGCCGGCCGCGGTGAAGGTCGAACGGCTCATGATCGTGATCAGGTCGTCATCGGCGGCGTTCGCCTGGCGCAGGGGCTTGAGGCAGTCGATCTGCACCAGGAATCTCGAGCGCGCCGCGTTGAGAGACTTGGCCGTGCCGAGGCAGTCGAGGGCCGCCGGACGATAGGTGAGGTTGATCGACTTGGTCGCGGTGGACTCCGACGCGGTGAAGAGCACCCCCGCCCCTTCCGTCGGGAAGGCGGCCTCGCCGCCATTAGAGCCGGAGAGCAGGACGATGTCGTAGGAGATGCCCGTCTTGAAGCCGGAGATAGTGTACGCGGAGACGGTCTTCGACACGGCGTTCGTTTCGACGCTGCCAACGACGAACTCGCCCGCGGCGAAGTTGGCCGCCGCGACGCCGACGACCTCGCTGGAGTTGGGCGAGGTGGCGTCGGACTTAAAGATGCGGCCCGTCGCCGTCGCGCCGCGGGCGAGGGTCAGCACCCCGCCGGGAAGGTCGTTGGTCGCGGTGTTGGAGCCGATGAAGATGTGGAAGCTCGAGCCGATGATCTGGACCGTGGCGTTGAACACCGCGTACTCGAGGCTCGTCGCGTGCAAAGTGTAGAGGCCGGTGGAGAGGCCGGGCACAGTGAAGTATCCGCGTTCGTCGGTCTCCGTCTCGATGTCGCCGAGCGGGTTCTGCGGGACGACGCCGACCGGCTGAAGATTGATCGCGGCCGCGGGGAAGCCGCGCTTGTCGCCGAACGGATAGCTGAGCACGCCGCCCGTCGCCGCGTCGGGCACGACGACCTGCCCCGTGACCACGACCGGCAGCGGCGTCAGCACGAAGAACGCGGTGGTCTGGGTCTGCAGGTTGACGTTATTGAGCTCGACCGTGCCGTAGTAGCGGCCGTCGCTGGCCTGGTTGCCGTCGCGGGGCGCGGCGACGAGGCTGAACTGGTTGGAGACCGCCGTCGACACCCACAGGGAGTAGGCGCCCTGCGAGTTGGTGAAGGTCTGCACGATGAGCTCGTCGTCGCCGCCGAAGGACGGGCGGGCCGTGACCTTGATATTGCCCAGAGCCAGGCCGGTCGCCGTCGACTTCACGACGCCGGTGATGGACTGGCCCTGGCCGAGCGAGACCACGCCGACGTCGCGGATCTCGCCGGGGGTCGGCTTGAGGCCGCTGATGGTCACCGGCGAGTAGTTCTGGCTGCCGGAGGCCAGGAAGTTCGGGTCCCACGAGGTCTGCGCCAGGCGCAGGTCGTAGGCGATGTCGGGGAGCAGCGGTCCGACCCGGAAGTAGCCGTCGCCCTCGATCGGGCGCGCCGAGATCGAGGAGGCGGCAGCCACGAAGCCGCCTTCGATCCAGGGATTAGCGGTCGCCCTGATCGCGAAGTTCGGGGCGAGCAAGGTCGCGTTCGCCGCGCGGATCAGCTCCCCGGTTCCTCCATCCTTAAGACGGCCCACGATGTAGGCCGCGCGCTGCATCAGCACGTTCTGGCCGGTGAGGCTCGACTGCAGGCCGTTGGGCGAGAGGGAGGCGTCCGGGAACTTGATGGGGCGGCCCGCGTACTTGATGGGGAAGAGCTGGCCGCGCACGGTCAAGGTGTAGAACTCGCCCGCGGGCAGGTTGGTGAAAGAGTAGTCGACCGAGTTGGCGGTGACGCCCTGGTTCACGTCGCCCAGATAGACCACCGTGGAGCGCACGACCTCCTGGCGGCGGTTGAGCACGGAGACGTCGAAGATCCGCGAATCCAGGATGCCGCCGTCGAGGCTGATGCTGCCCGACACCGAGTAGCCGTCGGAGAGCGTGAGCGTCACGCTCGACACCGAGGCGCCGGCGACGGTGACGATCCGGCCGATCGCAGGCACGAGGATCGGGCAGGTCGCGCAGGAGCGCAGGTCCGTCGTGCGCACGAGATAGACGCCCTTCGGGACGTTGGAGATGGTGAAGGTCCCGGTCGCGACGATGTAGCCCACACGGCTCGTCAGCGGATTGAACACGGTCGAGACCGCCACGCCGAAAGCGTCGATGTCCTGGCGGACGGCGGTCACGCGCGCCGTCGTCGAGGAGAGGCCGGCGGGAAAGCCGGTCGGGGCGATGAACGGGGCGTTGTCGACGATCTTGGGATTGGTATTGAACAGCGCGGTCGTGATCTGATTGACGATCGAGCCCGAGATCGAGAAGGTCTGGCTGCTGAGGTCGACGACCATGGTCGACGTCGCGCCGTTGACGATCGAGAGTATCTGCTTCGAGGACTGCCCAGTGGTCTTATGCAGGAAGGACAGCTCAAGAGTCTCGGTGTTGGCGCCGGTCACCAGGAAGGTCGCCGAAGACACGCCCACGCATGAGCCTGCGACCGGCGACGAGGAAGGGTTGCTTGCCGCCAGGCCGCCGCAGCTGAAGCCAGGCAAGGTCGTCGAGACCTCCACGAACGTGCGGCCGACGTCGTTGGGGCGAAGAGAGGCGAGCGTGCGGCCGTACAGCTCGACGTTGAGGAAGTCCGAGTAGCCCGCCGGCAGGTAGATGGTGCCCGAGACCGCGCCCGAGGCGGCGGTCAACGTGAAGTTCTGCCCGGCCCCCGTCCCGACGAGCTTCGGGAAGCCGCCATCGTATTCGGCCTTGCCCCCCCCGTTGTTCGAAACGTTGACGTAAAGCTGGTAGGTCGCGCTCGAGTCCAGGCCGGGCATGTCATAGAGGGCCGAGCCGCCCGCGTTGGTGTAGACCACGGTGGATCCGAAGTTGAATGAGCCGGGCGACCAGGCGTTCATGTA
>CAZIBN010000122.1:0-5757 GCA_964537395.1 uncultured Elusimicrobia bacterium
CGGGTCGTGACCCGGGCGGCGGGCTGTATATTGGAGTACAAGGTTCTGGGCGGCAATAACATGGATGGGGGGCGCGCGGCCCAGGTGAGCGTCGTCGTCTCGCCGGGCGGGGCGGAGTGCGAGGGGCGGACCTCCTTGCCGCCGGCCGCCTTCGAGGACGCCACGGTGTCGGTCCGCTTCTCCGGACACGGTCCCTTCGGCGAGGATGCGGCCCGCGCGGCGGAGTCGGCTCTGCGCGCGGCGCTGGCCCTTCAGGGGATCTCCGTCGAGGCGAAAGGCGGCGACTACCGGATCATGGGGACGGCCGTCGTCTCGCCTCATCGCGATCCCCGCGTTCTGCCGTTCGTCGGCGCGCGCGTCGAGATGAGGGTTCGCATCGTTCTCGCTCGCGACGGGCGCGTCATGCGCGAGACGAGCCATGAGGCCGCGGCCCTCGGCGCGGACGGCGCCGCCGCCGCCCGCGTCGCCGCCGGCGACGCCGCCCGCGCCGCCACCAACGACGCGCTCATCGCGTTTGATGAGGCCGCCTGGCTCAGCCCTGTCAGTATGAATACACGTTAAGACGCCGGTATAGCGCCCTGGCCTATGCCGATCTCTCGGTGCAAACACCCCGCCTGAATAATTGTAAATACCCCGCTGGCAAGATAAAGACTTGTCCAATACACGCTTCGGGACTGCGAGCTGCTGGCCAAGAGGGCCTCGATGGAACTGTCGTTGATCCGGATTATGCGTTAGCTATCCGGATCGGATTTAATAATCCGGCAGGGCCGATCAAGGAAAGCGCAACCGCAAAGTGCGCTGACCCTCAATAGTTATCCCCAGCACTTTCAACGTTGGAAACGCTGGGGATAACTTCCCACGCGGCGACTTTACCTGCCACTTTGGCAGGTTGCCTCAGTCCTGACGCAAAATCAGGATTGACGACAGCCAGCCTCTGGATACTGTGAATAACTTATCGCCTGACACTTCGGCAGAGTGGGCATTTCCCCAGGCGCCGCAGGCGCCATCCGTCAACGTCCTTCAGGCTCATGCCTTGATTGGAAACTGCTGATTAGCCAGGCTTCATCCTTGACGCGTCTACGGTGAAGCGCTACTATGGCGGAAGCTTCCGCAAAATCTCAGCAATCACCCTTGCCCACGAAAATCCTCGTCGTCGACGATGACCGCGCCATACTGAAGATGGTCAAGCAGTACCTGACCGCCAACAGCATGTCGGTGATCATGACCGATAACGGCTCCGAAGCCCTTCTTCTTATCAAGGACTCCCGCCCCGATATCGTCCTCTGCGACTCGCAGATGCCGGGCCTCGACGGCCAGGCGCTGTGCCGCGCCATCAAGCGCGAGGCCCGGACCGCTTCGATTCCCGTCGTGCTGATGTCCGGCGAGAAGATGGGCGACAAGGACGTCGTCGCCGGCCTGGAGCAGGGCGCTGACGACTACATCCTCAAGCCTTTCTCCATGGCCGTCATGCTCGCGCGCCTCAAGGCGGTGCTGCGCCGCTATGAGATCGCGTCGTCGCCGAGCGAGGCCGTCAATAAGTCGGGCATCGAGCTCGACGCCGAGGGCCGCACGGTCAAGGTGGGCGGCAAGTCCGTCGCGCTGACCGGCAAGGAGTTCGACCTGCTGGCGGTCCTCATCAGCAAGAGCGGCCGCCTGCTGTCCGTGACCCATCTCCTCGAGACGGTCTGGGGCTACGACCCCGCCAACTACAACGACCCCAGCACCGTCGAGGTCCACGTCTCCCACCTGCGCAAGAAGCTTGGCCCGCGCCACGCGCGGCACATCGTCAACGTGCCTGGCCACGGCTACAAGTTCGACCCGACGCCCGAAGCCCGGCCGCATTAAGAATTAATTACTCGCGGAGGGCCACCAGGAGTTGCTCCTCGCGACTGACCTACAAGCCTGCCAGCATCGTCCACGGCAGAGCGATGATCTTCGTTCCCATCCGCGCCACCTTTTTGCCGGTGTGGACCAGGATGCAAGCACTCGCCTCAGGGTGGTCCTTGAGGAACGCCTCGAGGCCTTCGCAGTCGGCGTAGCTGGGGGAGTCGGTTAGCTTCACCTCGACGGCGATGATCTTACGGCCCCACTCCAGCACCAAGTCCACCTCGGCCCCTTTCATCGTGCGCCAATAGTAGAGGCGAAGCTTCGGAGTGAAGGTCCCAGCGAGAGCCTTTAGGTGATGGAAGACCAGGTTTTCAAAGAGCGCGCCCGCTTCCCGCGAGGCCTTGATCGAAGCTTCGTCATGCAGGCCGCCGAGATAGGCCGCCAGAGCCGGGTCGATCCAGTGGAGCTTTGGGGCCTTGATCAATCGCGTGGTCCGGTTGCGGGCGAACGCGGGAAGCCGGTCTATGAGGCAGGTCGTCTCAAGAAGGTTCAGGTAGCGGTGCACCGTCGCTTGCGAGACGTGTGAGTCGCGGGCGACATTGGTCTGATTGATCACTTGTCCGCAGCGCAGCGCCAGGACTTCCATAACCGTGCGGAAGTCGGACAGGGACGCCACCTGCGAGAGCTGCCGCAGATCGCGTTCAAGATACGTCGCCGTGTAGCCCTCCCACCAGCGCGTCCGGCTTTCCGCCGTGGGCAAGGAGAGTAGGCCGGGCATGAAGCCTCGCGCGATCGCGGAGATGGGCGCTTGCGCATGAGCCGCAAGCGTCTGGTCGTGGGGGAACTTCCCTTCCAAGATGGCCTCGATGACCGCCGGAGGATTCTTGCGCTGAGTCTCGCCTGGCGTCATGGGAAGCAAAGTCAGATAGACCGCCCGTCCCGCCAAGCTCTCGGAGACGTGCCGCATCAAAAGGAGATTCGCGGAGCCTGACAGGACGAAGTGCATCTTGCGCGGATGTTCGTCCACGGCCTGCTTGACCGCGGAAAGAATGCCGGGAAGACGCTGGACTTCATCCAGGATCACATGATCCGCGCCCGCCCAGAGGCCCGCGGGGTCGCGCTCCCCCTGCCGCAATGCGTCCATGTTGTCGAGAGTGACGTACTTCCAGCGCTTGGTCGGCTCCTCATGCCGGAGGAGGGTGCTCTTGCCCACCTGGCGCGCTCCGGTGAGGACCACGACCGGGTGCTCGGCGACGGCCCGCCCGAACTGGGGCGCGAGCCAGCGGGGGAGGAAGTCCAATTCTTTGCCTGAATCGTTTTTATTCACCACATGAATTATAAGTCACAAAAGCCCGATTTGCAAGACCTCGAGTTATCCAATCGGCTACAAGTTCGATCCCGCGCCCGAAGCCCGTACTCATTAAGAAATATTTCAGCGCGGCGTCGGCTTTGATCGACGTAAATAGGCTACAGTGCCAAATGGATAGCCTGATTAAGTTTGATGCGGGCGCTCTGCAGAGAGCGATCTTCAATAGCGCGAACTTCTCGAGCATCGCGACCGACGCGAAGGGCGTCATCCAGATCTTCAACGTGGGTGCGGAGCGCATGCTGGGCTACGCGGCGGCCGATGTGATGAATAAGATCACGCCGGCTGATATTTCGGATCCGCAAGAGGTGATCGCGCGGGCCAAGACCCTGAGCGCCGAGATGGGAACTCCGATTACGCCGGGCTTCGAGGCGCTGGTCTTTAAAGCCTCGCGCGGCATCGAGGACATCTACGAGCTGACTTACATCCGCAAGGACGGCAGCCGCTTCCCGGCCGTCGTGTCGGTCACGGCCTTGCGCGACGCCAATAACGCGATCATCGGCTACCTGCTGATCGGGACCGACAACACCTTGCGCAAGGAGGCCGCGGCGGTCCTGGTGAACGCGCAGCGGCTCGAGTCCCTCGGCGTCCTGGCCGGCGGCATCGCCCATGACTTCAACAACGCCCTCACCGCGATCCTGGGAAACCTCTCTTTGCTGCAGGCCGAAATCAAGGCGAGCGGCGAGTCTCAGAAATTATTCGCGAATGCCCAACAGGAGTTGCTCCTGGAGGCCGAAAGCGCATGCGGGACCGCCAAAAGTCTCTCGAACCAGCTGCTCACTTTCGCCAAAGGAGGGAGCCCGGTCGCCACGGTCCTCGACCTGCGCCTGCTTCTCAAGGAGGCGGCCGTCTTCTCGGCGAGGGGCTCGAACGTGCGCTGCGTCTTCGAGCTCGGCGAAAGCCCGTTGGTCGTGAACGTCGACAAGAACCAGGTCGCCCAGGTGATCCAGAATCTGATCCTCAACGCGGTTCAGGCCATGCCCGGGGGCG
Organism: uncultured Elusimicrobia bacterium; assembly: GCA_964537395.1. GTDB lineage: Bacteria > Elusimicrobiota > Elusimicrobia > UBA1565 > UBA9628 > GWA2-66-18. The sequence goes on from CAZIBN010000122.1 coordinate 4,184, forward strand.
GGGACATCATGGTGCGTGCCGGGCTGGCCGCCGGACACTGCATTGAGGCGTCGTTCAAGGACCACGGCAGCGGAATACCGCCCGAGCTTCTGTCCCGGATCTTCGATCCTTACTTCAGCACCAAGGCAGTCGGACGGGGGCTCGGGTTGGCGATGTGCAATTCCATTATGGCCAAGCATGGCGGCGGCATCGCCGCCGATTCAAGGCCCGGAGAGGGCGCGGTCTTTACGCTCCGTTTCCCCGATACAAACGTCGCGTATTCCCCGCCCGAACATAAACTGCCGCTCAAAGTGGCCGGCAACGGCAATGTTCTCATTATGGAAGACGAGGCCGTGGTCGCCAGAGTCTTGAAGCGCATGCTTGAACACCTGGGCTACCAGGCCGAATTCGTAGGTGACGGCAGGGCCGCGGTCGACGCCTATCGCCAGGCTTTGGAGGCGGGAAAACCCTACGACGCCGTCATCCTGGATCTGACCATCCCCGGCGGCATGGGCGGAAAAGAGGCGATTGGAGAGCTTCTGGCTCTCGATCCTCAAGTGAAAGCCCTCGTATCGAGCGGCTACTCAAATGACCCGATCGTCTCTGACTATTCCGCTCACGGCTTCCGCGAGGTGCTGCTCAAGCCGTATGTCCTCGAGGATGTGTCCGAGGCTATGCGCCGGGTCCTCATTAAGAAATAATTCAGCGCGGCGTCGGCGTGCGCACAGGACATCCGGCTACCCTGTGAGCATGGACCTCAAGAACCTCGCCGGCGCCTTCCTCCTCCTGGCCGCGGCGGCCTCGCCGGCCCGCTCCGCCGACGCGATGAGGGGCCTGGGCCGGGAGCTCGCGGACGCGGCGCGCGCGGCGGGACTCAATCGCGTGGCGGTGTCTCAGCTCAGCTCCTCCCGCGGCTCCGATAACGCCGAAGGCGCGCTCCTCACCGAGCGGCTGACGACGGCCCTGGTCCGCTCCGGCAAGGTCCAGGCGGTGGAGCGCAGCCTGCTGCCCAAGCTCATGGAGGAGCGCTCGCTGGCCCGGACCGGCGCGCTCGAGGCGGACACGAACGAAGGCTCTCGCCTGGCGCGCGTGGACGGCATCGTGATGGGGACCTATCGCTCTTCAGGGAAGACCGTCAAGCTCGTGCTTCGGGTCGTGGACTACCGGACCGGCGTCATCGTCGGCGCGGTCGAGGGCGAGCTGGAGCGCGAGGGCACGTCGGTACTGTCCGACATGGATCCTTTCGAGGTCCCGGTGCCGATGATGCGCGGCGCTTTTAACTTCGAGACCGACGCGACGCGCGACGCGGTCGCGGATACGGCGCTGCGCTGCGACGACGCCACGGCGCGGGTCAACGCGCTTGAGGAGAGCATCCTCGACATCAAGGCGCGCTACTGGGCCCTGCGCCTCAAGAAGGGCGTGCCCTCCAACGAGCTCAAGGTCAACCCGGGCTCGACGATCCCTGATCCCGAGCTGAAGGCCCGATTTTACGCGACGTTGCGCCGCTGGTTCGACGCCGACCACCTGCCCAAGCTGACGGAGGCGGAGGTCGCGCGCTTCGTGAAGGCGGACGGGGAAGCTTATTCCCTCTATCG
>CAZIBN010000123.1:0-5667 GCA_964537395.1 uncultured Elusimicrobia bacterium
GGCCTCGCGGAGCAGGATGGCAGGCGGAGAGTTGCGGTTGGGCACGCGCTCGACGTACATGGCACAATAATACGTATATTCAATCTACAGTCAAGCACGATATTCACTATTACATGGGTACAATAAGCAGGTCAAACGTCGGGCGTAAAGGCAACGCATACACACACTTCAACCCAGTTCTGGACCTATTTTTCGTTCCAACTTCGGACTAGCTCGACAGAACACGCAGATGAACCCGGCCGTCCTTCGGAAACTGAATGGGCACAGGCTTCTTGGTGACCGCACAGGACTGGCAGATCGGCTCGCCACTCGCCTTGTCGTCCCAGGTGCGGTCGCGATGCGCCTTGCGGAGACGGTCGAAATTGGGAGACAGCCAGGCCTTCTGCACGGTGGTGATTGGAGCGTCGGCTCCCGCCACCACGGGGCCGCCGTCGATCTCGAGGGTGAACCCCTGGCAACATGGCATGGTGTGCCGAGAAACAAACGACGCGCTCACACTCGCTCGAATGCGCCAGCGTTGTCGAGTTCATCACCGCCCTGGGGTTTTATGCGAGTGAGTCTTCCGTCGACTCCTCCCAGAGGTGAAGCGGCAGGCCGAGGAGGGCGAACGAATGCTTGAGCGCCTCGGCGTGCGCGGCGTAGTCGCGTAGCGGGATCTCCCCGGCCCGTCGCCGGTCTCGAAGGCGGCGCACCTCGATCAGATACAGGTCGTTCAGTCGCTCTTTGAGGGTCGCGGGGGTGTCGCCGTCCGCAGGCACCACTCCCTTCGTTTGCAGGTCCGAAGCGACGTTCGGCCGAAGCCGGATCACCAGCGGTCTTCGCGGCGGCCCGCGCGGTGGTTGGCGGCGCGGGCAAGGACGAAGAGCAAGTCGAACAGGCGGTTCAGGTACTCGAGCAGTCGAGGGTCGAGCGGAGTGTCGCGGTGCAGGGTGACCATCGTCCGTTCCGCGCGGCGACGGACCGTGCGGGCCATGTGCAGGCGAGCGCCCAGGGGGCGCCGCCGGGGAGGATGAATGATGTGAGGTGCGGGCAGGCCCTTCTCCGCTGCGTCGATGGCCTTCTGTGAAACAGGTGCCGCCGCGTGAAGCGCACCGGGACCGGCACGCCACGCACGGTGACGGGGCTGAAGCGCCATGGGGTGACCTCTTCGAGTACGGCCGCGAGAGTATCGGGCCGTCAACGTGCGGGAACGACCAGCACGCCGGGCGTGAACCGCACGAAGAGCCGTCCGCCCTCGCGGCGGACGGGCTCACTCGCCTCGCCCTCGAGGACCTCGAGCGCGCGCTCGACGGCAAGGCGCTCCTCCCCGGTGTCGATCGTGAACGGAGCAAACGCCGCGGCACCCTGGATGAACCGGAAGGCTCGGCGCGCAGGCCAGCTCGTCGGGATCACGCGGTCTTCGTCCCCTGGAAAGCCCTGGCGGCTGGCGCCCCCGTCGCCTTGCGGCCGCCGCGGCAGCGACGGGTGGGCCAGTGCGTCCGTAAGCAGGCGAGCGCCCTTGGCGGCAAGCTCGCGCTCCGCCTCTTCGCGCCACATGTCCTCGGCAAGGGGGACCTCGGCCTGGGCCACGATGTCGCCGGTGTCGAGGCCTTCGTCGACGAAATGTACCGTGACACCCGTGCGGCGCTCGCCCGCGCGGAGCTGCCAGAAGAGCGGGACCGGACCGCGATAGGCGGGCAGCAGCGAGGGATGGATGTTGACGGCACCGAGCCCAGGCCGCTCGCGCCAGGCGGAGGGCAGCCGGCGGGGGAAGCAGGCCACGCAGACGAGGTCCGGGGCGAGGGCGTCCAGCACGGCGAGGGCGGACGGGTGATCGAGCGGCCCCAGCTCGAAGACCGGCAGCCCGGTGGCCGTGGCGAGAGCGACCGCGTCCTCGGGCCCGAGCAGCGAGCGTCGGGGCGGCAGCGGGCCTCGCGCCTCCTCGCCGGGCACGCAGCGCGGCACGATCAACGCCTCTATGCGCGCACCGTACTCGAGCAGCGCGGTGAGCGCCGCGCGCGAAAACTCGCCCCGCATGCCGAGCAGGACGAGTCGTGGCCGATCCGTCCCGCGTATACTCGCCCCAGGGGAGCTCACGAGGACATCATGGCAGATCGGACGGTTCGTTGCGTGAAGCTGGGTCTCGACCTGACAGGGCTGGAGCAGCCCCCGTTCCCGAGCGACCTGGGCCGTCGCATCTTCGAGAGCGTCTCCCGGCGGGCTTGGGATCTGTGGCAGGAGCAGGCAGCCGCGCTATCGAGGGAGCGGGGCCTCAGCATGGGTCGGCCCGAGGACCGCAAGCTGCTCCTCCAGGAGATGGAGCGCTTCCTCTTCACGCCCGCGGCCGCGGAGGCGCCCACAGAAGCCGGCGAAGGCACGGTCCTCTGCGTCAAGACCGGCAAGCGGCTGCCCGCACTGAAAAAACCGCCCTTCCCCGGACCCCTGGGCCAGCGCATCTTCGAAAACGTTTCGGAGCTGGGCTTCAAGCTCTGGAAAGAGCAATCGACGATCCTCATGAACCACCACAACCTCAGCATGGCCGACCCGGAGGCGCGGCGGTTCCTGATGAAGGAGATGGAGGAGTTCTTCTTCGGCCGGGGGGCGCGGATGCCGGAGGACTGGGTGCCGCCGACCGCCGATGGCAAGGGCGGAGGCAAGGGGGCGCCGTCCCCGAAAACCAAGTAGCCCTGAGGGCACCGGCATGAGCGCACCAAATGGTCCGCGCGTCCTTCTCCTCGGATGCTACGAGCTCGGCCACGCGCCCCTCGGGCTCGCCTGGCCGCTGGCGGCGCTGCGCGAGGCGGGGCTCGACGCGCGCGCCGTGGACCTCGCCGTCCAGCCGTTCCCCGCGGCGGACGCGGCCGCCGCCTCGCTGGTGCTCGTGTCGGTCCCCATGCACACAGCGCTGCGCCTGGGGGTGAAGGCCGCGGCCCGCGTGCGCGACCTGAACCCGCGCGCGCACGTAGCGTTCTACGGCCACTATGCCTGGCTGAACGCGCAGCATCTGCTCGACGCGCACGGGGACTCCGTGGTCGCCGGCGAGGTCGAGCCTGTGCTTGTCGCCCTCGCGCGCGCGATCCTGGCCGGCCGCGAAGCCGCGGAAGTGCCGGACGTCTCCGTGCGCGGCCGCCTCCGCCGCCCGCACTTGAACCGCGTGCCGCTCCCCGTCCCCGACCGCTCCGACGAGCTCCCCCTCGCCCGTTATGCGGGCTACATCCAGGCCGGTCGCAGGGTGTCCGCAGGCTACGTCGAGGCCAGCCGCGGCTGCAAGCACCTGTGCCGTCACTGCCCGGTCGTGCCCGTCTACCGCGGCCGGTTCTTTGCCGTGCCCGTGGCGACGGTGCTCGCCGACGCGCGCGGCCAGGTCGCGGCCGGAGCCCGTCACCTCACGTTCGGGGATCCCGACTTCCTGAACGGCCCCACCCACGCCCTGCGCGTCGCGCGTGCACTGCACGCCGAGCACCCGGACCTGACCTTCGACTTCACAGCCAAGGTCGAGCATCTGCTCCGGCATCGCTCGCTGCTGCCCGAGCTGGCCGCGCTCGGCTGCACCTTCGTCGTCTCCGCCGTGGAGTCGCTCAGCGACCGCGTGCTCGCGCGCCTGCGCAAGAACCACACGGCCGCGGACGTGGAGGAGGTCCTGGACGTCTTCGACCAGGCCGGCGTCGCCCTCCAGCCCACGCTCGTCGCGTTCACGCCGTGGACGACCCTCGACGACTACCTCGCGCAGCTCGAGTTCTTCCGCACGCGCGGCCTGGTGCGCTGCGTGCCGCCCGTCCAGCTCTCCATCCGGCTGCTGGTCCCGCCGGGTTCGGCCCTGCTCGAGGAGCCCGATGCAGCGGAGTGGCTGGGCGAGCTCGATCCCGAGAACTTCGTTCACCGATGGCGCCACCCGGACCCGCGCATGGACGCCCTTTACGAGCACGTCGCCGCCCGCGTGGAGGAGGGAGAGTCGGCCGACCAGCCGGCGGAGGAGACGTGGGAGGCGGTGCGCGCGCTCGCCTTTGCCGCGGCCTTTCGCCTCCCGGACGAGGCGATGCCGCCCGCCTTCCGGCCCGAGCCGCCACGCCTGACCGAGCACTGGTTCTGTTGAGCGGAGCCCACGCGAGGTCAGGTTGACCTCGTCGGCTCCTGAGCACAGGCGCAGCCGCGCCCGGGCGTCAGCGCGGCGTGGCCGGTGCGCGGCGAAGCGGCGCTCGAGCGCCGCTCCCAGCTCGGGGGAGTGGTCGACGATGAGCCGCCGTCATGTCCGGACCTCGAGCGCGATCTCGGCCGCCACCTCGAACCGCAGCCGCGAGTGGGCCTCGCGCAGCGCCGCTTCGACCTCCTCCGGGGTGTCCGCGCGCGCGAAAATGAACCCGAGGTAGCTGTCGCCCTCGGGCAAAGGCGTGAGCGGATAGTTCGGCCGGGCAGTGATCTCGACGCCCTCGACCAGCGGCACCCCGCGCGCCTCCTCGACTCCGGAGACGGCGCGCAGCATGCCCGCGCGCGGGATCGGGATCATCATCACTCCCCCCGCCTTCGTCTCGCGCGACGCCTGCACGGGCAGGCCCAGGGCGTGGCGCAGGACGACATCCTCGAGCGACAGCCCCGCCCCGAAACGGAGCGTCCGGGAGCAGAGGCCGCCGATGGTGCGCGCCGCGACCTCGATGAGCCAGGGTCCGCGCTCGTTCCACCGCAGCTCGGCGTGGACGGGTCCTTCGCGCAGGCCCAGGGACGCGGCCGCCAACTCGGCGGCTCCGGCGAGCGCGTCCTGGACGGGTCCGGGCAGGCGCGAGGGCGTGACGTAGAGGGTCTCCTCGAAGAAGGGGCCCTCGAGCGGGTCGGGCTTGTCGAACAGCGCCAGAACGCGCAGCCGGCCGCGCTCGAGCAGGCCTTCGAGCGCGACTTCCGCGCCGGGCACGTAGTCTTCCACGAGCGCCTCGTCACAACGCTCCGCGGCCAGAATCCGGCCGAGCCGCGCCCAGCGCTCGGCGAGTTCTCCGGGGTTGTCCGCGCGCATGACGCCCCGGCTGCCCGAGAGCATCGTGGGCTTGAGCACGCAGGGGAAGGCGACCTCGGCGGCGATCCGCCACGGATCCTCGCCCGCGCAAAAGACCCGGAAGCGCGGCGAGGGCACGCCCGCCGCCGCGAAATGCTCGCGCATCAGGCGCTTGCTTCGGCTGGCTTCGGCCGCCCCCGGGGAGTTGTGAGGGAGGCCGAGGGCGGCGCTGGCCCGCGCCGCGAGCACCGTGCCGGAGTCGTCCAGCCCCAGGAGGGCGTCGACGGGGTGGGCTTTCGCGTAGCGCCGGATGGCCTCGGTCGAGCGGACGAGATCACGGTAGTCGAGGGTCAGAGCGGCATCGCTCTGGCCGAGCAGGGGTGGGGGCACGTCCTGGCCGAAGACGACTTCGGCCCCCAGCCGTGCTGCCGCCTCGAGGAAGGCGGAGGCGCGGTAGCTGCGGTTGGCTGCCAGCAGGATCAGCCGCGGCGCCCGACCTTCGCGAGAGAAGGCGGACATGGCCAGACTCTAGCACCACGACCGTGGCCCTGCTCTCAAGATTCCCTCCGGAGAAGCAGGTCCCGAGCCTCCGTCCGTCCCTCGGAAAAACTCGTTGCTCACCGCTCGCGCGGGCAATTCTGCCTCGCTACGCGATCTTCATCAACGCAGGGGCCCGGGCCGTGGCGCCGCCGATCCCGGGACTCTCC
>CAZIBN010000124.1:0-5495 GCA_964537395.1 uncultured Elusimicrobia bacterium
CCTTATCCGGGGCTTCGAGCAGGCGGCCGTCCGGGCTCAGGCGCACGATGAGGTCCGGGGAGGCCGCGACCGCCGCCTCCAGGCGCGCCGCGCTGCGGCGCGCTTGGAGCTCGAGGCGCCGGTTGGCCACGGCCATCTCCGCGGTGACGAGCAGCTCGCGCTGGTTGAACGGCTTGAGCAGGTAGCCCTCGGGCGCCACGCAGAGAGCGCGCGCGACGGTTTTCTCTTCCGAATCGGCCGTGAGGAAGACGATGGCCGCGTCGGAGAACTCGCGCAGGCGGCGGGCGGTCTCGATGCCGTCGCATGCGCCCCGGAGGTTGATGTCCATGAGAACGAGGTCGGGCGGGGTCTTGGCGGCCAGAGCGAGCGCCTCCGTCGAATCGACGGCCATGCCGACGACCACATGACCATGGGAGGAGAGCATGCGGTGAAGGTGCTCGGCGATCAGGGCCTCGTCCTCGACGACCAGGATGTTATAGGCGATCTTGCTCACGCTCCTTATTGTACATCTTGACGCGGTCAAGTTCTTCCTCGGCCTGGTCGAGCAGGGAGCCGAGGCCGTCCGCGCCGGACTTCGCTTCCGTTTCCAGGCGCCGCGCCAGCTCGCGCAGGCCCCGGGCGCCGACGACGGCGCAGGTGCCTTTGAGCGCGTGAGCCTTGCGGGCGGCGAGCACGCGGTCGCCGGCGGCGAGCGCCGCCCGCGCCGCGGCGAGGTGCTTCGCCGCGCCGTCCGTGAACGAAGCGAAGACGCGCCCGGGCTCAGCCGCGCCGTCCATCGTCTCCAGGAACGACTTGAGCGCCACGGCGTCGAAGGGATCATCCCAGCGCTCGAGCGCTTCAAATAGGGACTCGAGGGTCGCCGGCTTCGAGAGAAAGCCGTCCATGCCCGCGTCGAGGCAGCGGCGCTGGTCGGCGTCGGAGGTGTTGGCCGTGAGTGCCACGATCGGCGTCCGGCGCGAGCCCTCCTCCTCGCGCCGCACCGCGGCGGCGGCCGCAAAGCCGTCCATGCCGGGCATCTGGCAGTCCATCAGGATCAGGCCGTAAGCGCCCCGGCGCTGGAGCGCCAGCGCCTCCTCGCCGCCCTGCGCGACGTCGGCGGGACAGCCCAGGCGCTCAAGCTGGCGCACGAGGAGCTGCCGATTCAGCTCGATGTCGTCGACGACGAGCACGCGCTGGCGATCGCGGGGCCGCGCCGTGGGCGGGCGCCCGGGTGCGGCGGCCTCGGCGGCGGGCGCGTCCGCGCGCTCGAGCGCCACCTTCAGCCAGAACCGTGAGCCGCGCCCGGGCTCGCTCTCGTAGCCAAGCGCCCCGCCCATGAGAGAGGCGAGGCTTTTGCTGATGGCCAGGCCCAGGCCCGTGCCGCCGTAGCGGCGCGCGGTCGAGCCGTCGGCCTGGGCGAAGGGCTCAAAAAGCCGCTGGCCCTGCTCGGGCGTGATGCCGATGCCGCTGTCGCGCACCGAAAACTCGAGCGCCAAGGTCCCGTCGTCGCGGGGAGAAGCCCGGAGCGAGGCTGTGACCTCTCCCTTCTCCGTGAATTTCACGGCGTTGGAGAGAAGGTTGAGCAGAATCTGGCTCAGGCGCGTGAGGTCGCCGAGCACGCCCAGGCCGGCGGCCCCGGCCGCGTCCACGGTCAGGATCACGCCTTTCTGGGCGGCGGCCGTCGCGACCAAGGCGGCCGCGTCGGCGAGCGCGTCCGCGGGCCGCAGGTACACGCGCTCGATCGTCATGCGCTGCGCGTCGATCTTGGAGAAATCGAGCACATCGTCGATGAGCGCGAGCAGCCTCGTGGCCCCGCGGGTGAGCATCGAAACGCTCTCCTCCTGGCCGGCGTCGAGCGCGGTGCCGCGCAGGAGCTCCGCCGCGCCGATGACGGCGTTCAACGGCGAGCGCAGCTCATGGCTCATCGCGGCCATGAATTGGCCTTTGGCGCGCTCGGCCGCCAGGAAGGCCGTGAGTTCGTGGAAGCTCAAGGTCCGCCCGACCGCCGCGCGCTCCTGCCGGTACGGACGGGATATGCGCTCGATGACCCGTCCGTCGTTAAGGCGCAGAACGTCGCGCCGCTCCGCGGCCGCGTATTCCTCGGCGTTCAGGTCGCTGCGCTCGACAAAGCCGGCGGGGTCGGCCATCTTCGGGGCGAGCAAGTCGGTCAGGCGCCGGTAGTCCGCGGCCTCGACCGCCTCCGCCGTGAGCCCCCACATCTCGAGGAAGCGGCGGTTGAAGACGACGATCGTCCTGCCCCCCGTCACGACGAGGATGCCGTCGCCGCTCGCCTCGAGGGTCTCCTTGAGAAGGTCGCGCGAGACGGCCGTCCGGGAGAGGCGGGCGTTCATGTCGTTGAACGCGCGCGCCAGGTCGCCGACCTCGTCGGACGAGCCGGCCGGGATGAGGACGTCATAGTCGCCGGCCGCGACATGGCGCGTGGCGTCCGCCACGGCACCCAGGTGGACCAGGATATGGCGCAGCAGGAGCAGCATGCCGGCGAGGCCCGCCGCGCAGAAAATCATGACGAGCACGACGCCCTGCGTCCCCGCCCGCCGCGCCGAGGCGAGCGTGGCGTCGAGCGGCAAGGACAGCAGCAAGGTGCCCTCCCGCGTGCGGTCCTTGCCGGAGAGCAGGACCTCCTCCTCCACGCGCCAGATCGGCACGCCCAGGAAAAGGCGCCGTTGGCCCTCCTCTTCGACTTCCTCCGCAGAGGACGCGGACGCGGCGAGCGCCCGGCGCGCCGCCGGGTCATCGCGCCGGCGGCCGCGCTCGAGCACGCTCGTGTGCGCAAGCACGATCCCCCCGGAGGAGAGAACCGCGGCATAGGCCGCGCCCGAGGCGTTGCGGGCCGCCTGCGCACGGGGCAGGAGGAGCTTCTCGTCCCCGGAGGCGACCTCGGACGACATGCTCTGGGCGAGCTCCTCCGCCTGGGGCAGGGCCCGGCGCGCGGCCTCGGAAATCATGACCGACTCCGTCGCGCGCCGCGAGACGAACGCGATCAGGACGCCGCCGACGAGCGCTGCAGGAAGGGCCAGGGCGAGCGCCTTCTGCTGAAGCCTCATGGCAGCACCTTGTCCGCGGACTCCGACCGGAGCCCGAGATCACGCGCCGCCGCGGCGTTGACCGTCACGATCACGCGCGCGGGGTGCGAGACCTCGGGCCCGGCCGTGCCGTCGAGGCGCGCACGCAAAGACGCCGCCGCGGCGCGGCCCATGTCCCGGAAGGACGCCGCGATCGTGGCGGTGGCGCCGCGCTCGGCCAGGCCCTCGGTCGCGGAGAGGAAGGGGATTTTTTTGACCGCGGCGTAGTCGCGCAGCACGGCGATATTGTCCGCGCTGACGAGGGCCGGGTCGGGCATGAGCCAGAGACCGTCGGTCTTTCCTTTGAGCTCGCGCAGGACCACGGGCAGGCTCGACGGGGGCGAGACGCGCTCAAGCAGAACGGTGACGCCCCGGCCCGTGCCGGCGGCGGCGAGCGCCTCCGCGTCGGCGCGCGACGCGTCGGAGGACCACAGCACGCGCAGGACCCCAAGCCCCGGCACGAGCGCCGCCGCGCGCGTGATGACCTGCGCCGGTTCGGGCAGGATCGAAACAGAAGTCACCGCGTCGTCTTCAACGGACAGCAGCAGAGGTGCAAGGCAGGCGACGACGACCGCGTCCTTCGGCCACGCGCGCGCCGCGGCCCGGCCGCCGAAGGTCACGAACGCCCGCGCCCCTTTGGGCAGGGGTGCGGCGGCGGCGATCACCGTCAGGGTCGAGCCCCAGGCCTCTGAAAAGCCCTCCAGGGCCTGGCGATAATGCTCCGAATCGGAGGTTAGGATCACCGTCGGCGCCTCGGCGGCCCGTCCGGCGACGGGGCAGGCGAACGCCAGCAGGAGCAGGAGAACGGAGTTTCTCAAAGGCCGAACCTCTTGGTCATGCCGCCCTCGAAGCGCCGAGGCGAGGCCGTCCCATCGGCGGTCTCGACCCGGTAGGGCTGGAGCAGGTCCATGCCGGCGAGGAAAAGCTCCCAGCCGGGCCGCGGCGTCCAGGACAGGCGCGCGTCGACCCGGAACGAGCGGGGGATTGGACGGCGGGTGCCGCGCGAGGTCGAATTCGCGGTGAAGTTGTCCTTGTAGGCGATCAGCGCGGAGGTGCTAAAGCCGCGCCCCAGCGTAGTCCGGCCTCCGACATTGACCTTGTGCAGCGGGGTCCCGAGGCGCAGCTCCGTTCCGGCGGCGTCAAGCCCCTTGTCATCGAGTATTTTCTCGAAGGTGTAGTTGGCGAACAGCGCGCGCCCGGGCGCGAACGCGTATTGCGTGGACAGCTCTAAGCCGCGGGCCGAGGCCCGGTTGCGGTTGTCATAGGAGATGGTGGTTGGGCCCAGGCTCTGAACATGCTGGAAATTCCGGTTCCGGATTTCCATGTAGTAGAGAATGGCCTCGGACTTCAGGGCGCCGCCGAAGGACCGGTTCGCCCAGCCCGCCTCCCAGGACGACAGCTGCTGGGGCGTGATCGCCTCGTTGCCGGAAAAGAGCGTCGCCCCCAACGTGAAGTTCCCGGACTTATTAAACAGCGTCGGCATCGTCGGCGCGCGCGCGTAGGACAGGCGAAAGGCGTGCTCCTCGCTCGGGGAGTGCAGCACCGAGCCCTGCCAGGCGGGCTGCAGGCCGCCCACGGAGGAGTCCTCAAGCGATACGCCGGCAACCGCCGTCAGCGTCTCGCTGAGCCGCACCGCATGGTGCGTGAACCCGCGCTTGATCGTATTCTTCCGAGATGGGCGCCCGGCGAAGAGCTGGTCTGAATAGACCCCCGACAACCGCCAACTCGCGCCCACGCCAGATTGGACTGTCTCCTCGGCCCAGGACAAGCGGTGGAGGACCTCCGCGTCATATTGATAGATGCGTACGGTCGTTGGACGGACCAGGAACCGATCCGCATCGAGGAGTTGCTCCGATTGCGAGACAAACGCCTCGATCGTGCCGGCCGACTCCAGCCTGTGCTCGGCGCGGATCCCCCCAAATTGATCCCGAATGGTCCCGCGCGTGTTGACGGGATAGCCCGGCGCGCCTATAGTCTGCCAAGAGCCCCCGCCCATAAGCTCGAGCTCCGTCGCCTTGTCGGGATTTAAGCGGGCGCGGACATTGAGCTTGTTGGAATGGTGGAAATCGTTGGCTTCGCCGACGCCGTTGGGGGCCGGGTTCCCCGGCGCCGCCTCGTAGGCGTGGCTGACGCGCACCCCCCCGAGACCGGCGCCGGCCTCCGCGGACTCAGCGCTCGCGACCATGCGGTTGCCGGCGCGCGCCGAGACCATGCCGGAGGCCTTGCTCCCGGGCTTACGCGTGATGATGTTGATGACGCCGAGCGCCGCGTTGGAGCCATAAAGAGCGGCGTTCGGTCCGCGCACGATCTCGATGCGCGCGATGTCCTGGATCTGAACGGGCATGCTCGCCCAGTAGACGCCGCCGAGCAAGGGCGAGTAGACGGAACGGCCGTCGACGAGGACCAGCATCTCGGCCACGAAATCGCGGGTGA
>CAZIBN010000125.1:0-1760 GCA_964537395.1 uncultured Elusimicrobia bacterium
CGCGGGTTCTGCGTCAGATCGGCGTGGATCCGGCTATCAACGCGGCGATCGCGGAGGGCCATCGCGCCATCTCGGACATGGCCCGTCTTTTCGCCGCTGTGGTGATCAGCTGCGACGGGGAGCACGTGCATTGCATGCGCACCGTGCTCGCGCGTCTGCGCGAGGAGCTGGAGACTCACCTTGCGTACGAGGAGGCCGTCGTATTCCCGGAGCTTCGGACGCGCCTCGCCAAGCCGTTGCTGCGGGAGCTGGGCCGCCGGGCGCGGGCCCAGACGTTGATCCGGACGCTTGCCGCACGCTGATAGCCCAAAACGTAACGAACGAGGCGCGGATCCAGCCGCGTCTCGTTCGTTTTCCCGGCGATGCGTCCAGGCAGCGGGTCCGGTCCTCGCGCCGTACGCGTCCGGCCACGCCACTCCTGGAGGGGGTTACGGGCTGCCCCGGCCTCCTCAAGGACCGTGGCGCAACGAGACGGCCAGGTTCTGAATGCTGCGAAATGCGATGATGTCCAGGATAAACGAAGCGCAAGCCCCAGTCTGGCACCGGATGCCGCCCGCGGATGCCCTGTCCGCTTTAGGCTCGGTCGAGGGCGGGCTGAGCGCCGTCGAGGCCGCGGCGAGGCTGGCGAAGAACGGGCCCAACGTGCTGGTCGAGGCTCCGCGGCGGTCGCCCGTGGCGATCTTTTTCGGCCAGTTCGCGGACGTCCTCGTGCTCGTGCTCCTGGCCGCGGCCGTGGTCTCGGGGCTGATCGGCGACCTCGAAGACACCATCGTGATCGCCGTGATCCTGGTCCTCAACGCCGTGATCGGTTTCGTGCAGGAATACCGGGCGGAGAACGCCCTGGCCGCGCTCAAGGCCATGGCCGCGCCGTCCGCGCTCGCGCGACGCGACGGCGCGCTCGTCACGGTCCCGGCGTCAGAGCTTGTTCTGGGCGACGTCGTCGCGCTCGAGGCGGGGGCCGTCGTGCCCGCCGACCTGCGCCTGCTCGAGGCGGCACGCCTGAGCGTGAACGAGTCCGCGCTGACCGGCGAGTCCGCGCCCGTGGAGAAGTCCGTCGCGGCGCTCGACTCCGACATCCAGGCCCTGGGCGACCGCCGCAACATGGCTTATTCCGGCACCATCGTCGCGGGGGGGCGGGCTTCGGGCGTGGTCGCGGCCGTGGGCATGGCCACTGAGTTCGGCCGCGTCGCGGACATGCTCCAGAAGACGGAGGAGGTGAGCACGCCCCTGCAGAAGCGTCTGGCGGCATTCGGAAAGCGGCTCGCCGTCGTCGTGCTGGGGATCTGCGCGCTCGTCTTCGCGGGCGGCGTGCTGCGCGGAGAGCCGTTGCTTCAGATGCTCCTGACCGCGGTGAGCCTCGCCGTGGCGGCGGTGCCCGAGGCCCTGCCGGCGGTGGTGACGATCTCGCTCGCGCTGGGCGCGCTCAAGATGGCGAAGCAGAAGGCGCTCGTGCGCCGCCTGCCCGCCGTGGAGACCTTGGGGTCAGTCACCGTCATCTGCTCCGACAAGACCGGGACGCTGACGCTCAACCAGATGCGAGTCGAGAAGCTGTACTGCGACGGGAAGGAGGCCGAGGCGCTCGGGACCGGCGCGCCGTGGGATATGCTGTCCGCGGCGATGGCTCTGTGCAGCGACGCGCGCGCCGACGCCGCGGGAAAGATCACGGGCGACCCGACCGAGGCCGCTTTGCTCGGCGCGGCCATGAGCGCGGGCGCGGACCCCGCCGCGCTCGAGAAGCGCTATCCGCGCGTCGAGGAGCT
>CAZIBN010000125.1:1860-5407 GCA_964537395.1 uncultured Elusimicrobia bacterium
CGGGCCTCGGTGCTGACCTGCCGCGAGGCGGGCGTGAAGACGATCATGATCACCGGCGACCATCCGCTCACCGCCTCGGCGATCGCGCGCCGCCTCGGGATACTGGATGAAGGCGGCGGCGTCATGACGGGCGTGGAGCTCGCGGCGCTCTCCGACGAGGAGTTCGCCAAGCGCGTCGAGAGCGTGCGCGTCTACGCGCGCGTGGCGCCCGAGCAGAAGCTTCGGATCGTGACGGCGCTGCAGACGAACGGCGAGGTCGTGGCCATGACCGGCGACGGCGTCAACGACGCGCCCGCCCTGCGGCGCGCCGAGATCGGCGTGGCGATGGGGCTCTCCGGCACCGACGCGGCCAAGCAGGCGTCCGCGATGGTGCTGCTCGACGACGATTTCGCCACGATCGTCGCCGCCGTGCGCGAGGGGCGCAGGCTCTACGACAATATCCGGCGCTTCGTGAAGTATCAGCTGACCACGAACTCCGCCGAGGTCTGGATCATCGCGACGGCGCCGCTGCTCGGCCTGCCGATCCCGCTCCTGCCCATCCATATCCTCTGGGTCAACCTTCTCACCGACGGCCTCCCGGGCCTGGCGCTGGCCGCCGAGCCGGCCGAGCCCGGCGTCATGCTCCGCGGCCCGCGCCCTCCGGACGAAAGCATCTTCTCCCACGGGCTTGGCTTTCACGCGATCTGGGTGGGCGTGCTCATGGCCGCGCTGACCCTGGGCGCGCAGTTCTTCTTCGTCTCCGAGGGCGACGCCCATTGGCGGACGATGATCTTCACGGTGCTCGTGTTCAGCCAGATGGGGCACGTGATGGCGATCCGCTCCGACCGCGAATCGCTGTTCTCTCAGGGCCTGTTCTCCAACCGCCCGCTGTTCGCCGCGGTGGCGGGGATGATCCTGCTCCAGCTCGTCGCGATCTACTTCCCTCCGTTCCAGCACGCGCTCAAGACCCAGGCGCTGACCCTTGGGGAGCTGGCGCTGTCAGCAGCGCTGTCCGCCGTCGTGCTCGTCGCGGTGGAGATCGAGAAGTGGTTCAAGCGTCGCGCGGCGCCGGCCATCGGGTCCGCGCCGACTGTCTAGAAGTCATCCAATAACCCTGCTGAAGATGCTCTTTCGTACATTTTCACCTTCCTGTTGAGGGCGAATATGCACGAGAAGGCATTTGGCCAGCACTCTGACCTCACTCAAGGATGTCCAGGAGGCCGAAGGCGAGCGCGATCACGAGCGGGCCGATGAACAGCCCGGCGAGCCCGAAGGCCTTCATGGCTCCGATGACGGCGATGAAGACCAGAGGGATGGGCAGCTTCATCTGCGTCCCGAGCAGGATCGGGCGCACGAGGTTGTCGGACAGGCCCACGACGAGCAGGAACCAGAGGGCGAGCGCGGCCGCCTTTCCCGTCGCCCCCGACAGCAGGGTGTAGAGCGCGACCGGCACCCAGATCAAAGCGGAGCCGACGAACGGCAGCGGCGAGAGGATCATGCACAGCGTTCCAAGCAGCATCGCGAAGGGGACCTGGAAGAGGGCGAGGCCTGCCCAGGCGAGCGCGCCCTGGACCATCGCGACCACGAATATCCCTTTGACGACGGCGAGGAGGACGTCGCTTACGCGCGTCAGAAGATGCCGCGTTTTTTCCTGCGGCAGGGGGATGAGCGCGCTCACGCGACCGATCATGGCCGCCCCGTCGCGCAGGAACAGGAACAGGGAGGCCATGAACACGGCCAGGTTGAGGAAGACGAAGACCGAGTTCTTGATCAGGGCTCCCGCGAAGCCTCCCGCCCAGGAGCTGACCTGGTCGAGGTTCTCGAGCACGATCGCCTTGGGATCGAGCTTGAGGGCCGATGCGTAGGCGCGTCCCGTCTCGAAGACGACGGCCCAGCGAGGAGGGGGCGCCCAGGCGGTCGCGCCCGGCGCGGACAGCCCTTCCAGCCAGGCCCGTGCCGCGGGATAGGCTTCCGCGGCCTCGCGCAGGAGGAGCCAGCCGCCCAGGAGGAGCGGGACGGCGACGAGGATCGAGATCAGGCCGGTGAGCGCCAGCGCGACCGCGCTGGAATGCTTCGGCGCGCGGGCGAGCAAGGACCGGTAGGCCGGGGCGAGCAGCAGGGAGACCGAGGCGGCGGCGAGGAGGGCACATAGGAACGGCGAGAAGATCATCATCCCTGCGATGGCGAGGATCAGCCCGATGGCGATGAGGAAGGTCCGGCCGGGATCAGCCTCGGGGGTCTTGCTCATGGCTTCCGGCTCCGAGTTTGCGCAGGATGTCCTCCATCAGGCACCAATGCGTGAAGGCGGACTGGAGCAGGTTCGCGCCGACGAAGGCGGTGAACCACAGGAACCTGACGTCGACCCAATGGGCCAGCGCGAGGCTCGCGAGTATGAAGGTTCCGGCGATGGCGCGGATCATCCGATCAATCGTCATTTTTTTTCTCCATCATGAAGTACAGGACAGGCACTGCGATGCGCGACAGCACCGTGGACGCGACCTCTCCCGCCATCAGCGCCACCGCCAGGCCCTGGAAGATCGGGTCGAAGAGGATGACGCTCGCGCCGGCGACGACGGCCGCCGCGGTCAGCAGCATGGGCCGAAAGCGCACCGCCCCCGCGTCGATCACCGCGTCGCGCAGGGCCATGCCCTCGCGACGGCGCAGGGCGATGAAGTCCACGAGGATGATCGAGTTTCGCACGACGATGCCCGCGCCCGCGATGAAGCCGATCATCGAGGTCGCCGTGAAGAACGCGCCCATCGCCCAGTGCGCGGGCAGGATGCCGACCAAGGTCAGCGGGATCGGGGCCATGATGACGAGCGGGATCGTGAAGGACTCGAACCAGAAGACGACGAGGCCGTAGATGAGGAGCAGGACGACGGCGAAGGCGATGCCCATGTCGCGGAACACCTCATAGGTGATCTGCCACTCGCCGTCCCATTTCAGCGCGGGCTTCGAGGCGTCGTCGGGCAGGCGCGTGTACCAGGTCTCGAGGTCGATGCCCGCGTCCTTGGCCAGCGCCTCGATGCGCGGCTTCAGGTCGATGAGGGCGTACACCGGGCTTTCCGTGCGGCCGCCGACCTCGGCGATCACGTAGGACACAGGGCGAAGATTCTTATGGTAGAGGGGCGGATCCGTTTCGATCTTGGTCTCGCGCGTGAGCGCTCCGACCGTGATCGGCGTGCCGCCGCGCGCGATCAGGGGCAGCGCGCGCACGGCGTTAAGATCGCCCCGCTTGTCGGCCGGAAGACGCAGGCTGATCTCGACGGGCTCGAGCTCGCCGTCCATGTGCGCCAGGTCCAGCGTCTCTCCGGCGAGGCCGAGGCGCGCGGCCGCCGCGACCGAGGCCGGGGCGATGCCGTTGAGCGTCGCCTTCTCACGGTCAACGACGAGGCGGCTCAGCGGCTCAGGCGAGGGCACGTAGGTGTCCACGTCGGTGATCTCGGGAGTCATCTCGAGCAAAGCTTTCAGACGGCGGGCGAAATCGTCGCGCTTCGCGGCGTCCGGGCCGTAGACCTCGAACACCAAGGTCGACAGCACGGGAGGGCCGGGGGGGACCTCGGCGACT
>CAZIBN010000126.1:0-2497 GCA_964537395.1 uncultured Elusimicrobia bacterium
GAGCTCGAGCCCTCGTAGTTGGGGCGCGGGTCGGCCTTGCGCTCCTTGCAGGCGGCGGCGAACGCGGACAGGACGATCAAAGCGAGCAAAGTCTTCTTCATGAGAGATCCTCCGTTAAAGGGCGGCTTCCACGGCATTACGGCGGAAGGCTCCGGCAAGCGACTTGTCGGCCGCGCACTCGAAGCCCTCGAGCTTCGCGACGAGCGCGCCGCGCTCATCGAGGAACTCGATATCGGCGCCAGCGAGGCCGTCGGCGCGCTTCACGGCCTTGACGACGACGCGCACGCCTCGTTCCGGGAAGCGCTCCGCGTACTGCCGGTATCTCGCGGCGAAGCTCGGCAGGGACGGGGCGCCCATCTGGGAGTCCGTCCAAAGGATCATGGCCTGGAACGCGGCGTCGAGCGCCGCGGGATCGGTCAGCCAGCGGTCGCGGATCGGCGAGCGCGCCCACGAGGCGGGAGGCAGCGCGGTCTTCGACTCCACGACGATCCCTTCCGGCCCGCAGTGCGGCGCGGACAGGATGAACTGCATGTCGGGTCCGTGAAACAGGACCTCCTGGTAAGCCTTGTCGATCTTGCGGCCATAGGCCGGGCCGGAGACCTTGAGCGCAGCCGCCGGAGCCGCCGGGCGCTTGGCCGCCAGAAGGACCTTGGCGGAGATATGGAGCGCACCGCCGTCTCCGCGAAGCTCGGCGGCGACGACGAACGCGCCGTCACGCTTCTCCGCGGGACCTGCGTGAGCCTTAAGCGTCGTGGACGCTCCAGGACGGACGACGATGCCCTTGGCCACGCGCAGATCGTCGAAGCCGACGAACACGAAGCCGGGGTTGGAGTGCAGGGCGGCATGCGCGAGCCACTCGGCCGAGACCGCCAGCGGGAGAACCGCGCGGCCATTAAGGACATGCGAGGAGAGGAACGGGTACGCCTCAAGCGTCAGGTCGCGCTCGAAGCTGACGGGCAATGCGGCCTTGACGCCGGGAAGGGACGCCAGCACCACGGTCTCGGCCGGGCCGGAGCCGCGCAGCTCGGCGACGAGATGCTCGCCTCCGGCCGTGAGGCCGATCACGCCGACCCCTTCGGAGGCAAACAGCTTCTTGAGGCCGGCGTCCACCATCCCTCCGTCCCACGGGCCCCAGCCGAGCGAGGCGACCCGGCACTCGGGCAGGCGCGCGGCGAGGATCTGCGCGGCTTTATTGAGAGCCTCGTTGGCGACAGCGTAATCGGACTGCCCGATGCGGCCGTAACGCGCGGTGGAAGAAGAGAAGATGGCGAGGACTCGGAGATCGGACGGCTTGACGGCGTTGAGCAGATGGCGCAGGCCCGATAGCTTCGTGTCGAGGACAGCGTCGAGCATGGCCGATGTCTTTTCGAGAATCGGTTTGTCGGCGAGGACGCCCGCGCCGTGAACTATCCCGCGGATCGGACCAAAATCTTTGATCGTCTCGGCGACGAGCGCCTTCACGGCGACAGCGTCGCGCGCGTCCACGGCGCGGTAACGAGCCTCTGCGCCGGAGGCGCTCAGGCGGGACAAGGTCGCGCGTATCTCACGCGCGGCCATCAGCTCCTTCGCGCGGGCGCCGATCTCCTTCGGAGTCAGGCCGGTCGAGGACTTCGCGATCAGGGAACGAAGAGCGCTTTCGGTCGCCGCGGCAGCGAGCTCCGACGGCTCGGCGCCGGGCAACGGGCTGCGGCCGACGAGGACGAGGCGGGGCTTGAACGCCTTCGCCAAAGCGAGCGCGCATTCGGCGGTGACGCCGCGCGCGCCGCCGGTGACGATGACGGCATCGCCGGCCTTCAGGGGCTCACGGCCCGAGGGGACGACGGCGCGCTCGACGAGAGCGATCGCTTTGAGGCCGCTCTCGGAAAGGCCGGCTTCAACGGGGCCGTCGAAGACGAATTCCTTGACCAGAAGCTTGGCCGCCGCGTTGAGGGACAGCGCGGGGTCGACGTCGATGGCGCGGCAGACGGACTTCCACTCGCGCGCGGCCGTCTTGATAAGGCCGGCGATGCCGCCGAAGGCGGGATCCTGGTCCTTGCCGCCGGCAAGGCCGAGGGCGCCGTCGAGGCGGGTCACGGTCAGGACGAGGCCGCGGGTGCCGCGCTCGGAGAAGGAGCGACCGGCGGCCTGGGCGAGAAGGAAGGACTTCTTGAGCCAGGTCTCGGAGTCCGCGGTCCACGGGCAGCCCTTCGACGCCGGGTGCGCGGGAGCGACGATGATGAGGGCGCCGAGCTCCGCGGGAAGGGATCTCGCGTCGTCGATGGAAACGAGCTCGGCCTTGTAGCCTTTGGTGTGGAGCTCATGGAGGATCGCGGTGTCGAGGCCGGAGTCCTTGGTGACGGCGATGGTCAGGGATTTATCCAGAGGGAAGGCGTCGCGGGGGCCTACGGGGGACAGTTCAGGAACGAGGCGGGTGATGACGCAGGGTTCTTCGGGGAGGTTCGAGGAGGGAACGTTGACGACGGCCGCGGGGACCGGCGCGGGCGCGGAAACCGCGATG
>CAZIBN010000126.1:2597-5281 GCA_964537395.1 uncultured Elusimicrobia bacterium
GGAGGGAACGTTGACGACGGCCGCGGGGACCGGCGCGGGCGCGGAAACCGCGATGGGGGATTCGACGACAGTCGAATCCGATAGATAGGCGGCGATCTGTTTTAACGTCCTTAACGTGCCGAGGTGCTCGGGCTTCACCTTGGGGGCGCCGGGCAATTTTTCAGAGACGGCGGAGAGGATCTCGACGCGCTTGATGGAGTCGATGCCGAGGTCGCCTTCCAGATCCATGTCGGGGTTGATGGTGTCCGCGGGGTAACCGGTCTTATCGGCGACGACAGCGAGAAGAACCGGCAAGATCTCGGTCGACGGCGCATTATGGGGAACGCTGACGACGGCCGCGGGGACCGGCACGGGCGCGGAAACCGCGATGCCTTCGGACAGATAGGCGGCGATCTGTTTTAACGTCCTTAACGTGCCGAGGTGCTCGGGCTTAACCTTAGGTGCGCCGGGCAATTTTTCGGAGACGGCGGACAGGATCTCCACACGCTTGATCGAATCGATGCCGAGGTCGCCTTCCAGATCCATGTCGGGGTTGATGGTTTCGGCGGGGTAGCCGGTTTTCTCGGCGACGACGGCAACGAGAACCGGCAGTATGTCGCTCTGTGCCGTATTCGTCACGCCGGCTGTTCCCGGGACGGGCGCCTGTGCCGTTGACGGCACATTCACGACGGTCGACGTCATCCCCTCCGACAGGTACGCGGCGATCTGCTTCAAAGTGCGCAACGTGCCAAGATGCTCCGGCTTGACCTTAGGAGCGCCGGGCAATTTTTCGGACACGGCGGAAAGGATCTCCACACGCTTGATGGAATCGATGCCGAGGTCGCCCTCGAGATCCATGTCGGGGTTGATCGTGTCGGCGGGATAACCGGTCTTTTCGGAGACGACCACGATCAGAACGGGAAGGATGTCCGCCTTCGGCGCGACGGCAACGGCGACAGGGGCCGGAACCGGGGCAAGCGAAGGCGACGGATTATTAACGGCAACGGATCGAGGGATCGGAGCGGAGACCGGAATGCTCGCGGGCACGAACGCCGAAACACCGCCCGACATTCTTGCGTATAACGCCTGCTGCTGCTCCACCAACGCCTGGACGCTGCGCTGCGCGGAGTCCTGGCCCTGGAGGAACTGGAGATGAAGGGCCGCGGTCTGCTCCTGGAGCCGGGTCAAGGCGTCGATGCTCGCCTGGGCAGCGGACAACGCCTGGCCCAACAAACCCGCATCGCCGGCCTGAGCGGCGGCTTGCGCCGCCGGCGCCTGCGGCGCCGCAACGGAGACGGCGACGGGCGGCACCGGCGCGGGAAAATTCTTGCGCGGCGTGGAACGATAGGTGGCGCCGGTCAAAGTCACCGACATCTTCGGCTTGGGGCGGCAGTCGGACAGGCCCTTCTCTCCCCCCTGCCAATCCGACAGGTTCAACGGATAACCGAGCGCGGCCAGCTGCGCGAAGGTCCTCGAGAGGTCCCCCATTCCGTTCTTTTTGCCATTAGACGCGTCGACGGCGACGGCGGTGAATTCCTGCCCCTTGAGGATCTGTCCGACCAATCCCGTCAGGCGATTGCCCGCGCCGCACTCCACGAAGGTCGTGATCCCGTCGCGGCGCATGGCCTCGATGGACTTCACGAACTCGACGGGGTGGGCAAGCTGGTTGGCCAAGACCTCCCGCGCCTTCGGCGCGGAATCGGGATACACGTCGCCCGTGGTGTTGGAGTAGACCGGCAGGGACGGCTTGCCGAACGGCAACAGATCGAGGGCTGTCGCGAAGGGCTTGAGCGCCGCGGCGACGAGAGAGCTGTGGAACGCCGCGGCGACTGGAAGCCTGACCACCTTGTGGCCGCGAGCGGCCAATATTTTTTCTGCCTTATCGATCTCGCTGGTCGCGCCCGACAACACATTTTGCGTGGGCGCGTTGCGGTTGGCGATGACGAGGTCCAGCTTCTCTTCCTTCACGGCTTTTTCGACTTCGTCGAACGACGCGATCACCGCGAGCATGGAGCCCTTGTCGGAACCGTCGCCCTTCATCAGGCGGCCGCGCAAACCGGACAAGGAATGGAGTGTCGCGGAGTCGTAGCGTCCCGCAAGGTGCAGGGCGACTAATTCACCGTATGAATGTCCCGCCAACGCGTCGGCCTTCAGACCGAAGCGGGACAGCACGCCCCAGGCGGACAACGCGGCGGCGCCGAGAGCCGGCTGGGCGACGGAGGTGTCGCGGAGCGCCAATTCCTGCTTTTCCTTCTGCTCCGGCTTCCACGCCGGCTGCGGGAACATCAACGCGGAGATCTTCCCGCCTTCGAAGGCGGCATCCGCCTCGGAGAGGGCGTTGAATGCCTCGGGGAACGCGCAGACGAGGTCGCGAGACATGCCGACGTACTGCGCTCCCTGGCCGGGGAAGAGGACGCCCAGCTTTCCGGGCTTGCCGGTGCCGTAGAAGATTCCGTCGATAAGCGAGGACTTGAGGGCCTTGGCCTTTTCGGCGAGAGCCTTCCAATCCGCGCCGCGCTCGAGAGCGATCACAAGGCGCGAATCCGCCGAGGCATCGAACGAAGTGCGCGACGCCTGACAAGCGGAGCGGACCTCATCCCAGGACTTGGCGGCAGAGAGCAGGGCCAATCGACCCGGAATGTCGCCGGACACGGCGAACAGCTCGTGCTCGGCGTCCCAGTCGGTCTCCGTCTTCGCTGAGCTCC
>CAZIBN010000127.1:0-4976 GCA_964537395.1 uncultured Elusimicrobia bacterium
GTGCTGAGTTGCTCGGTGATTGCGGGTGTGTGGCGTTGGAAGGCCGCTCGGTGGTTGCACCGTGTGCGGGGCTGGCTCCCAGTGATCTTGCCCTGCGTGGGCTTTGTCGGCGCAGCGCTCATAACGGTCAGGTCCGCGTCGCAATCGGCAATCTGGCGCGCTCCGGGCGCTGCGTTTGCCTCGTGCCCCGACGCGGTCTTGTTCTATGGGGCGACGGCATTCATCCCTGGCACCGCATTTGGAATCATGCTTCTTCCGACGCGTGTCCTTGCCCTCTACGGAAGAATGTGGCGCACCTGCACGGTCCGTTCGAAGGCTCCGGACGGCTGAGCTACGTCAGCGAGAGGGTCGAATGGCACATCCCGCCGGCGCCCCTTTTGCGTCGTCCCAAGAAACGCTCCACGCCACGAGGTCCTCGCGGACGCTCGGGGCGCGCCGAAGCGGCGCGCCCCCGCGCTCTGCAAGGGATCACCGCCGGCATCGAGGACGCCTGTCACGCCGCTCGCATCCCGAGATCGTCGCTTCGCGCTTCAGGGGCGCTCTTGAACTGATCCAGTTCGGGCCCGGCGACCGATCCACGTGCTCAGCGGAGGGCGGCGCGATACTGATCCACTGGCATGCCGCTGCCGGCGCGCGCCAGCCCACGCCGTCGGTCAGGCTTTCGGCGCTGTCAGGCGGTCGGTGACCTTCGGCTTGCGACCGGCGGCGCGTTCATTGGCGACGTGCTGGCGGTAGCTGGGGCCATTGATGTCGATCCGGATCGCGTTCATCGCGATGCGATCGAGGATCGCGGCGGTGAGGGTGACGTCGCCGAGGTAGGTGCCCCAGTCGCTGAGAAAGATGTTGGACGTGATCGCTGTGGAGACCTTGCCGTGCCGTTTGTCGATGAGGTTGTAGAGGGTGTGGGCGGCGGTCGGCTCGTCGTCGCGTTTCTTGACCTGGCCGAGACCGACGTCATCGATGATGAGCAGGTCCGCGCTCGCCCACTTCTTGAAGCGCCGCGAGTAGGAGCCGTCGGCGAGGCCAGCGTGAAGGTCGTCGAGCAGGTCGACGCAGCGGGCGTAGCGCATGCGGATCCCCAGCTCGCAGGCGCGCAAGGCGAACGCCTTGAGGATGTGACTCTTGCCGGTGCCTGGCTTGCCAGTGATGATGAGGTCGTCGTGGCGCCGGACGAAGTCGAGGCGTGCGAGCTCGACGATGGTGGGCTTGGGGAGCGTGGGCTGGAAGTCGAAGTCGAACGCCTGGAGGGTCTTCCTCTCCTTGAGGCCGCTCCTCTCGATCCGGCTGGTGATGCGCTGTTCGAGCTTGTGCGCGACCTCGGCGCCGAGAACGTGCTCGAGCAGTGCGCTGGGACCGGGACGGTCGCGAGTCGCCCAGGCGAGCTGCTGGTCGAGCTCGGCGACCGTATGTGTCAAGCCGAGGAAGTGGAGGTGTCGTCGGAGTCGGTCGAGGACGATATCGTCGTCGACCGCAGGGACGTTGTCAGTTCCGGTTTTTCCGTTTCGCTTGGACATGACGCAGCCTCGAGCAGGGGATCGGAGATGTTGGAGAGAACGGGAGCGAGCGGGAGGCGGTCGTACTGGGTCAGATCCGAGGGCTCGGAGCGGCGCACGCCGAGCGCCTGTTCGAGACGAAGCGCGGTGTCGTCGGCCACATACTCGTCGAGTGTTCGCGGGGAGGAGGAGGCCTCGAGGATGCGTTCCACGGCGCGGAACTCGAGAGCGCCGAAGCGGGCGGCGCGCGCGAGGGCGGCGTCGAGATCCTTCGTCTCGAAGCGGGCGCGCAAGACGAGGATGCAGCGGGCCTGGTGCCCCCAGACCCGGATGGGTCCGGCGCTGAGCAAGCGAAAGAACCGGTCGCCTCCCTCGCCAAAGCCGCGAAAAGCGGCGGCAACCTGATCGATATCCACGGGGCTCTTGCGGTGTGGCGGCGGGTGCACGCCGGACGGGTCGAATTTTTGTCCGGCACCGCGAGGGCCGAGTTGGTGGCGCGCGATACACTCGAGGTCGGCCGAGTAGACGAAGAGCTCTCGTTGGGTGATGCGCACGGGCAGGATGTCCGTCACGTGGTCGTAGGGGACGGCATAGCGGTTGCCTTCCCAGTCGACGAACCCATCAATGCTGCAGACGCGGTAGACGACGCGCGCCGTGTCGTAGGGGTGGAGGGGCAAAGGCCGGAGTTTGTCCCGCTCTTCAGTGACGAAGCGCTCGAGACCCTTGCCTTTGCGTCGTTGGTCCACGATACGGTCGAGCCATTCGGCGAGCTGTTTGCGCATGTCCTCGAGGTCCCGGAACGCGCGACCGTTGAAGAACGAGCGCTCCATCTCCCAGAAGCTTCTCTCTACCCGCGGCTTCGCATTGGGATCTCCGCGCACGCCGCGCGGGCGAAAGTCGTAGTGGGCGGCGAAGGCGAGGAAACGCGGATTGTAGATGGCCTGCGTGCCCTCCCAGCGCAACACCACGGCCTTCTGGCTGTCGTAGGTGCAGCGGTGAGCACAGCCGTCGAAGCGCGCGAAGGCTTGCACGTGCCCATCCATGAGGGCGAAGAGGTCACACCGCTCGTAGAGACCGATGAACTTCCGTGGGCTGTAGGGCAGGACGTAAGAGAACGCTTGGACAGCGACACTCCCCCCGCTCGTGAGTTTGATCGAATATGGCGACCAGTCGCTTTCGGCCATCTCACCGGCGCCCCACGAGGGCGCGGTGAGACTCGGGGCGGGCTTCTTCTTGGGGCGGACTCGCCTGACGTGCTTCTTGATCGCGGTGTAGCCGCCGCCGAACCCCTCGTCCTTCAGGATCTCGAACACGCGCTGCGCGGTGATGTCGGGGTAGGTCGCAAGGAGCTCGGCGATCCGATCCTGAAATGCATCGGCCATCCTGGGTCGCGGTGCGCGGCCGGGCTTGGGCGCAATCGCCGAATGGTCGGCCTGTCGCTGCGCGACATGCGCGTCCATGATGGCCTTGACGGTGTTGCGGCTGACGCCGACTGCACGGGCGATCGCGCGCCGCGCCATGCCATCGGCCGCGAGCGTCACGACCTGATGCACCAGTTCCTCCCGGGAGCGCCACGTCACGGTCATGCCGCCCGGTCCCTTCCGGTCACGGCCGCGACGGTCCGCGCAAGCGCGGCGAGCACGGGTCCGAGCGCGATGAGTCCGTCGAAGATGACGTCCGCGGCTCCACTTCCGAGCGCATCGAGGGGGCGCGCGAGCAACCGCGCCTCGAGACGAGCGGCGACGCGCAGCAGTGTGGCGACGTCCGCCGCCATCCAATCCGCGTCGCCCCGTGTCGGGCAACGCGCTCCTCGAGCCGGCGAGCTGGTGGTGGCCCCGTCCAGGCGTCGCCCGATCCACTCGGCCCGCGCCGCGTCGTTGGGTCTTTCGTGGATCTCCGCGACGAAGAGCTCGGTTTGCTTCACCGTCAGGCCGCGACGGATCACCACGGCCGAGGCCGCTGCTTGGTTGCCACGTGGCAACTGCGCGAGCGCGACCGCCGCGCGAGGCGCGAGCATTCCAAGGCGCACGTCCGCTTGGACCGCCGGATCGAGCGCCTCGACGAGCAACAGGCGCCGGCAGACCCAGCTCTTGTGCCGCTCGAGACGTCGCGCGATCTCCGGCTGCGAGAGGCCGTCCTCACGATAGAGCGACCGCACGAGCCATCCCTCCTCCAGCTCCGTCAGCGCACGACGATCGTGCAGAACGGCGATCTGTACCTTCGCTTCGGCGGCGCCTCCGTCACACCTCGTGGCACACAGATCGGTCCAGCCGAGGGCTCGTGCCGCGTGCATCCGCTTGAATCCGTCGACGATTTCGAGGCGCCCGCCCTCGGCGAAGAGGATGATCGCCGTCAGCTGGCCATGACGGTCGAGCGACCGGCCCATCGCTTCGAGCGTCCCAGCGTCGCGCAGCCGGAGCCCGCCCAGCCGATCGCCGAGAGCCGATACGGGCACGAGACACTCGGCCCCCGGCGATCCCGTGGCCGCATCGAACCCGCCGGCCAAGCCCACGGCGATCATTGCGACCACACCAGGCGGAGTTGCCGGCGCGCATCACGAAAATCCCCGAGGCCACGAATGCGGCGAGCAGGGGGGCGCGCGCGATCGACAATCTCTACGACGTAGTGCGCACAGCTCACGCCAACGCCGAGCCCATCCCCGAGGCCGAGGGGATAGAGATAGTCCTGTGCGTCCGCAGAGATCACAACGCGCACCGGCCGGCTCTGCCACAGCGAAAGCGCCTCGATCAACATCGGCGCCGCCCAGCGATGCCGCACCTCCGACACTGGCGCGAGCCTCGCGATGAGGAGATCGTCCGCCCCCTCGGTCATCAGGATGCGCGTCTCCGCGTGCCGGGGAATGATCGTGAGTCGAGTCTCGCCTCGCATGGGGATGCTCCTCCGCCGGCAGCGCAGTCGGATTCACTGCCGCCGTGACGCCCACGTTGCCGCTCTCGGGCAACTTCGAGCCATGCTCATCCGTCACAGCCTTCTGTTTCCGGTCTCGGTACGCCTCCTGGTGCGCCTGATGATCGTCGCGCCCTTCGTCCGAGGACTGGTGTCGCGCGTTGGCCTCGCGCCGTCCCTCCGCCTTGCACTCGTCACCGCAGTACACGCGGCCGTGGTCGCACCGCCGGCACGCGATGAACCACCGCCGGCACCATCTGCATCGGATTTCGCTCGCCCTCGCGCACACGACTCGAGCGACAGCCGATTATTTGCTCGAAGCCGGATGTCGTGCGATTCGTCGCTCGGCACTCGCTCCGAGGGGTCCGGGCTTCACTCCCGGGCCCTTCGACTTTTGTCGACCCTCGCTCGAGAGATCGCTTACCGCGTTCGGCGAGGAAGCTACGAATTCCGCGAGCGTCTCTCGCTACGCCGCCGGCGGTGGATCACGATCGCGCCGCGCCGGCTCCCCGAACCGCGGCGCCCTGGATGACGATCGCGCCGCCGCCTGGATCAGAGGTACGGCGCCGCTGAAGG
>CAZIBN010000128.1:0-4967 GCA_964537395.1 uncultured Elusimicrobia bacterium
CCGGTGGTGTGGGAGGGGACGGCCGGGGTTAATCCCGGCCGCCCCTATCCCGATTTCTGGTCACGGTGCGTGCCGTAAACGGCACAGCAACTCCTCCCGGAACGCATGTGCGTGTCGTTAAAGGCACAACGGCGCTCGGCCGCCGGAAGCAGCTTAGGGGAGAGCCCGTTCGAACTCAGCGCGGAATTCGTCGGCGTAAGCGAAGCGGCGGGCGGGATCCGGGCTCAGCGCGCGCGTAAAGAACAGATCGAGCGCCAGGGGCAGCCCCGGCCGGCGGTTCGTCGCGGAGACGAAGTCTCCTGAGGCCTTGCGCGCCGCCAGGTTCGATCCCGTGAAGGGCTGAGCTTTAAACATCAAAAGGTACGCCGTGCACGCCAAGGCGTAGAGGTCTCCGGAGGGTGAGGCCGTCGCCTCGGGTGGCGCCGCCTCGGCGCCCACGGACGAGCGCATGGGCCCGAAGCCCACGATCTTGAGCGCCGCGGCCTGGTCGAGAACGAGGCGCTCCGCGCAGATCCCGCCATGCGCCAGGCCGAGGCCGTGAACGGCCGACAGCGTGCCGCACGCCTGCGCGACGATCCGTTTGACGAAGTCGAGGTCGAACGGGCCGTGCGCCGCGCACTTCGCCGCGAGCGTATCGCCTTCGATCCGGTCGCTGATGACAAAGAGCCCGCGGGGATCGCGCACGCTGCCCCGGACGCGCACGGCGCCCGGGTGGGAGATCGTCGATGCTCGCCGGGCCTCCTCCTCGAGAGCGGCGCCATGGCCGGGCCCGCGAAGGATGATCGCGTCGCCCGTCAGGCGGTCCACCGCGGCCCAGCCTGGATCGGCCGCTCCGCGAAGCTCCTCCTTGACCAGGTACCTTTCTGCGACGAGCTCGCCCGGGGAGGGCAGAGCCCCGGGCGTCGGCGGCGCCACAGGCGCTGCTGGAATGGCGGCCTCTTCCTTGCGCCCGCGGAAGAACAACGCGGAGGAGGCGGCGAACAGCGCGAGTATTCCCGCGATCCAGCCGAGGGGCCTCCAGCGCTTGACGGGCGTTGGCTCAGGCGAGGGTGAGGCTCCGAGCGCAAGAGGCCGGAGCGCATCGGAATGAATCTCATAAGACGCCGGGGGCAGAGGCGCTGTTTTGTAGCTCATCATCCGGGCGGCGGAGAGATCGGACTCCACGTCACCCACGCTCAAGGAGTAGTGGTAGTCCGGACGGCGATACGTGGCATCGCGCAACGCGATCGCATTATCGAGGATGCCCTCGAGCTCGGCGACCGGAACGGGCGCTTTCCCCTGGGCGGCGAGCTTCCATTGGGCCCGGGCCCTCATGTATGCGTCATAGCAAGCCCTCTCCATGCGGAGCAGCTCGGCGGCGCAGTATTCCGAGCCCATGCCGTCGCATACGACCGGCTCGTTCTGGCGGACGATTCCCGCGCGGCAAAAACGATCACCTTTGGGCTCGGGTCTCGGTTGGGCCGCGGAGGACGAGGCGAACAGAAGGCAGGCGAAAGCGGCGAGCCTCGTCGTCATGAGATCATGAAGCTCGTGGCCGCGTAGCGGCCCGAGTGCGAGAGGGAGAGGCTCCAGTCCTGCTGGGCGCCGCGCCACAGCACCCCGGGCAGGCCGGAATTCTCGGTCAGCGCCAGCTTGGCTGAGGAGCCGATCTCGTCATTGGACGAGGCGATCATGTCGAGCGCCAGGTCACGCACGAAGGCGCCGGGAGAAGTCCCGGCCGGCACCTCGCCCACGGCCCACAGGATGTCTCCCTCGGTCTCTTCGTCGCCGATGAAGCCGCCGCGCAGGACCGCGACGCAGTGCAGCTTCTCTGCGTCGTCGTCGGTGAAGCGTATGTCGAGCTGGAGGCCCGAGGGGATGTGGGTGGCCTTGAGCCGGAACAGGTCCACCTCGATCTCGTGGAACGCGCCGTTGGGGACCACGATCACGGCTCGGCCGAGGGCCTTGTGGCAGGCCTCCTTCGCGCAGAAAAAGCGCCAGAAGCCACGGAACAGGTTGTCAGATCCCAGCGTGGCGAGGTAGGAGAGCTCCTTCTTCGTCAGGTGACGCTCCATCCACTCCTGATCGGCCTCGGTCAGGTCGTCGGAAAAGTTCTCTCGCAAAAGCGGCCCTTTCAGGTCCACGACATCGTTGCCGGCGCAGTTGCGCGCCATGTCCGAGCCCTTCCACCACTCCTGCTGCATCCCGGCCAGGCGGTCGAAGAGGCGCTGGCTGATGTCGCGCGCGTTCGTCTCGCCCGGGAGCACTCCTTCGATGAGATCGGCCACGACGCGCAGGCGGTCGCCGCGCGGCGGGCAGGCGGTCGTCGCGATCTGCCGGTCGGAGCGCAGATACACGCACAGGAACTTCGAGGAGGGGACCTCGAGCGCGAGCTTGCCGAGGAAATCCTTGGGCCGGCGCGGCTCGAGCCAGCCCGAGCGCGAGCGCCCGGCCTCGGGGTAGACGAACACGGCGCCGCCCTCTTTGAGGACCCAGACGCACTTATCGAAGGCCTTCTGCCTCCAGGTCTCAGAAGCCGCGTCTTCGCCTCCGCGTAAAAACGGGATGCAGCGGCACAGATAGAGCAGGCCGCGGATGCACGCACTCTGAAACGGCCCGCCGAGCTTGTAGTAGTTGGTGTACTCGGGAGTGGACCACGGGATGCGCCGGTCCTCGAGCAGGCGGCTGACGGGGAAGACCGCCCAATAGACGAGGAAGCTGTCGATGAGCGTGAGATGGTTGGCGGCCCAGATCACGGGGCCGTGGTGCGCGTCGAGCTTGGCCCAGATGTCGGCGCGCAGGGCGTCGATGTCGTCGTCGAGGCGGTACCTGAAATGAAGCCGCGCGACCGCGGTGACCACCAGCGACACGAGCACCACGAGCGCGCGGCTCAAGCGCCACTGGAAGCGGAGGGCTTTGATCTCCTCCGCTTCCAGCGACGACATTTTAAGAGAGCTTCTCGGCGAGCGAAACGGCTTCCTGAAGGGCCTTGCGGACATCGGCGACCTTCGTGTCCTCGATCGCGCGGCGCTTGCCGGCGGCCTCGGAGACTTCCTGCGAGACGCGAAGCTTCGCGGCGCTCATCTTAAGCCGCGTCCGGATCTCGGCTTCCTCGCCGCGGAGCTTGGCCAGAGCGGCGGCATCGCCGCCCGCGGACACGCCCTTGATCTTGTCGAGGGTGAGGTTCAGCTCGCTGGTCAACGCGTCGAAGCCGCCCTTGTCGTTGACGTACGCCTTCGACTTGGAGGCCGCGAGCTTGGAGGCGTCGGCGAGCAGGGCGTCGTAGTCCTTCGCCTGCGCGACGAGCGTCTTAAGGTTCACCAGGGCCTCTCCGCGCTCGGCACCGGCGAGCTTCTCGGCCTTGCCCGCCATCTTCTTGAGCGCGTCGGCCATCTTCCAGCCATCGCCCGTCGCCATCACGTAGGCGAAGGACATGACCTTCTCAAGATATGCCGCCGAAGGCGGCATATGACCGAGGTCCATGAGCATCTTGACCGACAGGCCGGGAGTGGCGGCTAAGGCGTCCTGGCCGTCGAGAATGCGCAGCTTGCCGAGCTCGCCCGAGGCGAGCTTGTACTCGGCGGAGCCCTCGGACAGAGGCACCTTCGTGGTCATCTTCGTGAGGAACTGGCGCTCGATGGACATGGTGATGTCGGCGAGGTTGGAGGACTCGATGCCCATGCCCACGATGTGGCCGAGGTAGGGGGTGTTCGCGTCGGCCGCGGCGTAGTTGGCCTCGTTGGTGGCGTATTTCTTGACGCCCGCCGTGATGCGCTTCTCCGTATCGTCCGGGGTGAGCGTGTTCACGTCGACCGCCTCGACAACCGCCTGTTTTCGCATGAATGCCATGTCTTCGTTCCTCCGAGGATTACCTGATTGTATTATTTTCCGTCCCAGCGTTTGAAGAGAACACATCCATTAACATCACCAAAGCCGAAGCTGGCTTTAATGACGTACTCCAGTTCTTTCTTCACCATTTCGTGCGGGATGCTGTTGCCGATGGGAATCTGCGGATGCACGTCCTCGCTGTTGATCGAGGGATGCACATATCCGTTGACGATCTGGTCCACGACGGCGACGCATTCCAAAGCGCCCGCGGCGCCGAGCGAATGCCCGATCATCGACTTCGTGGACTGGATGAGGGGAAAGCGTTCTAAGGGGAGTTCCAGCGCCTTGATCCAGCTCCCCACTTCCCGGGGGTCGGCGCCGGTGGATGTTAAGTGCCCGTTGATCAGCGAAATGCGCTTTGGATCGAGCTCTCCATCCCTGATCACTTGCCTGATGCATCTCATAACCCCGTCCGGATTGGGGAACGTCATCGTGCCGCCGTCGCGCTGCCCGCCGGAGTTGGCGTACGCCGCGATGACCTCGCAGAGGATGGTCGCGCCGCGCTTCTGCGCGCTCTCGAGCGTCTCCAGGCGCAGCACGCCCGCGCCGCCCGACGGCACGAAGCCGCAGGCGCCGGCGCCCATCGGCTGGGAGCCCTTCTCGGGGCGGTCGTTGAATTTGGAGCACAAGACATCCCGCATGGCATCGAAGCCGGACCACGTTCCGGGGTGGGTGCCTTCGGCTCCGCCCGCGTACATGGAATCGGCGAAGCCAAGCTGTATATGTTTAAAGGCCTCGAAGATGGCCTCCGTTCCCGTGTTGCAGGCGGATGAATTGGTCGTCGTTTGTCCGCCCAATCCCAGAAACTTGCCGACGGCCACGGAGACCGAGCTCTCCATGATCTTGGGGACGATATCCGTTCCCATCGGGCGCACGCCCATGCCCGGATCCTGCTCGCTCGCGGCCGCGAGCACGGGCCCGAGCTCGTCGCACATCGTGTCCATGCCGCCGATGCCGCAGCCGATGATGGCGCCGGTCGTCCAGTCCACGGGGGTCTCGCTGTAGCCCTTCTTTAAATCCACGACGACGCCGGACATTTTTGCGCACTCGACGGCGGCCATCGTCGCGTACACCATCGCCTCGTTGAGCTTGGCGAGGTC
>CAZIBN010000129.1:0-4879 GCA_964537395.1 uncultured Elusimicrobia bacterium
TCGATCTTCTTCTCGGCGTCGACGACCATGGTGCGAAACTTGAAGGCTTTGAACACCTTTCTTTTGAATCCGTACCGCTCCTGCTTGAAGAGGATCGGGCCAGTGGAGTCGAGCTTGATCAGGATGCAGATGGCGAGCCACAGCGGGGCCGTGGCGGCGAGAACGAGGGACGAGAACGCGATGTCGAAGATCCGCTTCGACAGGAAGTTGGCCCGCGTCAGCGAGGAGTGCTTGATGCGATAGGCCGGTATGCCGAGGTGGTGGTCCATCTGGACCTCGCCCATGCGGATCTCGAGCAGGTCGGGCACCATCGCAAAGCGGATGCCGCGCGCGTCGCAGGCCTCGGCCGCGGCGAGTATACGCTCGTGCGTCTCGCGCGTGCGCAGCACGATGACCTCGTACCAGTTCATGCCGTCGAGCAACCGCGCGAACGCGGCGTGCTCAGCCAGCGCGGAGGTCTCGCGCACCTCCGCCCCGGGGTGGCGCGCCAGGATGCGATCCTTAAGCACGGCCGCCACCGAACCGCCGCCGATGAGAAGGACGGGACGCGCGGCCTCGAGGCTGGCGAGCCAGTCGTCGAACCGCAGCGCTAAGGTGTGGGACACGCTCAGGAAGACGACGCCGATCGGGAACGCGATCGCGAGCATCAAGCGTGAGTAGGCCAGACGCTCGTAGAGGAATGCGGCGGCGAGAGTGGTCAAGGTGCCGAGCGCCGCGGCCTTGACGATCTGAATGAACCGGTCGGACGAGCCCATGTAGGACGCGGTGTAGACCCGGTTCGAGCGTAGAAGCAGCAGCCATATCGGCACCGCGGCATAGAGCAGGCCCTGGTAAGTGGCCCAGGCGACGGACTCTCCGGAGAGCGGGATGCGGGAGACGAGCCAGGGCCAGTCGAAGCGCGCCCAAAAGGCGGCGCGGTAGGCCGCTGTGACCGCGACTGCATCGAAAAGGAGATGACCGGTCGTGCGCAGGCCGTGCCTCAGCCAGGGGGGGAGTCCTGCGGCGGAAGAAGGCGTCATCGAGGCATCCGTTCGATGGGGGCTGTTCTGGAGGGCCATGCTGGGAGGATTATATCAATTCCCCCGACGACGGAGGCTCAGCGATTCAATATGTGGGGTCAGCCTGCGATGGACGCGGAGGTCGATGTTTCCGCGCCTGTGGGGTGCTCGGGCGGATAAAGGACAGTGCAGCGTCGGCACAATTCGTTCTGGACGTTATTGGCCAGGAACTCGCGGCGTAATGCGCGCATACGTTCGCCGTTCCATATCTCGGAGAGGGTGTGCTCCTTGAGGTTGCCGAGCGGGTACTTCTTATCGTAGTCGAAGCAGCAGGGCACGACCTCGCCGTCCCACGTGACGCTCAGGGTCTCCCACGGCACGCTGCAGGCGGGGGTGGGGTACCTCTTGCGCATCTCCTCGTTGTCCGTCTGTTCGTCGGCGAGCTTGTTGACGTCGGCGGCGTCCCCGTTCCAGGTGATGAAGGCCTTGCACAAGTACTCGTCGATGCCGGGCACGGATTCCCAGTACGAGCGTTGGCGCTCGATGCTTTCGCGGTTGAGGCCGAAGTTGATCATCGAGAGCACGATGCGCGTCTTCAAGCCGAGCTCGGACTTCTTCCGCAGGAACTCGAGGAGGTTCACCTTCGACTTCTCGTAGGCGTCTTTGACCCCGCGAATCTTATAGAAAGACTCGTCGTCATGGCCGTCGAGAGAGATGTAGAGCTTCGTGATGCCGGTGCCCAGCAGCTCATCGGCGATGGCCGGCGTGAGCATGATCGGATTGACGGACATGCAGGCGCGAACGCCCTTCGACACCGCGTAGCGGACGAAGCGGCCGAACTCAGGGTGGACCAGGCTCTCGCCGAAGTGATGGAGCCAGGTATCCTGGGAAAGCGCTTCGGCTGGGCTTGCGGCGACGAATTGGTCGATGACGGTCTTGAAAGTCTCGAAGGTCATCAGGCCCTGCTCGCGCAGCATGTTGTTCGTTCGCGCGCACATGACGCAGCGCATGGGGCACTTGTTGGTCAGCTCGACGTTTTGCAGGGCGAAAGGCCGGGCCGTGACCTCGGTGCGGCCGGCGTAGCGGGCGACAAGCTTTCGGCCGCGGTAGCCGTCGACCGCGCGGCGGACGAGGGGGCTGACGTCTGCCAGTTTGTACGCGAGCTTCTTGAGCAGGGGAGGGATCATTTGAAAGCTGATTTTAGCATTTTCTCGACGAGAGCGTCGTGCCGTTCGGCCGCTAGGCCGCGTATAGGCGCGACAGGCCGTCGAGCATGCCCGTGAGCGAGAACTCTCGCCGGACGCGCTCGCGCCCGGCTGCGCCGAGCGTGAGACGTAGGGGCTTGTCGTCGATGAGCTGCTGGCTGCGTTCGAGCAGCTCGACCTCGCTCCTGACGATGAAGCCCGTGACGCCGTCCAGGACGGCGTCGCGGTTTCCCCCGTTGTCCGAGGCGACGACCGGCAGGCCGGCGGCCATGGCCTCGAGCACGGCGTTGGGCATCGCGTCCCAGCGGGAGTAGTGCACGAACAGATCGAGCGCTCGCAGGCGTTCACGCGCCTGCTCCGCCGGCAGCCAGCCGGTGAGCTCGACGCGGCCGGGCAGGTTCATGTTTTCGAGATGGGTCCGAACACGCGGCTCATCCTCGCCGCCGCCTATCCAGACGCACTTGAGGCCGTTGCGTGAGTCGGTCAGGCGCTGGGCGAGGAGGATCCACGCGTCAGGGTTGCGTGCGTAGGTCAGTCGTCCGCAGGAGCCGACGACGACTCCATCGTGCGGCAACGGCTCGCGGAAATCGCCGAGATAGGCGTCGCAGACGGTGTGGACTGGGCGTCCGCCCGTGAGGTCCGCGGCCGCGGCGGCCTCGTTCGGGGAACAGGCGACCACCGAACCGATGCGCGAGGCGGCCCTCTCGATGGTCTTGTATAGGAGGCGCGACGCCGTCGACCGGTCTTGCTGCAAAAAACCGTAGCCGTGCGGGGTGTAGAAAATCGTCTTGATCCCCGCCGCCTTGGCCGCGGCGCGAGCGAGCACTCCCGCCTTCGAGGAATGCGCGTGGACCACATCCGGCCGGTGCTCCGTGAAGAGCGCGCGGAGCTTGCGAAAGGCCGCGAGATCGTTTAGCAAAGAGATTTCGCGAGTCATTTCGGGCATGAAGTACGCCGCTTTGGCTCCCGCGCACTTGGCTCGGTACTCGTTCGCCGAGCCTCCGCGAACCGCGTAGACGAGAGACACCTCGAAGCGCGCGGGATCGAGGCCGTTGCAGATCGCGGCGACCTGCTCTCCGGTTCCGCCGGGCCCGCCGCACTCGACGACCTCGAAAACTTTGATCACCTGGGCTCCTCGCGCCCAAGGAGGCGCAGGGCCTCTCCGGCGGCGAATGGGAAAAGCATCGGCAGATAGAGCAGCTTGTGGCGGCCGGCGCTGCCCAGGTCGTACTCGAGAAGAGCGGCGCCGACGGTCATGACAGAGAAGAACGCGATCAAGCCTAGGCGCGCGGCCGATTTCGGGCCGCGGGTGAAGCCGAGCGCTGCGAGGATGGAGAGCGCGAGCAGGATGACGTTCTCGCCGGCGGCCCCCCAGCGCCCGATTTTGCCGTCCATCGGGTATAGCCCGGGCAGGGGCATGAACAGAGTGGTGAATGAGCTCTTCGGCAAAAAGGAGAGCACGTCGCCCCAGTTCTTGAACTCGGCGTCGGGGTAGATCTGCGTGCTGATCTCGCGGCTGTTGGGGCTCTGGAATTTCGCCCAGTGGCGATCGGCAAACTGGCGCGACTGACGGAAGAAGGTGATTCCTTCCGGGGAGGTCGGACGGATGACGGTGCCAGGGTGAAATTCGCTGTAGGTGACCGGGATCAAGCGCGGTTGGATTCGACCTTGGTCGGAGGGCTCGAGTGCTTGTGAATGGAAAGAGTTGAGGACGTTGCTCGCCGCGGTCGGATAGAGCGCCAGCGCCGCGAGGAGGATCGCGGCCGTCGCGGCCGTCTTCGCTCGCCGCTCGCGCATGAAGAGCGACGCGAGACCAAGCGCGAGCAGAAGAGCGGCTGCCAGGCTGACCAGGACATATGAGCGATAGAAGCCGGCGCCGATCAGGGCGAGGGCCGCGCCGAACGCGAAGGACGTCGCGCGCGGAAGCGTCATGTTGTTGCCGAAGCCCGCGGCCAGAGCCCAACCGAGCGCCGCGTACGCGAGGAGATTGGCCGGCGCCTCCTTTAGGTTTTGCGATGTGTAGAAGATGTGCGACGGCCATAAGGCGACGAGAATTCCCGCGATCAATGCGGTCCGGAGAGGGAAGGCGAAAGTGAGCGCCCATGTAAGCGTTGCGACGGCGAGCGCGCCGAGCACGGCGTTGAGGAGTTTGATCGCGAGGGGGTTTGTGCCGAAAGCCCGGTAAGTTTGGAGCGTGAGCAGCGTCTGGATCCGCGCGCTCAGCGTGCCGTTGATCATCGGGGCGCGGCCGGCGCGGATATCGTCGAGGGCGCTGGTCGCGGCCGCATGGACCACGTTCGCGTCGGTGTAGTAGTACGCGGGGAAAATCGGCTGGAACTCGGTGACGAGCGCGCACGACGCTCGCAGGACAAGAGCAAGCGCGCCGAGCGCGAGCAGCGGCCGTTGCCTAATCCAGGACACGGTAGCGCAGGAGGCAGAACAGGTAGGAGAAGCCGTCCTTCCAGGTGATCTTCTTGCCCTCGTCGTAGGTGCGGCCGGAATAGGAGATGGGGACCTCATAGATGCGTAGATGGCGTTTGCATATCTTCGCCGTGATCTCCGCCTCGATGCCAAAGCGCTCGCTGTGCAGAGGAATGGCCTTGATCTGCTCCGTCAGGAAGACCTTGTAGCAGGTCCCCATGTCGGTGAGGTTGATGTTGTAGAGGACGTTGGTGA
>CAZIBN010000130.1:0-4750 GCA_964537395.1 uncultured Elusimicrobia bacterium
TCGGCGGTTTGCGCAAGCCTGGCGGCTTAGGCGCGGCCGGTGACGGCCCGAACCTTGGCCGCGATCGCGGCGAGGCGCTCCTTCACGCCGGGCGCGCGCTTCTCGAGCAGGGGCAGGACCTCGCGGCGCACCCAGTTGCGCGTGAACTTCGGGTCGGCGTTGCTGGCGTCCTCGCGCGAGTCGAGCCCGTGCATCTTCAGGTACTGCCTGACCTCGGCGCGGGTCAGCGGCAGGAGCGGGCGGATCAGCTCGACGCCGGGGCGCAGCGGGCGCCTCACCGGAATGCCACCGAGGCCCTCGAGGCTCGTGCCCCGCAGCAGGTGCAGGAGCACGGTCTCGGCCTGGTCGTCGAGCTGGTGCCCGGTCGCGACCGCCGTGTAGCGCCCGCGCCGGGCCCGCTCGCCGAGCACGCGGTAGCGCTCCCTGCGTCCGGCCTCCTCGAGGCCGAGCCCGCGCTTGGCGGCGAGCGCGCGCACCGGCGCGCGGACGATCGCGACGGGAAGGCCGAGCTTCGCGCCCAATTGTTCGACGAACTTCGCGTCGCCGTCCGCGGCGCGGCCGCGCAGGCCGTGGTGAACGTGGACGAGGGCGACGGTCAGATCCTTTTTACGCGCTTGGACCGACAGCCAGTGCGCGAGGCACACCGAATCCGGGCCGCCCGACACCGCGGCCAGGATCCGGCGCCGCGGCGTCAGGAAGCGGTGCGAGGCCTCGAAGGCCATGAGCTTGGACCAGACGCGGGCGGCGAATTCCTTCCGGTTCACTGGAACTGAGAGTACACCAGGAACGCCCAGAGGCCCCCGGCGATCATCAGCAAGGCTGCGTCGAGCCAGGGCTTCTCCAGCTCTCCGCGCCAGGCGCGCAGCGCGCGCCGGCCCACGAGCCACAAGGCGATCGAGTAAGGGAAGAGATACATGCCGGCTTTCTCCCCGTGGGCGAGCAGCCATACGGTCTTGTAGATCAGCGACAGCAGAATGATCAGGACCGGGAGAAAAAGTGCGGTTAGGATCGCGCGTGGGAGCTTCATGAGGCTATGATAGCCAATCTTGTCAGCCTTTCAGGTAGAGCATGGGCGCCAGGATCATCGCCAGGTACAGGCCGGTGAACAGCGAGACCCATCCGCCCGCTAGGGTCAGAGCGCGCGCCGACAATAGGCTCGAGAACGAGGTGTCACCCGGCTTGACCTCGCTGGCGCGGATCAAACGAACGCCGCCTGCCGCCAAGGCGAGACCGACGACGACGCTGATGGCGCTCGCGATCATCGGGAGCCGTTGGCGGTCGGATCCGGCAGCATGGGGGAAATGAAGTCGGCGGTGCCGTCGACGCCCATCGCGGCCCCGTCTTTAAAGAACGGCACGTTGAATACCGGGACTATGCTCGCGGCGATCTTGACCTGGCTGTCGCCCAGGCCGGACAGGGCACCGAATACCTTCTGTCCGCGGGTGAAGTCCCATTTCGGTGCGCCCAGTATGGCCTGGGTGAGCTCGGCGCCGTTGGCGGTGAGCTTCGCCCCGTAGTTGGAGCCGGGGGTGAGGCCGAGGATGCCCGAGCTTCGTAGGGCCTGCGCCTCGTGGTGCATGTAGTAGCCCTTCTCGAAGCGCGAGGCGAGCGCCATGGCCTGCTCGACCTCGGCGGGAGACAGGTTGGCCGCGGTCTTGCCCACCCGGGTCGCGGTGATCTCCAGCGCGTTGGCGCGGTTCACGAACATCTGCTGGGCGTGGGCGAACTCATGAGATTGGCCGACCATGGGGCTGTACTTGATCGTCGCTTCCTTGGCGATGTAGTCGGCCTGCCCCCATTTTCCGCCTTTTTCGACCTTGATCACGCCGTTGAGATTCACGCGGGCGTACTCATTCATGGCCTCGGTGGCGGCCGTGTAGTTGCGCTTCTTGCCGCCCGTGGCCAGGGCGGTGGTGACGGTCTCGGTGACCGCGGTGGAACGCGTCGCGACTCTCGTGGCGGCCGCCTTGCCGAGCTGCTCGACGCCCTCGATCACGACGGGATTCTTGATCGCCTTTGCGCTCTGGACGACCGCCGCGCCGCCCGAGAGGCCGACGAAGTTGGCCGCGAACATCCCGGCGTTTCCGAAGAGCTTGACGCTTTCCCACGTCGCGCGGCGGCCCGTGACGTCTTCGCTGGCGCTGGCCCAGCCGACGCGGGCCGCGCTTTCCTCGACGTCGGCCAAGCCGGAGATGGAGAGCAGGCCGCGGTTGAAATAGGAATAACCGCGCCAAAGCGGGTTGCCTTTCGCGTTTTGAGACTCGGCCTTCCAGTAATTGAGGGACTCGCGCACCCGGCCCGGATTCTCCTTGATGGACTGCTCGGCCTCCTTCATGGAGGCGTCGGATTTTTCCTGCGCCGTGGGGGGGGGGCGGGGAGGAGGCCAGCTTCCGCAGGTACGTGGCCTGCGCGGCGGGGATGCGATTGAGCGCGGCAAGCTGCTCGGGCGTCATGCGGCTGCGCTGGCCGTCGGGCATGACGATGAAGCCCTGGGCATCGGCCTTGATTTCCTGCGTGCGGCCGAGCGCCTCGGCGAGGCCGAGCGCCTTTCGTCCGAGCCCCTGGCGCACATCAGCGGCGACGCCGGAGGTTTTCATCATTTTTTCCACCACTTCGGCTTCGAGCAGTTGGGACGCGCGGTCGCCCGAAGCCGCGCCGTTGCGAATGCGCGGCACGCCTTTCGGAAGATAGTTGTCCAGGGCAGCCTTCACGCCGGCCGGATTCAGGGCGAGCTTTTTCTGAGCGATCATCTCGATCTTGCCTCGATACAGGGCGATCTCCGCCGGATCGGTGCAGGGCGCCTGGCAGCCTTCCTGAGCGCGGCTCGCCGATATGAGGAGCGCCTTCAGGCCGTCGTAGCTCGCCGTCTGCGCGGCATTTTTAGGCGCGGGGGGCAGCTGAAGCGCCTTCTCCAGAAGCGGCATGCCCGGCTTATGAGCGACGAAGGCGGCTCCGGCCTTATGAACGAAGTCGCCTGCCTGAAGCTCGTAGGCGGCATCGTCCTGGGGGGTGGCCCGCGCGATCTGCGGCGCGGAGATGGCCAATAATGCGGCGAGGAGTCGGGGGAGGGGGGCCATGTGCTAAGTATAACCCCGCTTCCCATTTTGTCAATGCCAATAAGTATTTATAAAACAACGATATTTCATAAAAAAATATCACCTCACGCACCAACATGCTAAACTGAATCCGTGCTCTTGACACGACTCGCGACGGACCTGGACTTGCCCGCGATTACAGACATCTACAATCAGGCCGTTCTGCGCGCAACCGGGACGTTCGACACTGAGCCCAAAACACCCGAGCAGCAGCGCGAATGGTTCGCACGCCACGGCGACTCTCACCCCGTGATCGTCACCGAGGAGTCGGGGAAGGTCGTCGGCTGGGCGTCGATGTCTCCGTATTCGGACCGCTGCGCCTACGCTCGGACGGCCGAAGTTTCGGTCTATATTGATGAGGGCGCGCGCGGACGCGGCCTCGGCGGCGAGCTTCTCGATGGAATTCTCTTGGCGGGCAAGAAGGCCGGGATCCTTCAGGTGCTCGCGCGCGTCACCGAGGGCAACGAGGCGAGCCTGCGCCTTCACGCCAAGCGGGGATTCTTCGAGGCCGGGCGCCTGCGCCAGGTCGGCGAGAAGTTCGGCAAGGTCCTCGATGTCCACATCCTCCAGAAGTCCCTGACGCTCCTGCTGATGCTGGCCGCGGCGCTTCCGGCTCGGGCCGGGGTCGAGGAGAGCATCCGCGAATCGGTCGTGCGCCTGACGGCGGGCGACGTCGCGGGCGCGCGCGCAAAGGCCGAGGAGGCCGTCGCCGCGGCCCCGCGCGACCCGCGCGCGCAGGAGCAGCTCGGCAACGTGGCGCTGGCGGCCCTCGACCCGAAGACGGCCGAGGCCGCGGCCTCGCACGCCCTGTCCGTCGGTGAAACGACGTCCCGCCTCGTGCTTCGCGCCAACGCCCGTCTCACGGGCGGGAATGTCGAGGGCGGCCGCGCCGACGCCGAGCGGGCCGTGGTCCTGTCTCCCGGAAGCGGAACGGCGCGTCTGTCTTTGGCCGTGGCTCTGGAGCTTCTCGGCCGCCCCAAGGCTGAGGTTTTAAGAGAGTATCGTCGCGTCGCGGAGCTTGACCCGACGCAGACGCCGGAGGTCGAGGCGGCCCTGCGCCGCCTCGACCCGCCCGCGGCCGCGCCGGCCGGCGCGCGCCTCGGCCCGATCCTCGTCATCCTCGCGGTGTCCGCCCTGTTCGGCTGGATCTTCGGCAAGGCCACGAAGGCGGGGGAAGTGGATCCGCTTTCGGTGAATCCCGCGTCGGCGTCCCTGCTGCCCGGAACCGGTCGCCTGTCCCCGCGCGAAGCCCTCGCGGCGGCGGACGCGGCGGTGAAATCCGGTTCGCCCGACCCTCAGGCGCTCGCGGAGTCCTTGTATCAGCGCCTCACGGGGCGCCCCGCCTTCCCTCGTGGCACCGATCGCGCCTTAGGCCGCTATCTCCCCGCGTCCGAGACTGCGAAGGGTCTTCCCGCGGGCATCGACGCGTTCTTCGCCCGCGCTCTCAATCCTGACCCCGCTCACCGTTTCACCACCGCCGCCGAGCTCGTCGGCGCCCTCCGCTCCCTCGTCGATCCACCTGTACTGTAACGGTGTCAGGCCTTTAGTTACTTGAATTGTTTTTGTGCGGGCCCAAAGTAATTGAAGAAACTAAAGGCCTGACACCGTCTATTTAGGGGGGAAGGGGCGGGGGTAGGAGGGGACGGTTTCCAACT
>CAZIBN010000131.1:0-4708 GCA_964537395.1 uncultured Elusimicrobia bacterium
CACGGTCCGCGGCAAGGTCGTCCTCAACAAGGACCTCGGCGGCATGTACAAGTTCGCCGTCTGCCTCGAGGACGCCGTCCTAGTTAAATAGGAAAGCGGCGCCGTCAGCGCAACAAGATCTCCGGCATATTTTCCTGCAGGAGTCGTCGTGAGCGCACGGCCGTGGCCGCCAGCATGGAGTCGAGCGGCGCATAGTCGTCGGTCATCTCCGCGACGGCGGCCATCTCGGCGGCGTCCGCAGCCTTGGGAGTCAGTTCCAGGCTGAGCATCTGAGCGACGGCAGCGCGCGCGTCCACGGGCACCGCCAAGGCCGGAGCATCCACGCCTGATGACGAAGCGAAGAAGAGCACATTGAAGAGGCCGGGCGCAGACTGCGCGCCGACGAAGACCCTCACATTGGGAAATACCCGAGCCAAGGTCTTATAGGTCGCGCGCCAGGGGCGTCCTTCCTGGCCCACGACACCTGTTACGATGTTGACGGCGAGCACTCCGCCCGGCGTCAACGACTCCCGCATGCGAGTGAAGGCCTCGACGGTGAAGAGGTGGCAGGGCGGCGACTCCGAGCCGAAGGCATCGAGAACCATGAGGTCCCAGTGTTCATCACGCGATTCGAGCACTGCGCGCGCATCGTCGATGAAGGTGCGTCCCTTGGGAGCGTAGCCAAAGTGATCGCGGGCGGCGCGCACAATCTCCGGGTCGATTTCCACTGAATCCACGGTCAACCCGGTACGCTCCAGCACTTTCGGCAGAAGGCCCGCACCGAGACCGAGAACGAGCGCCGTCTTAGCCTGAGGACGAAGCGCACGAACCCATTGGATAGAGCGCGCGTAGACGGTGGTGCTCAGGCCCGTGGCCTTATCCATCTCGGACTGGTTCGTCCCGTTAACGAGGAGATAAAGGCGCTCCCCGCCGTCAAAGATCTCGATACGGCCATAGGCGGACTCGATGCGTTCGATCACGGCACTGTGATGGGAATCGGCCGCGCGCGCGGAGAGGATGAGGAGCGCTACGGCGACGACCACCTTGACGGAAGGCGCACGTCGGGCCGCCAGCCATGAGCCCCAGGCCCCGAGCCCCACGAGCACGGCCGCGATCCCGTAGAGGATGCGTGACCCGGGCCACATCGGAATGAGGATGAAGCCGGCAAGGCCGGCCCCGACGACGCTTCCAAGGGTGGACACGGCCCAAGCATCTCCCGAACGGCGTCCCGCGTCGAAGGCGCCCGTCGCGGTCAGGCGCGTGACGACGGGACCCATCATGCCGAGTAAAACCAAGGCCGGTCCCACGAGCGCCGCCGCCGCGGCCAACGCGCCGAGCTTGAGTCCGAGCGGCGCGCTCGCGCGCAGAACCGGCTCACGCAGGGCCGGAATGACGGCGACGGCCAGTCCTGCGGCCAGAAGTAGGCGGGAGAACAGGGTCAGGTGAGGATCACGATCACCGAGGCGCCCGCCCCATGCGTAGCCAGCCGAAAGAGCGACCATGGTCGTCGTGATGAGGGCCGACCAGGTGTAAATGGACGAGCCGTAAAAGGGGCTAATCAGGCGCGTGCCGACGATTTCGAGAATTAAACAGCAAGTTCCCGTGACGAAAAGGCTGACAAGTAGGAACGGCGTCGTCGACGCCGGAGTTGCGGGTTTATCCGGCGACTTCTTCATGATCAACTCCTAATCGATGAACATCCACGATAGCCAAAATTCTGACAGACACCTCATATGCAACACATTTGCCGCCCCAGGAGTTGGCCGAATTATTCTACCGCCTCGTCCTGCAACAACGTCGGAAGGACCTCGGCGGCATGTACAAGTTCCCCGTCTGCCTCGAGGACGCCGTTCTCGTCAAGTAGGGAAACCAGCCTCGATCACAAACTACTCACCATGCTGAGCAATTTTACTCAGCATGTATTGCATGAATTTTTACATAAAATACTTGCAATTCGGCTCAGC
The DNA here is from genome assembly GCA_964537395.1 of uncultured Elusimicrobia bacterium. Classification (GTDB taxonomy): domain Bacteria; phylum Elusimicrobiota; class Elusimicrobia; order UBA1565; family UBA9628; genus GWA2-66-18. The sequence goes on from CAZIBN010000131.1 coordinate 1,944, forward strand.
TCAGGCCATACTGAGGATGCCATGAAGAACGCCGAGAATCTCAAGAACGGCATGCGTCCGGGCAAAGTCTACCGGCGCCAGGAGCTCACGGAGCTCACGACCGCCGTGGACAGGGATTTGAAAGCCCTCGTCGCCGCTGGGGAGGTCCAAAAGCTCTCCGGCGGGCTTTACCACCGCCCGCAGAAGAACGCCTTCGGGGCCGCCCCGCCGGAAGACCGGGACCTCGTCCACGCCTTCCTGAAGACGAACGATTTCCTGCTGACCTCCTACAACCACTTCAACCGGCTCGGCCTCGGGCTAACGCAGGTCTACAACAACGATGTCGTCTACAACCACAAGCGAGCGGGCGACTTCACGCTCGGCGGCAAGCGCTTCACGTTCCGCCTAGTCCCGGCCTATCCCGCCAAGCTGAGCGAAGAGTTCCTGCTGGTCGACCTCCTCAATAACCTGAAGCGCCTGCCGGACGACACGGCGACCGTCCTGGAGAACCTGGGCGCGCGCCTGAAGGCCTTCGATCACGCCAAGGTTCAGGACTGCGTGGACCGCTACGGAAATCCCGGAGCGCGGCGAATACTGAAAGAAGCCTATTCCTGAGTTCTTCCACGCCAGAAATTCGAGATGAGTTTCTGTCGGCGCCGCCTGACGAAAGGGAATTTCAGCGCGTCAGGACGAGCGGGGCTCGAGCTTCGTGATGCGGCCCTCGTGATCCATGAGCATGCTCGCCTGCATGTCCATCTTACGAAGGGCCGCTTCTATATTGCCCGACGATCGTTCGAGGATCGCCGAGAATCGAGAGATATCGTTGCGGACTTCCTTGAGCCCGGCTTTCACCTCGACCATGTCGCCGCTCATTTTGGCGACGGCGACGTTGAGCCGATGGAGGTTCCCGTCGACTTTTTCAAATCGTCGATCATGGCCGTCCAGGCGAGAGGCCAGCCCCCGCATATCCGCCTTCGTCGCCGGCTCGTGCCCGTCAGCTCTCATCTCGTCGGTCATTATACCCCCCAGGCCGTCGAGCCACAAGGGCCCGAGGTCCTACCTACCAGACGATTGAGGGGCCGATAAAGTTCCATTAATTTTCTATGATTGCGAAGGGCTTATGAAGAAAATCGAGGGGTTCCGCTGCGTCGAGTGCGCGTCGGAATTCAGCCTAGCCGCGACCAAATACATCTGCCCGGGATGCCAGGGGAACCTGTCGGTCGTCTACGACTATAAGGCCCTGCGCAAGAAGCTCACCCGCAAGTCGCTGAAGGCCGATACCGAGCGGACCCTTTGGCGCTACCTCGACATCCTTCCGGTCGAGGGCCGCGCCGGGATCCCCCCCGTGGCTGCCGGCTGGACGCCCCTCTACCACGCCAAAAAGCTCGGCGCCGGCCTCGGGCTCAAGCACCTCTATCTGAAGGACGACGGCCGCAACCCTTCGGCCTCCTTTAAAGACCGGGCCAGCGCCGTGATCGCGGCCCGCGCCTTCGAGACCAAAGAGAAAACCGTCGCCGGCGCCTCGACCGGCAACGCCGCGGCCTCACTCGCCTGCATGATGGCCCAGCGCGAGACCAAGCCCGTCATCTTCGTGCCCCGGACCGCGCCGCCCGCGAAGCTGGCCCAGCTCCTCGTCTACGGGGCCGTCGTCCTCAGCGTGGACGGCACCTACGATCAGGCCTTCGACCTGTGCCGCCAGGCCTGCGACGAGTACGGCTGGTACAACCGCAACACCGGCTACAACCCCTTCACGCGCGAAGGCAAGAAGACCTGCGCCTTCGAGATCTGCGAGCAGCTGGATTGGAAGGTCCCCGACTTCGTGTTCGTCTCGGTCGGCGACGGCAACATCATCAGCGGCCTGTGGAAAGGCTTTACCGATTTTCATGCGCTGGGGCTTATCAACAAATTGCCGAAGATGGTCGCCGTCCAGGCCGAAGGCAGCGCGGCGATCGCCAACGCCTGGAAGGACGGGAAGGCGATACGACCGGTCGGCGGACAGACGATCGCCGACAGCATCTCGGTGAGCCTGCCCCGCGACGGCGCGGCGGCGGTCAAGGCCATCAAGGAATCCGGCGGCTTTGCCGTGCTTGTGTCTGATCGCGAGATCATGGCCGCCATCCCCGCGGTCGCCCGCGGAGCCAATGTCTTCGCCGAGCCCGCCGGCGCGGCCGCCTACGCGGGACTGGCCAGGTGCGCCGCCGCCGGGACAGTGCGGGAGAACGATTCTGCGGTGATCGTCATCACCGGCAACGGCTTGAAGGACATCGGCAGCGCGATGAAGGTGTCGGGACGTCCGCATGAGGTCGGGACGAGCATGGCCTCGGTCAGGCGCGTGGCCGCCCGAGAAAAGATTTCGTAAACAGGGAGATCCATGAAGATCAACGAAGCGGTGTTAAAGAAGACGGCCAAGCTGTGCAAGGAGCGCGGCGTCGTCATACCGACGTTCGCCCAGCTCAAGAACCCCGCCACGGCTCCCGCGAAGATCCACGCGCGGCTCAAGAAGGTCGGCATGAACGACCTCGACCCGGCCAACCTTTTCCGCATCACCTGGAAGAACGACGCGAAGACGGGCCTGTTCGGGGACGTGAACTATCTGGAGATCCCGCGCTCGATCACCGGCATCGACGCCCGCGTCATCGGCCTCGTGGGCAAGCACTTCCCCACCGGCGCGCATAAGGTCGGCGCGGCGTTCGCCTGCCTCGCCCCCCGCCTCGTGACGGGAGAGTTCGACCCCACCTCGCAGAAGGCGGTCTGGCCGTCGACGGGCAACTACTGCCGCGGCGGGG
>CAZIBN010000132.1:0-4593 GCA_964537395.1 uncultured Elusimicrobia bacterium
CTCAGCCGTACTTGTACTTGATGCCCTGGCCGCCGCCGGGCCACTCGCAGGTGATGTTGTCCCAGGGGCAGAGCATTCGGCAGGCGCCGCACTCGATGCAGTTCTCGTAGTTGACGATGACCTTGTTGTGGGCGGCTTCCCACTCGTACACCTTCGCCGGGCAGACGGTCGTGCAGGTCTTATCCTTGCACTTCGAGATGCAGGGAGAATCCGCGCCCGAGTTCTTCAGGAGGATGTTGGCCTCGGGCTGCTTCTTCCACTCGAGCGTGCCGAGCTTGGCCTCGACGCCGGTCTCCACCTTGATGTCCTTGATATCCATCAGATCGCCACCTTCCGCAGAGGGAACAGGTCCTTGGCCACGCGCAGGAAGCCGCGCTGGCGGATCATCCCGAGCGCCGTCTTCAGGTGCTCGCGCTTGGGCACGCCGTCGGCCGAGAAGCGCAGCTGGGCCAGCTCGCAGGCGAGCTTGGGGTAGAACTCGAGGAAGCCGGGAGAGTTCTCGACATGCTCCTCGAGGTCCTGGATGTCCTCCATGTCGGGAAGCACGTAAGATTTGTTGAGCTTGTCCACGTACGCCGACAAGGTCGCCTTCGTATAGTCGCCCTTCTTCTTGGCCTCGATGACGGTCTCGCCCGCGAGCTTGCCCGCCGTCATCGCCAGGTTCGAGCCCTCGCGATAAGCCGGGTTCGTCATCTGCGCCGCGTCGCCCGCGACGAGGAAGCCGTCGGCGGCGAGCGGGGGCATGGACTTGTAGCCGCCCTCGGGGATCAGGTGGGCGGAGTACTCGAGCAGCTTGCCGCCGGAGATCAGCTTCTTGATAAGGGGATGCTGCTTGACGTGCTCGAGATGGTCGGAGGGGCGCAGGCCCGTGCGCTGGTAGTCGGACAGCTTGCAGCCGACACCGAGGGCGAGCGATTCCTTGTTGGTATAGAGGAAGGCGTAGCCGAGCATGCCGAGCGAGACCGAGCCGAACATCTCCATCGTCGCCCCTTCGCCGGGGTTGAGTTGGAAGCGGTCCTCGATGACGCTCGAGGGCAGGCCGATGACTTCCTTGGCGCCGAGCGCCACCTCGGAGCTCTTGAGCTCGTCGATGAAGCCCGCCTTCTGCGCGATGATCGAGTTGACTCCGTCGCAGGCGATGACGACGTTGGCCGTCAGCTCGTCGCCGTCGGAGGTCTTGATGCCGGTGATCTTGCCGGAGGCGTCCTTGACCACGTCGCTGACCATGACGCCGCAGAACACCTCGGCGCCGGCGGCCTCGGCCTGCTTGGCGTACCACTGGTCGAACTGCACGCGGATGATCGTGTAGCAGTTGGGGATGCCTTCTAAAAATTTCTTGGAGCGGTAGCCGACGGTGACGAAGGAGTCCTCGGTCGTGATGCAGGTCTTCTGCTCGACGATGGGGCGCTCGACGGGGGCGTCGGCGGCCTTCCAGAACTCGGGGACGATCTCGTGGAGCATCTTTGAATACAAGACTGCGCCCTGAACGTTCTTGGCGCCGGGATATTCGCCGCGCTCGAGCACGACGACCTTCAGGCCCGCGCGAGCCATGATGATGGCGGCGGAGAGACCGGCGGGGCCGGCTCCTACGACGATCGCGTCATAAGCGGGCTCTTCGGCCATAAAAGCCTCAGCCCGTGACCTTGTTGCAGGCGTCCGTGACCGTCTTCAGGAGCTCCTCGGTCTTGAACGGCTTGGTCATGAACCCGACGACCTGCGGGAACTTCTGGAAAAGCGTCTTCGAGGGCTCAAGCGCCGTCAGCACGACGATGGGGAGGTCCTTCGTCGTGGGCTCGGCCGCGATCTTGAGCTGGAGCGAGTAGCCGTCGATGCCGGGGAGCATGACATCGAGCACGAGCACGTCGGGCTTGACCTTGGCGATCTCGTCCCAGGCGTGGCGCCCGTTGTCGCAGGTGTACACCTCGAAGCCGCCGTGCTCGAGCGTGTACTTCACCAGGCTGAGCATCTCGGGTTCATCGTCGATGACAAGGACTTTTTTGGCCATGGCCGAATGTATCAATTCGCCCTGAAAAAGTCCATGGGGGGCTCGACGCCCCGTTCGCGCAGGCGGTCGTAGAAGCGCGGTATCCGCCCCGTGGGCTTCAGGACCGCGCCCCCATGGCGCACGTCCATCGAGAACAGGTCCGACATCGAGATCATGTCGAGCTCCATGCCCGTGATCTCGGCCACCTGCATGACCTTGCGCGAGCCGTCGCCGAGGCGCGCGAGGAAGACGATGAAGTCCACCGCCGTCGCGATGTTCGAGCGGATCGCCTTGAGCGGCATGTCGATGCCGGCCTGGAGGACAAGGGTCTCGAGTCGCGTGATGGCTTCGCGCGCGGAGTTCGCGTGCAAGGTCGTCAGCATCCCCTCGCTGCCGACGTTCATGGCCTGGAGCATGTCTGCGGCCTCGGGGCCGCGCGTCTCACCGACGACGATGCGGTCCGGGCGCATGCGCAGGGTGTTCACCACCAGGTCGCGCAAGGTGACGTCGGGGCGTCCCGAGGCGTCGCGCAGGCGCGTGCGCAGGTACAGCGAGTGCTCCTGAGACAGCGCCAGCTCGGGCGTGTCCTCGAGCACGACGATGCGCTCGCGCTCGTCCGCGTACTCGGCCAGGGCCGCGAGCAAGGTCGTCTTGCCCGAGCTCGCGCCGCCCGCGATCAAAACATTCAGCTTCTGGTCGACGAGATAAACCAAAAAGCTCGCACATTCCGCCGACAGCGTCCCGGTCGCGACGAGCTGCTCGAGCGTCGGGCGCTTGGCCGGGCGCTTGCGGATGGTGACCGTCAGACCGCGCACGATCGGCGGTGCCACCACATGCACGCGCGAGCCGTCCGTCGCGGAGAGGTCGGCGTAGGGCCGGTCCGGGCCGAAGGCCTCGCTCTCGCCGGTGATGCCGTTCAGGAACGCCGCGATGTCTTCCTGGGAAGGCGCGGCGTCCAGGCGCTTGACGCCCTTCGCGGCGGTCTCCGCGTACACGGAGCCGTCGGGGTTGATCATCAGCTCGACGACGGCGGGATCCTCGAAGGCGGCGGTCAGCTTCTCGATAGGGGCCATTGCGCGGATTCTATCAAAGGAAAGGCACCGCGGCGGGGCTCGGCGTTGATATACTTCCGGCATGAGAAACCTCGCCCTCGCCGCCGCGCTTCTCGGCCTCTTTTCCGGCTCAACTCTCCTGTCCGGCTGCGTCTCCACACAATCCGCAAATCAGACACCAGCGAAGAGACTGGAGCTCGCCGCAAAGAAGCGCAATAAGGCGCTCGTGGAGAAACTCCTCGCAGAAGGCGTAGTGCCCGGAGAAGGTACCACGGATATTTTGGGCGACGGCATCGGCTGGGCCGAGCACTTTGGAGACCAAGACATCCTGAATATGCTCATCAATAAGTGCCAGCAGGCCTATGTGTACGGACAGAACTGCAAAACAGCCCCCTGCTATGTCGCCCGAAGGGGAGACAGCGCATCTTTGGCCGCGTTCCTTTCTAGAGGCCTCGACGTAAACGCGGAAATGTGGAGTGGAGCCACTCTTCTTGCCTGCGCGGCAATGGAAGGGAATGCGCCCAACGTCAAGTTCCTCATAGAGCGGGGGGCCGACGTCGATCAGATGATCACCGCATTCGAATCCGGGAACAGTCAACTCGCGGCGCAAAACAGCGCCCCAGCGAACGCAGCCATTGCGAAACAGAACGCGGCGATCAAACTTTTGGAGCGGCTCCGTCCCGGCGGAAAAATCGCAAAGACCCCGGCTGCCGCCGGCGTCACCAAGGATGAGCTCAAGCAGATGATGCGGGAGGCCGCCGCCGAGAACGCTCGCCCGGGCGCAGCGCCCGTCGCCGCCGTCGAGTACAAGTCCGACGTGGACTCTCCCGCCTACAAGGCCTCCCCCAACCCCGACGCCTTCGCCCTCGTCGTCGGCGTCGAAAAATACAACACCTTGCCCGACGCCCGCTTCGCCGAGCGCGACGCCAAGGCGATGAACGCCCATCTCCTCGCCATGGGCTATCCCCAGCGCAACATCGTACTCCTCACCGGCTCCCAGGCGACGAAGACGGGCCTCATCAAGAACCTCGAGGCCTGGCTGCCCAACAACGTGACCGAGAAATCCACGGTGATGTTCTACTTCTCCGGGCACGGCGCCCCCGACGCGAAGACGTCCCAGGCCTACCTCGTCCCGATGGACGGCGACCCCCAATATCTCGAAGAAACCGCCTATCCGATCAAGCGCCTCTACGCCAAGCTCGCCGCCCTCAAGGCCAAACGCGTCCTCGTCGCCCTCGACTCCTGCTTCTCGGGCGCGGGCGGCCGCTCGGTTCTCGCCACGGGGACGCGCCCGCTCGTCGCCAAGCTCGAGATCGCTCCCGGCGAAGGGAAGGTCGTCTCTCTGTCGGCCTCCTCCTCCGATGAGATCACCGGGGCCCTCGAGGAGCAGGGCCACGGCCTCTTCACCTATCAACTGCTCAAGGCCCTGACGGAGACGGCGGGACGAGGCACGGTCAGCGAGGTGTACGCCGCGCTGAAGCCGCGCGTCCAGGACGAGGCGCGCCGGCAGAACCGCGCCCAGACGCCTCAGATCTTCGGGCGCGAGCTCGACGGCGG
>CAZIBN010000133.1:0-4548 GCA_964537395.1 uncultured Elusimicrobia bacterium
GCGCGCCTCCCTTCCGAAGGAAGTCATAGTCGCGGCAGATATTCCCGTCCCTGCGGCGCCGGTCGTTGCAGCCGCGATCGGGGCCGACACGCGGCCGATCGCCGCAGCTCCCGCCGCCGCCGAGCAAACGCCGGCGGCATCCGGCGCAACGGAAGTTTTGCCTCCTCCAACCGCAAAACCGGACGACGGATCAACATCCTCGGAGCTTGCTCCGGCGGCGCCTGCAGGCGCGCCGATTCCAACGCTGGCGCAGCCGGCGGCCGTCGATGCGCCCGCTCCGGCCCAACCGCCGGACACGGCACAGCAGCAGGTTGTGCAGACCGGAGTCGCGCCCGACAAAGCCGGGCTGAACGAGAGCAGCAATTCAATCTCTGTGGGAGATGGAGCTCCGGCTTCTCCGCCGCCTACTGCGTCCTTCATTGGAGGCGATACTCCCGTGTTGCTCTCGAAAGGTTCGGCCCCCAACTTCCCAGCCTCCTTCGGCACGCCGGAGCAAATCGGGGCTACGCTGGCCCCCGATATACCCCCCGCTAATTCGGAAGCTTACGCGTATCTCAGCCGGGCGGCTGAATTTGTTGCGAAGCGCGGCTTGGACCGCACCCGGGAAGTCGTCACGAAGACCGCCAAACGAGCCGTCTCGGCCGAGTTCGGCCCCGCGGTGGTGCTGATCAACATGTACAACCTCCCCGAGACCATACTACCGAAGATAATGAAAATGGCGAAAGGCGATCTTTCCATCGAAGAGGGCGACATGCTTACGCTCGAGTCGGTCAATGTCCTCTACAACTTCGGCGCCGCCCCGAATAAAGTGCTCGCGAAGATCATCGAGAAGCGGGACGCCATGAAGGGCGTATTTGCGTACGGTGCCGACGAGGTCTCTGACAAACTGTCAGTCGCGTTGGGAAAGGGCATCGCGGGATTAACGGGCGAGATGCACGCCAACGCGCGCTATCCGCAGCTGCCTAATCTCAAGGGAAGCACTGCGGGGCGCGTCGACGCCATATTCCACCAGAATCTCAAAGACCTCACGACTAAAGACGTTCGCCTGACAGCGAGCATCGCCGAGGAATGGAGAAAAGAAGTCGCCGGAGCGAACCGAGCTATCTTCAGCGAAGAGAACACGAGAGAACACCCATGAGCCTTAAAGCCCTACTTCTGATGTGCTTTATGCTGCCCGTTCACGCGGCAGAACCCCCCGCACCCCCTGTACCCCGACGTGTCGAGGTGCTGCTCAATGCGCGCATGGCAAAACTCGCGAAGCTCGGCCCGCTGAACGCGGGTCTCGCGGTGACACCGAATCGCCAGATTCTGCTCAGTTCACGCGAAGAGGCGTTCACCGTGGCTTGGGGAGGAATACGCCCAATCACTGGGCTGAGCGATCTTGATGGGTTCGCGTTCACACATGACGGAATTGTTCTCGCCATCCGCAAGCAGGATCTCGTTTTTCTCGATGTCGGCGGCGTCCTTACGAAGCTATTCACCCTACCAAGCGTCGGCATGGGGATCGCCCCCGGCGTCGGCAAGCGGATGTTCCTATTCGAACGGAACGTCGCCGGCAAGAGCGGGCTCTACGAACTTCTGCCGGGCCGAAAAATCGTGAAGATCCTGGAGTCGCCCGCGCCCATCTCGTCTGTAGTGGAAGCCACCGGCGGCCGCGTCCTCTTCGCGGTCGGCGGCTCGATATTCGAGGTCGCTCCCGGGCAGAAGATGCGCACCGTGGCCACCGGCGGCAAGCCCATCCGTTCCTTGGCCGTGACGGGGAAGCGCATCTTTGCCTCCGATGGGGCGAGCGTCTACGCCTTGGATGGAACCCAGCTCACCCTTGTCACCAAGGAAACCGGCGGGGATATCCAGTGGTTTGACGGCGGCTTGCTGATCTTCGACCCTAAGAGTCCGCTCCTCGTGCGAATAACAGGCTTGTAAAAAGCCTCCATCCTGAACAAAAAAATCTAGCGGTTGCATTGCTCCTTCTCTCCGTCCTTCCGAGACCGGTCGGCGCGGAAGAAAAAACGTACACCAAACTACCCGACGGAGCGGTATTGGGGCTGCCGAAACATCCCGGAGTCACAACAGGCTGGTCGATCATGCCCGGGATGTTTAAAAAGTTGAAAGACGCGCATCTCTCGTTCAACGTCGCTCCGAACGGGAAGATATGCCTGGCCGGCGAACGGGTTCTTTACTATCCGGAGCTCGCGATGATCCTCACGACTCGCGTTCCCATCCAGGAATTCATTTGGCTGGCCGAGGGCAACATGCTCGTCCATTCCGGACAATCGCTCGGCTTCCTCACAATTGAGCGCCCTGAAGAGAAGAACGCCTCCAGTAAGGAGAAAAAAGGCAAAGGCATGATGTCGTTCTCCTCGCGCTTCACGGTCCCCTATAAGCAATCCCGTCTATATGCCGGCTTAGGTGATTTTTTCTACCTCCTCGGCCGCAATGAGAAGGAGAAGCGCAATGAGATCAGCGCGTGGAACCTCGCCGATGAGAAGGTGCCGATAAAGCCCCTCTACGCGACAGACGCGCCGATCAGCGCCGTCGCCGGGACCCCGCAAAAAACTTATTTCGCGACGGGGCGCGCGGTGTTTTTACTGGAGAAAAGCGCGACGGCCGCCAAGCCCGTTTATGTCCATGCGGCCGAGGATATCCGCGAACTGATCTATCGCCCTGACACGGGGCTGTTCTTTACGACCGACAATGGCGCCGGCTACATCGGCGAGAAGGAGCAGTTCATATTTCTGGCCTATCCCGGAGTTCAGCTTCGCCTAAGAGGGAACGCATTGCATGTCCTCATGGGCAGCATCGCGAACGGCATCTTCCGAATCAACGGCCCCGAACATTTCTCCGAGTTCCGTCTAGACCCCGCCAAGTAAAGAGAGGAAGCTACGGCCGTTCCCAGCTCGCCACGCCGCCACGTGACCGTCATCACCCCCGCGCAGGTCCTGGTCCTCGTCCCCCAGCAACGGCCGATGCGGTTTATCGACGAGATCGTCGACGTAGACGCGGACCACATCGTCGGCACCTACACCTGGAAGCCGGAGGGCTGAGACCGCGCTTCCGGCGGACGCCTCCACGCAGGATCCAGGCCGGTTCAAGAGGCGGCTCAGCGCCTCAGATCCGACGCCATGACGCGCCGGCCTTCCTCCATGGCGAGATCGGGGTCGGAGCCGAACGGGCGCGAGAGCAGGGAGATGAGCTCCTCCGCCGCGAAGATCTGGGTTCGGCCGCTGCGGCCTCGATTGCGAACGATGCCGCGCTCAACGAGCTGATCGAGAGCCACGCGCACCGCCTGCTTCGCGAGCTTGAGCTGCTCGACGAGCAGCGCGATGGTGACGATGGGCTGACGCTGGAGGACCTCGAGCGCGCGCAACGAAGCCGACCCGCCGCGGAACCTGGCGCGAGACTTCCAGAGAGAGGGCAGGCCCTCGATCGCCGCGCGCGTGACGGAGGCCTCGCCGTCGCCGCGGATGACGGCCTCGCAGACGAACTCGACGATCTCGCCGTAGGAGAGCCTCTTCTGCGCCGACTCCAGGGCACGGCCGTAGTCGCTTTTATAGGCTTCCACGAAGCCCGACAGGTACAGCGGCATCTTGTCCGAGCAGGCCATCTGCAGCGGCCAAAGAGCCCGGCCGACCCGCCCGTTGCCGTCCGAGAAGGGGTGGACGGCCTCGAAATGGGCGTGCGCCAGGGCCAGCCGCACGGGCAAAGTGAAGCCGCCGACGCCGGCGTCGCCGCGCTGAGCCAACGCCCCGTCGGCGAGCCAGTCGAGCACGCCCTTGAGGCTCGAGGCGACGAAAGCGGGTGGCGCAGGGTTATAGGTCGAGTCCTCCTTTCGAAACGATCCGCCAATTTGGACGACCGAGCGCGCTCTTCCGGGGGCGCGCAGAACTCCCGGCTCGCCGCGGAAGTTCGGGTCCTTGGCGACGATCGCCGCATGGATCCGGCGGACGGTGTCTTGAGTGAAAACCTTCTCATGGAGCTCCGCCGCCCGCGCCAGATGCGTTTCCAGGGCGCTGGCGTAGCCCCGGACGGATTGTCCGCCGCTGGCGTTCGCGCCGTCGTTTGGGAGCATGCCGGGGGTAAGAAGCTCGTCTATGGTCGACCAAGTGCCCTCCAACCTTGAGGACTCGACGGCTTCCCTGCGCACGAAATAGTAGCCGAGCAGCTTGTCGATCGGGCTCAGGCCGTCGAGGTCCCGCTGGCGCGCCAGGACCGCGGAGGCTTTCCCAAGAGCGCGCAAGGGAAGCCCGTCGGGCACGCGGCGAGGCGGAGGAGGAGGCACGACGAACCAGATGTTCTCATACCCGGGCGCACCGGCTTTCGCCAAGCCGAAGCCGCGCTTGGCATCGTAGGGGGCGCGCAGCGGGACGGCCAATTCCTGCTTGTTCATAAGATTGTCTTCTTTCCCTATAAGACAATGTTATTATAATAAGATTGTCTTTCACTGTCAAGAGGCAATGTTAGGCGTTCGTCGGAGGCATGTGGGTCCCGAAGCACTCCCCCACGCTCGGCTAAGCCGGGTTATGCTAGCATCCGCCATGCGCGGCAATC
>CAZIBN010000134.1:0-4527 GCA_964537395.1 uncultured Elusimicrobia bacterium
GACCCCTCACTTCTAATTGTCGGCGAACCTCAGGTCTAGTTGACGCCGGACACAGCTCGTCTACGGGCTCTTCGGCCTGACTGCGGAGCAGGTCCGAGTCGTCGCGGGTGAAACTGGGACCAACGAGGCGATCGCTTGATGCAGCTAACCACGCTCGTCCTCAGCTTCTTCCTGTTTCTTGCTGGCATTGGCGGAGCGAAAATTCGGGGCAGGCTGCGGGAAAACGATTCGCGCGTCGAGCTTCTCGAAGAATTTCGATTACGTTTGAGTGCTTTCGTGGAGAGCCAGGGTCAAGATGGCGAGGCCTACGGGTGGATGCTTCAGCGCAGCGAACGACTTCAGCGCGCCATGGGTTGGTACGGTGTAATGCCGCTCTACCGACCCGCCTTCGAAAACGCCGGGTATCGGAATTATCAAATCGTGATGAATCTGGTTCCCAAGATCCGAGCCGATTTTGTCGCAAGCGCGGGGATGCTCAGCTCCCGCGGCCTCGGGGGTCTCGCTCCGGAACGCCAGCATCACGCCCTCCTCGAAGAGGCGTTTCTGCGCTACGCAGGGCATCTAGGCGAAAAGCACGAACACGACGTTGCCGACATGGTTAATCCCTTCAAGTGGCTGAGGGAAGGAGTCCAGTCTGTTCTCCTGTTCCCATTCAAGCTCCTCCAGTGGTTTGGTGTATTGAGCCCTGGATTGCTTGAAGCCATAGACGCAAACCCTTTCGTGAAGATCGTGTCCGGCATCGTTGCCATTGTTAGCTTCTTGGGTTCTCTGACGACCGTCGTCGTAAGGTGGGCGCCGTTTAGCAAGATTGTTCACGAATGGATCGCGCACACGTTCCCACGATGATGGATGCCCGCCGAAGCCCCCCCGGCGCGGCGATCGGCGCCGCTTCACGGCGGGCGTTGCGCGATGAAGCCGCGCAACCGGCCGGAGCCTCGGGGCCGCGCGTCGCGCCGGCGATGAAGCTGCCGTCACGCCGCGCGCGAAACCCTCGGTCGCCGATAAGGCGCCTTATCGGCGACCGGCCTCGCCCGCCTACGGCGCCGCCCTCCGGGTTTACATAACAAGTTATGCAAAATCGCCGCGCCTACCCGCGCCTTCGCTTCGCTCCGGCGTAGCGGAACCCGTTTTCCCCCGCCCGTTTTGATTTCCGCCACCCGCGCGGCGCCGTGCGCGCATTCGCGCGCTCGCGGTCGACCCGTTCGCGCCAGTTCGCTCCGCCCGCCCTTTCCGCCGCGCGCTCACTCGCGCGCCCGGTCCGCCCGGCCGGCGCTTCCGCCGCCCAACCCCCGCGCCGGCGCACCGCGCTACACCGGCCCCGAAGGGAGATAACTTCCACCGTTCCCATTCCAGAATTCCCCCTCGCAGCGTCATGCGTCGGGCCGCTCGTTTCATCGTCCGAGTCGTCAGGCTCGCCCGCCGCATCACGCCGCTTCCCAAGCCCCAAAGCCACTCGCCAGACCCGGCACGCGTCGCGTCGCGCGATGAAGCCGCGCCACGCGCCGCGAAGCCGCTCGGAGCCGGCGCGCTCCCCCTCCCATCACCATCGCCCCGCGCGCCGGCGTCCGAGCTTTCATCGAAGCGCTCCGACGCCGAAAGAAATGCAAAAGCGCCCCCCCCCACTCAGCGGGATTCTTTAGTCTGGGGCTCGGCTGGCGGGCTCGCCCGCCGCTCGTCGCCGTGCGGACGGCTCCTCCGCGGCGGCCGGTCCCGCCGCCACGTACATCGCGGCAAGCGGCTGAGCCGGCCGTCGTCGTTCAAGCTTGGCGCCGTGCTCGCCGGCGTCAAGTCCTGCCGCTCGTTTCGACCGTCCAGGCCGCACGGGACTTGACTCCTGCTCCGCTTGGCGCCGGTGGGTTTCCTGCGCCGACGGCCGACGCTGCCGCCTCGGGCCTCTGCTGTTGGTTTCCGCCGCCCTCCCGCGCACCCGCGATCTCGTCGGCGCGCGCCAGGCCCGCGGCGCTCGCGCCCGTGCGGACGGGCGCTCCGCGCTCGCGTGCCTCGGCTCGCGAGACGTTCACCGTTCAGGTTGGGGGGAAGGAAAGGGGGGCATCGCCCCCCCCACGTAGCGGAATTCTTTAGTCCGGGGCTACCGTCGCGAGCTCGCGCCCGCTGCTCCGCGAGCGGGTTCATGGCTCGTCTTGGCCGCCGCCGCCATCGCGTCTTGAACTCCACGTTGCGCGATCATCGCCGAGACCAACCGGCTGACCGTTTCGCGGTCCTCTCGCGGAAGCTTGTCGAGAATTCGGAATTGCTCGAAGAGCTTCAGGTCGCGAATCTCCGGGGCTTCGAGCGTGCCGGCGCCGCCGATGAGCAGGTCATCGAGTCCGACTTTGAAAAAGTCGGCGATCTTCACTGCGGTCTCGATTGACGGGAGCCCCATTCCGCGCTCGTAACGGCTGATCTGCATGAAGTCGATTCCCAGCAGGTCAGCGAGTTCGCGTTGGGACTGGTCGTGAGCTTCGCGAAGCTCCCGAAGCCTGGCGGCAAAGGTGATCGGTCGTTTCACGGGTTTTCGCGTTCTCTGCGGGGCAGCTCGTTTCATGAGAGGAGTATACGAACGACTCCTCGGCCAGCCCGGTTTCCCGGGCTCTTCCGATCATGCTACAGAGAACTAGACTACAACGCAAGCAATCAACTACACTACTACCGCCGCACCCCCTTGACAGCGTTTTTTAGGAGGATTCGCGATGTCCCGCTTCCCCGACGACCTACTCGACCGAATCAAGGCGGAAATTTCCGTCGCCGATCGCGCGCGCGAGCGCGGGGTCGACCTGAAGCCGCACGGCGACGACCTGATCGGCCTGTGCGTCTTCCACCACGACACCGCGCCGTCGCTCGTGGTGACGCCGTCGAAGAATCTCTGGCACTGCCTCGGCGCGTGCCAGACGGGCGGCAGCGTGATCGATTGGGTGATGAAGGCCGAGGGCGTGTCGTTCCGCCAGGCGGTCGTGATTCTGCGGGGGCGGCTGGGGCTCGGGCTCGTCGAGAAGAAGTCGACGGTCCCGAAGCTCGCGCCGCCGGTCGACTTCGACGCCGACGACCGCGACGTGCTGCGCCAGGTCGTCGAGTTCTACAACGTGACGCTGAAAGAAGAGAGCCAGGCGCTCGGTTACCTCGAAAAGCGCGGCCTCCGCTCGGCCGAGATGATCGATCGCTTCCGGCTCGGCTACGCGAATCGCACGTTTGGCTATCGGCTTCCGTACACGAACCGCAAGGCAGGCGCCGACATTCGTGGCCGGCTTCAGGCGCTCGGCGTTCTGCGCGACAGCGGCCACGAGCACTTCAACGGTTCGATCGTGATTCCGATTTTCGACGAGAACGGCGACGTGACCGAGATCTACGGCCGAAAGGTGACGCCGAATCTGCGGGCCGGCACGCCCGATCACCTCTACCTGCCCGGCCCGCATCGCGGCGTCTGGAACGTCGAGGCCCTGACGGCGTCGAAGGAAATGATCCTGTGCGAGGCGCTGATCGACGCGCTGACATTCTGGTGTGCCGGTTATCGGAACGTGACCGCGAGCTACGGCGTCGAAGGCTTCACGGCCGATCACCTGGCCGCGTTCAAGAAGCACGGTACCGAGCGGGTTCTGATCGCCTACGATCGCGACGACGCCGGCGACTCGGCCGCCGCGAAGCTCGCGGAGCGGTTGATGGGCGAGGGGATCGAATGCTTCCGCGTGTCCTTTCCGCGCGGGATGGACGCGAACGAATACGCGCTCAAGGTGCAGCCGGCCGAGCGCTCGCTCGGCGTCGTTCTTCGAAGCGCCGTCTGGCTCGGCAAGGGAAAGCCGCCGGCGGCTCGCATGGCGCTCTTCGGAGGCAGCGGCCTCGAAGCGGCGGGCGAGATCAACAGCCCGGCGGCTATCGAAGCCGAAGCAGCGGCTAAAGAAAGAAATGTGACCAGCCTCGAAGCGGGCGAGCCTGTCCCCGCGCTCGATCTCGCGCGTCTGCTCGCGGCGCCACCCGGCGTCTCGGTGCCGCCGGCCGAGTCGGGCGGCGACGAAGTCGTCTTCAACTTCGGCGATCGGCGCTATCGGGCGCGCGGGCTGCGGAAGAACATGAGCTACGGCGCGCTCCGGTTGAATCTCCTGGTCGCGCGCGAGGGGATCTCGTTCGAAGGCACGCCGCTCGCCGGGTTCTTCGTCGACTCGATCGACCTCTACTCGGCGAAGCACCGCGCCGCGTTCGAGAAGCAGGCGTCGCACGAGGTCGGCGTCACCGACGACGTCATCAAGAAAGATCTGGGCGCGCTGCTTCTCCAGATCGAAGCGCTCCAGGAGGCGCAGATCCGGCGCACGCTCGAGCCGAAGCAGAAAAGGCCCGTTACCGTGGGCGAAGCCGATCGCGAGCGGGCGCTCGACCTGCTCCGCGACCCGAACCTGTTCGGCCGCGTGCTCGCCGATTTTGAGCGTTGCGGCGTCGTCGGCGAAGAGACGAACAAACTCGTCGGCTACCTCGCGGCGGTCTCGCGGAAGCTCGACCGCCCGCTCGCCGTCATCATTCAAAGCTCGTCGGCGGCGGGGA
>CAZIBN010000135.1:0-4522 GCA_964537395.1 uncultured Elusimicrobia bacterium
CGACGTCCTCGCCGAGCATCAGGCCGCCATTGTCGAGCACCGAGTTGTAGGTGATGCCGAACTCCTTGCGGTTGATCGTGCCGGTCGCCGAGAAGCCCGCGCGGGTCTTGCCCCACGGGTCCTTGGTGGTGCCGCCGATCTCGAGGTCGAGGACGACGGCCTTGGTCACGCCGTGCATCGTCAGCTCGCCGTGAAGCTTCGCCGTCCCCCCCTTCACGTCGGTGACCTTGGTGGACTTGAAGCTCATCGCCGGGAACTTGGCGACGTCGAAGAAATCCGCATTCCTCAGGTGGCCGTCGCGCTTCACGTTGTCGGTGTTGATCGTGGCGGGATCGATCTTCGCGTCGACCTTCCACGACTCCGGCTTCCCGGGAGTGTGCTCGATCGTGCCGGAGAAGCCCGTGAAGCGGCCGGGGACCTTGCCGACGAGATGCTTGATGCGGAAGCCGACCTGCGAGTGAGAAGAGTCGATCTCGTAGGTTTCGGCGCGGACGGCGGGAGCAGCGACGGCGATCGCGACGGCGAGGGCAAGGATCATGCGCATGGGTAAGCCTCCATTATGACGTTGGTCATATGTAACAGGATTGATTACAGCTTTGTCAAGCGCCGCAGCATGAAGCCGAAGGCGAGGACCGCCGCCGACGCCGCGACCTGCATCCAGCCGCCCTGCGCGCCGAGCCAAAGCGTCGCACCGATCCCAGCGAGAGGCACGAAGGCGCCCGGGAACACGGTCCAGCCTTTCCCGCCCCGGCGCGCACGGCGAACCAGGACGACGGCGCAGGTGGACAGGAACTGAGCGCCGATGACGACGTTGGAGAAGTCCACGAGGCCGTTGAAATCGAGAAGAAGCGCCGCGATCAAAGCGACGCCGGTCGACCACAGGATCGAGGCCGAGGGCGTGCCGAAGCGCGGATGGACCGCCGCGAGGCCCTTAGGCAGATGGCCTTCCTCGGCCAAGGCCACCAGGTAGCGGGGCCCGCCCAGCGCGGAACCGGCCACGTAGCCGGTCATCGATATCACGGCACCGGCCGTGACGAGCGTGCCGCCCAAGGGCCCCATCAAGGCGGCCGCGGCGTCGGCCAGCGGACGCTCGGAGGAGGCGAGCCCGGGGACCAGAGAGATGGCGGCGATCTGCACCAGTATATAGAGGATCGCCGAACCGCCTAGAGCCGTCAGCACGGCGAAGGGCACGTCGCGCTTTGGGTCGCGCGCTTCTCCAGCAGGGACTGGGACGGTCTCGAAGCCCTGATAGGCGAAATACGCGAGGAAGCAGGCCGCCCCGAGCGGGCGCCAGCCTTCCGGCGGGAGGGCCGGGCGCCAGGCGGGCAAGGCGTACAGCCCGGCTGCCGCGATCAAGGCGATCGGGATGAGCTTGGCGACCGTGAAGAAATCCGTGGTCCAGGCTCCGAGCCGCACGCCGCGCCAGTTCAAGGCGCCGAAGCCGGCGATCGCCGCACAGGCCACGGCCTTGCCGATCTCGGGACGGCCCGCCGCCCAGGGAAGGTAGGCCGCGATGCCGTTGGCGACGGCGGCCCAGCTCACGATCATCGTGATCCAGCACAGCCAGCCGATGGCGAAGCCCCAGTCCGGGCCGAACTCGGTGTGCGCGTACAGCGCCGGGCCGCCGGCGCGGTCATGCTCCGAGGACGCCTCCGCGAAGCATAATGCCACAGGGGCCAGGAGCAGGGCGGTCAGCGCGTAGGCCGCGGGCGAGGCCGTTCCCAGATGCCCCGCGAGGCGGCCGGGGAACAGGAATATGCTCGAGCCGACCACGGCGTTGACGCCGAGGCAGACCAGGTCGAAGCGCGACAGCTCGCGGCGGGACGACGCCTTGGCGTGCGTCACGGCTTGATGTCCGTCGCGAGGAGGAGCTTCGTGCCGACGAAGCTTTGGCTATACAGGCGGGCGGCCGCGGCACGAGGCAGAGCGAGGCACAGGTGCGCAAAGCCCTCGTGCTCGGCTTCCTTCAGCGGCGGGCCGTGGATCACGAGGCCCTCCTTCGTGAACAGCACGAACTCGCCCAGGGCGCTGGCGCGGACCGAGGTCCCGACCTGCGGCGGCTCCCATTGGAGCAGTCCGCCGACCTGGTCGGACTTCGGCCGCTCGGTGCTGGCGAAGCGCTCCTTGGTCAGGATCGTCGCGGACCTGGGCAGGAGGCGCGTCTCCGCGCCCACGACGCGCGGCCGGGCGCCGGCGAGGAGCAGGCTCTCCGCGATCTGATCTCCTCGCATGAGATGGATCTTGTCCGCCTCCGCGTCGAGCCGGATCCAGAAGCTCATGATCTCGAGCTGCTTCTCGAGCAGGCGCTTCTCCTCGGACAGCGCCAGCCCTCCCTCGAACAGGGCTTTGCGGGAGCGCGTCAGGGTCGCGGCGCTCACCTTGGCCCGCGCGAAATCGCGCGACACGAGCTCGCTCAGCGCCTGGCGTTCGGCCAGGTCCAGGGAGAGGTCCTCGCGCGCGACCGAGAGCGCCGTGCGCTCGCCGGCGGCGATCTCCGCGTGCGCGGACACCCAGCGCCCCATCAGCCACAGGCACGCGAGCACCGCGCCGCCGGCGGCGAGAAGGCCGAGCGCTCCGACGCGGCGGTCAAGGGCGCGCAGACGGCTTTCGAGGGTCGCGCTCATTCGAAGATGAACACCCGCGTTCCGTTCGGCACGGAGGCATAGAGCTTCTCGAGGTCCGCGGCGCCCACGCGCACGCAGCCATGCGAAGCGGGTCGCCCGAGAAGCTCCTCGCGCTTGGTGCCGTGGATCAGGTAGCCGTCGCCCAGGTTCATCACGAAGGCGCCAAGCTCGCCGGAGACCATGCGCGAAGGGTCGCCGGGAGGCGGCACGGGCTCTCCGTTCTCCACATAGGCCCAGTCGGGCTTGCGCCATTGGGGGTTGAGAGCCTTGCCGATCACGCGAAACTCTCCTCGCGGCGTCACGAACTCCCACTTGCGTCCGCTCTTGGCGTCCTTGAGGACGCCGCCCCGGCCCACGGAGACGTCGGCCTGCCAGAGAAGCTTGGAGCCGCTCTTGACGTAGAGCTTGTTGGCCTTCGCGTCGATGACGAGGTGAAGCGCGCCCTTCAAGCGCTTGGCGAGCTTCGCGCGCAGGAGCGCGACCTCCCCCTCGATGGCCTTCTGCGTGCGCAGATAGCCCTTATCCTCCGGCAAGATGTTGGGGATGTCCTGGAGGAAGCGCGCGTCGCCGGCCCGCTCCCCGGAATCATGCACGAGGGCGCGCAGCCTCTGAGCCCCCGCATCCAGTGCGCGGGATTCGTCCTCGAGGCGGCCCGCTTCACGGCTGAGCGCGTCTGCGTCGCGCGAGATCGCGCAGGCGCGCCAGCCGAACGCGATGGTCCACAGCGCGAGCGCCAGCGGATACGCGGTGCGGCCGAACGCGTTCTCGCTCACGGGAGAGGGATCTCATCCGTCGGGTCGTCCGGGCGGAAGGCCTTGGGCGTGCGTCGCTCGGCGGCCAGGGACGCGAGCGCGCGGGCGGCGGCGTCCGCGATCTCGGCCGGGGCCGCGAAGGCCTCGCCGCGTGGATGGGCGACGGAGCGCAGCACCGCGTCACCGGTGCGCGCGTCGAGCGCGGCGATCTCGAGCGCGCGCCAGTTCGGATCGAGGGAAAGGAACACGATCGCGTCCGCGCCGGTCGCGCGGCGGATCTCATCCAGGAGGCGCGGGCTGCGCGCCGCCTCCAGGCTCAGCGCCGAGCCCGCCAGGACGCTGTCGGACTCCTCGAGCGCGGACGCCGTCAGGCCCAGGCCTTCGAGACGGGCGACGAGCGCGCGGGAGATCTCGACGCCTTTGCCGCGCGAGCCGCGGGTCGCGGCGACGGCCACGGTCCGGGCGCGAAAGGAAGGAGAGCTTGAGAGCGTGTCATTGCGCTCCGCCGTGGAGCAGCCGGCGAGGAGGAGGACCGGCAGCAGGAGCCGTCTCACGGCGTGCTACCAGCCGCTGTCGTCGTCGTCGTGGCCCTTGCCGCCTTTCTTACCGCCGCCGCCCTTGCCGCCCTTCTTCTCGAAGCCCTCGCCGCGGGGCTTCTTCTTGTTGTCATAGCGGTTCTTGCGGTCGGAGAAGGCCTTGCTGTCCGCGCCGAAATTGGGGTTTCGCTCGCCGAAGCCGCCGCCGGAAGGCCGGGGCGCTCCACCGCCGCCGCCGCCGCCGCCGCCGAAGCTGGGGCGAGGAGGATAGCCGCCGGCCGGGCGCGGCTCCATCGGGCGCGCCTCGTTGACCATGATGCGGCGCGCGCCGAGCGCGAAATTGTTGAACTTCTCGAGCGCGGCCTTGGCCTGCTCGTCGGTCGTCATCTCGACGAAGCCGAAGCCCTTCGATTTGTTGGTGGCCTTGTCGATGATCACCTTCGCGCTCACCACGGTTCCGCAGGTTCCGAACAGCTCCTTCAGCTGGGCGTCATTCGTCTCGTACGGCAGGCCGCCCACGAACAGCTTCTTACCCATTTATCGATCTCTCCTTGCGTTTTTACCGACGACAAATTATAACACTAATCACCGGCGTTCGAATCAGGCCGCC
>CAZIBN010000136.1:0-4480 GCA_964537395.1 uncultured Elusimicrobia bacterium
CGCGTACATCTGGGACGAGGCGCATCAGGGCCGCTTCCGCTTCGTGGTCTGCTCGCTCGTGCCCCTCATGCTCAAGGAGGGGGTAACGCTCGAGGATTGGTGCCCGTTCCATTCATCCATGGAAACGTATCCTGACGGCAATTTCTCATTTTATCCGTTCGCATTCGTCGACTGGGAAGGCCGGAAAAAATCGAAGGTGGGGAGCGCCTCGGAGGGCGTGCCCGAGCGTTATCGGGACTGCACCTTCGACCTGAACTCGGACCAGTGCAAGACGTGCACCTCGAACTATTACAGCAACGAAATGGTTAATGAGGGCAACGACCCCTATCGCTGGCGCACCGAGATGGCCCGCGCGTTCATGGATCGCGTGGCGCTCGCCGCGCGCACGGATCCCGTGATGAAGGAGTATCTTCGGGAGGCTCTGATCCGCTGCCGGATCAGCTGATAGCCTGGTGAGGCCGAGGCATGTTATGATGGTGGTCATGGAGACTCGATTATGAACAGACACGCGTTATTGCTCCTCGCCGGCGCCCTTCTCTGTGCCCGGACCGCCTCCGCCCAGGACATGCTTCAGCGCTGCGAGAAGCCCATGGCCGACGCGGCGCAGATCGCCCAGACGGCCGCGGACTGCGCGGATGCCCGCCGGCTCGTCGCGACGCCGCCGCCCGTGGCCGGCCCTGCCGCGACCTTCGAGAAGATCGAGTACTCGACCTCCCCGATGCCGGCGGACGTCGAGCTCGCCACGCGCTCCAAGCTGTTCGCCGGGCACCTTCAGGACTATTTCGTCTACACGGCCTTCGCGGCAGGAAATCTCTCCCTTTGCGCGCCGATGGACCAGGGCGCCTCCACCTCGCGCGAATGCCGGCAGAACGTGGGCAAGCTGATCTTCCGCAGCGCGTTCCCGGCTCCGACCGCCGAGTTCGTCAAGGCGTGCATCCGCTCCGAGGCCGAGGTCGCCGACGCGCAGACGGCCAAGTGCTGCGAGATGACCGCCGAGGTGCGCGGCCGCCCCGAAGCGTGCGGCCCGCTCGCCGCGAAATGCGCGACAGACGTGGCGAGCTGCCGCGCCTTCGCCGCAAGCACCCGCGGCGATTCCGGCCCTTGCAAGAACCTGCCGCTGGAAACCGAGGGCTGCAACCCTAAGATCGCGGGAGATTGCCAGAAATACCAGGCCGGCGAGATCGCCAAATGCGAAGGCGCCGCCGTGTACGCGCGCGCCGCCAAGGCAAAGGACATCTCGCTGTGCGGAAGCCTGCGTGAATGCCGGGTGCTGATGGGAGAGGGCAAGGCCGTCGCCGCCGAGATCGCCGCCAAGCATCTTCGTAATCCGGCCGGAGAATGGTTCCTGAACAGCGGCTGGAAGAAGCCGGCGCGCGTGGCGGTCAAGCGGGTCCCCGTGACCGAGCCCGCCGTCGCGAAGGCCGGCGCGCCCAAGGTCCCCGCCGCGTTCAAGGGCTTCGTGTGCGGCGAGGTGATGGCCACCGCCGACAACCGCCGCGCCGTGACGGCCGCCATCGACGCGGCGCGCCTGTGCCTGAAGGACGTCGAAGCGGCGCTGCAGAATCCGCCGCAGGAAGTCGTTTCGGGCATCGACGCGCGGGCAGAGAAGCTCGTGCGCATGTCCATTCGCGTTGAGAAGCTGTTCGGGGAGGCCGCCGCCGTCAAATCCCCCAAGGCTCCGGCCGCGAGGTAGCCGACGGACGCCCTGGGCAGGCTCGAGCGGCTCGGTCATCACGATATCCTCGATGCGTCCGAGGAGGACGGCGCGCTGTGGAGCGCCGGCCAGGCGCTGGGCGGCCGGAGCCTGCGGCGCTTCGGCGCGATCCATCATGACGAGCTGACGCGGCTCCTGGGCGCCTGCCCCGCGAGCGGCGCCGGTCTTGCGATCCGGGGACGGCTGCACCGGCTTCTGGGCGACGACGTCGCGGCCCGGCGGGAGCTTCGGGCGGCGCTCAAGTCGGCGCCGAGCGCGAGGGCGGCGGGCTGGCTCGGCGAGCTTTTGATCCGCTCCGATCCGCGCGCAGCACTCGTCCTCCTCGCGCGTGCCGAGGCGCTCGACGCCTCCTGGCCCTGGCCTCGCGTCTGGAAGGCCGCGGCGCGGTTACGCCTTGGGAAGCCTGTCCAGGCGCGCGCCGAGCTGGCGGCGCTCTCGCGCCTCGACCGGTCCCGCCCGTTCGTCGCGCGGCTGCTTTCCTTCGAGGCCGCCCTGTTGGCGGGGGACGCGCGGGAGGCCCTGCGCGAAGCCGAGGGCGCGATCAAGGCCGACCCCGCGAGC
Source organism: uncultured Elusimicrobia bacterium (assembly GCA_964537395.1). Classification (GTDB taxonomy): domain Bacteria; phylum Elusimicrobiota; class Elusimicrobia; order UBA1565; family UBA9628; genus GWA2-66-18. The sequence goes on from CAZIBN010000136.1 coordinate 2,276, forward strand.
CCGGCCGGCTACGCGGCGTCCGCGCGGGCGCTGCAGGCGCTGGGCCGCCGGTCCGCCGCGATCTCGCGGGCGCATGAGGCGCGCGACCTCGATCTGGACGTGACAGGGGCTTTCCTTTATGAAGGTCCGCGGCTGCGCCTGAACTGGAGCGAGCCGCGAGCCTTCCTCGCCCAGCTCGACGCGGCCATCGCCGCGCACCCGCGGCTGGCCGCGCTTTACGCGGAGAGGGCCGAGCTCAAGCGTCTTCCCATGATCTGCCTTTACGAGGAGGCTCTCGAGGACTACGCGAGGGCGGCCGCGCTCGAGCCGCGCCGCGCCTGGCTTCGCGCGGTGCTCGGCCGCGCCCGGAACAATCTTCACGGAGGCCTCGCCGGGCTGGAGGATTTCGACCGCGCCGCGCGCCTGGCGCCGCGCTGCGGCTGGATCCGGGCCTGGAGAGGGGCGCTGCTGGCCCGCCTCGGACGGCGGCGGGAGGCTCTGGCGGATCTCGCGGCGGCGGAGCGCCTCATGCCCTGGTACAGCTTCACCTACGCCTGGCGCGGCGCCTTACGCAACCGGCTGAAGGATTTCGCGGGCGCGCTCCGCGACCTCGACATGGCGATCCGCCTCGATCCGACCTACACGTTCAGCGTTTATGAGCGTTTTCGAGCGCGGCGAGGGCTCGGCGATCTCGAAGGGGCCGTCGGCGACCTGGGCGCGGCGTTCGGGGCGGATCCCAAGTACGTCTGGGACGGCCCGGACGCGGAGCTCGACGCGGCCGTGCGCCGCAAACCCCGCCTTGGCTGGCTGCGCGCCTGGAGGGGGCGACGGCGCCTCGAGCAAGGGCGTGCGGCGGACGCGTGCGCCGACCTCGACGCCGCCCTTGCGCTCGTTCCCGGCTCGGCGCTGATCCTGGTCTGGCGCGGGCAGGCGCGCCGCGCGTCGGGCCGGGACGCGGAGGCGCTCTCCGATATGAAGCGCGCCGTGCGCCTGGATCCTGTCCTGTGGGCCGCGCATCAGGCGCTTGCCGAGGTCTTCGAGGCGCGCGGCGAGACGGAGAAGGCCTTGAGCTCCATGGCCACGGCGGCGCGGCTGGCGCCGACGACGGTCGTGTTCTCTCTCGCAAAGGGGCGGCTCGAGCTCGGGCTGGGCCGCTGGGCTCAAGCCCTGGAGTCCGCCGACCGGGCCCTGCAGCTCGACTCTTCGAACGCGGAGGCTCGGGCGCTGAAGGCGAGGTCGCTCGTCGCACGCGCGATGGCACGGGCGCAGGCACGCGACGCGCGAAGACGTATCTCGGATTTTTCACAGGCGCTCGCGCTCGCCCCGGAGATCTTCACCCCGGAGGAGCGACGTGCCGTTGACGCGCTGATCCGATGAGCGGCGAACGGGTCCTGGGGCCGTTGGGCGGCGACGGGCGCCCGACCGCCCTATTGAGAAGCCTCCGGGCGCTTGGCCTGCGCGGCCACGAGCAGGACGCGCGCGCGCTTCTCGGCGGCCCTCCTCCCGGAGCCTCTCGCCTCCTTGCCGCGCTCGAGGATATCGAGCGCCTCGAAGCGCAGTCTGAGCCCACGGCCTGGAGCCTCGCGCTCAAGGGCCGCCTGCTTCTTCTGCTCCGCCAGATGACGCGTGCGCGCGCGGTGCTCGATCTTGCGGTGAGCCTCGATCCTTCTCTGCTCGAGGCGCGCGTCTGGCGCGCGCAGGCCAGCATCGTCCTGCGTGACGGCGCCGGGGCGCTGGCCGACCTCGACATCCTGGCCGCCGCGCGGCGCCCCTCAGGCTGGGAGGAATATCTGCGCGGCCTGTGCCTGATGACTTTGGGCCGCCCGGCTGAAGCGGCCGTCCGCTTGCGCGCGGCCGAGCGGCGCGGCGTCGGAGCGCTCGCCGCGGGCATGTGGGCGCTCGCCTTGGCTGAGCAGCGGTGCTTCCCGGAGGCGCTGAAGCTCATCGCGAATGCGAAGCGCACCTCCGAAGCCGACGGCGTGCCTCTTGGCGCCTTTGAAGGGATGATCCTGCGCCAGGCCGGCGACCTGGAAGGCAGCCTGCGCGCGCTGATCCGCGCCGGCCGCGGCTCGCGCCCCTACCCGTGGGTCTTCTCTCATCGCGCCGACGTGCACAATCGCATGGGCTTTTATCATCAGGCCCTCGAGGAGGAACCACGCCACGCCCTCGACCGGATTTCGGTGGAGTTGGCGCAGCATGTCGGCGCCGCGGCTCGTTTGCACTTCC
>CAZIBN010000137.1:0-4451 GCA_964537395.1 uncultured Elusimicrobia bacterium
ACCGCGCAGGACCTCGGCGCGCAGGTCCTCGTGACCTCTCCGGTCCGCAATCCGGTTCTGCCTCTCGAGCTCAAGGCCTGGAGCCCGCAGCCTTCGCCTGTGGCCGCGCTGATCAGGAACGCCGGGGAGCCCTACCGCAAGATCCTCCGATGCGAGCTTACCCCCGCCTGCGACCCGACCAAGGAGATCCAGGCCTCGATTCCGGATCGAGTGATGGAGATCGAGGATCGCGCCGCCGCCTGGGAGATCACGGCGGCGGCTCTGGGCGCCCGCTTCGTCGATTTCAGCGCCCGCCTAAACCAAGCCGCTCCCCGGGGAGAGAGCGTCGGTCAGTTCTTCGTGGGCGAAACGCACCTGACCTTGGAGGGCTACTGGCTTCTGTCCTCGCTGTGGGCCGGAGCCGTCGCCGACTTGCTGTCAGACGGCGCCCGCCCGCAGGCGGATCCGCCGCGGCCGAATGTTCAGCGTTATGAGGACGACCTGAAGGCTCATGGAAGCCGGGTCGAGGACATCTTCCATCGCGAAGGATTGTCGTATCTTCGCGCGCGGATGCTTCTCCTCGCCGTGCCCTCCCTCGAACAGGCGGCCCGGCGGCAGGTGCCGGAGGCGCAACTCATACTGGCCCGGATCAGGCAGGACGCCGGCCTTCCCCCCGCGGTTCCAGGCAACCTCACAGCTCTTTGGGCCAAGTTCGATCTGGACGCCCACCTGGCGACCCCGCCGCCGCGAAGTGGAGCGCCAGCGGCGAGCGTAGCGCTGGCGCCCGGCTTTCCGGCCGCGGACATACGCGCCGCCATGGATTCCTTCGTGAAGGGCGACCTCCGCGCGGCGGAAAGCGCCGTCACGCGGGTCTTGAGCAAGGACCCGGCCAACGAGACCGGGCTATTGCTGCGCGGCGCCGTGTACCTGCAGACCAAGCGGCCCGCTCAAGCTCTGAAGGACTTCTCCGCGCTCATCGACAGCAACCCGGGCGATCCGGAAGTCCTGGCCGACGCGCTGAGCAACCGGGGCCGGACCTACGATCAGCTGGGAGATAGCGCGGCCGCCGCGAAAGACTATGCGCGCAGCCTCTCCGTCGCGCCCACGGCCTGGAAGCAGCGCGGGGCCGTCGAGCGGATCATGCGCGGAGCAAAACCAGCCAACTGACGGCGGCGAACAGCTGGAACAGCGCCGTGCCGTACAGCGGGACATAGGCGATCCAGGCGCGATCGCCGCTTTTCATCCAGGCCCGGGCCCACCGCGTCGAGGGAACCTTCTCGATCCAGGCCGCTCCCCGCCGGATCTCGGGCTCGCCGTATTTGGCGATCGCGAAGCAGAGCAGCCCCACCGCCGCCTTTTCGAGACATAGGCCGTTGACGATCCCGAAGCGCGCCATCATCGCGCGCATGACGGGGCTGCCTTCGAGCGCCAGGTTTCCGTCCAGACCTTTCAGCGTCCAGTGGATGTCGGCGAGCGCGGCGAGGACATAAAGGGCGACTCCCAGCGTCAAAGCTTTGCGCATCACGGTAGCGTAATATTTACAGAATCCGAGCATGAAAAATATTCTTCTCATCGTTTTGGCCGAGCTCGCCCCCGACCTCGACGCGATCGACCTGTGGATGAAGCGCCGCTACACGCCCAAGCAGAAGGCGCCCTAGGCTGAAAAGACGAGGCTGAGGCAGGTGAGGCCCGCCTCGGCCTTGGCCAGCTCCGAGATCGGCGTCGTGAGCGGTGCGAAGCCCTCGGCCCGCAAAGTCTCGAGGGTGAGCACATGCTCCGTCGGATACAAAAGCTCCTCGCCCAGCCTTAACGAGTTCGCGGCGAAGGGCTCCCCCTCCGCGACGCGGATGACGCGGTAGCCGGAGAAGGCTGCGAGGTCCGCCCAGCGCGGGTTGGCCAGGATGGCCCCGTCGCCGAGCACGCTGACGGCGGTCCTCAGGTGGAGGCAGCCGTTCACCCGGACGATGCGGACCGTGAAGCCGTCCTGGACGATGCAGTCCGTCAGCTGGCGGATGCCCTCCGCGTTGGTCCGGGTCGAAAGCCCGACGTACAGCGTCTTGCCGGCCCGCATGACGTCGCCGCCATCGAGCGTCCCGGGCGCGCGGATCTTGACGATCCGCTTGACGAGGCCGCGCAGGACGGCCTCCACGCTGGCGACCTCCTGACGCCGCGACTCGGCTCCGGGGCGGGCCAGGATCGCGAGGTTGTCGAGGACGACGGCGGTGTCCTCGACGAAGACCCCGTCGGCATGCTTGGGGAGGTCCGGCAGATAGCGCACGTCGGCGCCCAGCCGCACGAGCGCGGCGCAGTACTGCTCATGCTGGGAGGCCAGCAACGCGAAGTCGATCGGGCGCCTGCCGATGAAGGAGAGCTCGCAACGGGCGATCTCCGGGCTTGGACGGCGGACCAGCGCGATTATTTTAGGCAAGCGGCCTCGGGCTCATGTCGATTTAGCGTGGCCGGGTCGCGGGCTATTTTTCCAGCTTAGTGCGCGTCGGCTTATAGCTGGGATCACGCAAGATCACCTGCCCAAGTCGCGCCTCGTCGACCGATTCGGCGAGGATGCGAGCGGCTTCCTGAGGAGCATGGAAGCCGGTCGAATTTTCAGCCTCGATGAAGTCGAGCTTGAACTGCGCGGTACGTTGATGGCCGCGGGCGCGGGCAAGCAAAGTCTCGGGTTTACCCGCTTTCTGCGCCTTCTCAATGTCGGAGATCAGGTCCACAAGCGCGTCCATCGCGCGGTTGCGGAGCTTAAAGGTGCGCTCCTGAATGTTCTCGACGCGAGCCTTAAGCTCCGCCTCGGGCATGTGGTGGCAGGTCTGGCAGGCGCGATTGATGTTGAGCATCGGGCTGCGCACATGGTGGTCGCTGATCTTCTGCGCTCCCACGCGCGTGTAGGGCATGTGGCAGTCTGCGCAGGCCACGCCCGAGCGAGCATGAATACCCTGGCTCCACAGCTCGAACTCCGGGTGTTGTGCCTTGAGCACGGGGGCGCTTGAGATCTTGTGCGTCCAGTCCTTGAAGCCGACCTCATCATAATAGGCCAGGATGTTATCGACGTTCAGGCCCTTGTGCCAAGGATAGACGAGCCGCTTCTCCTTCCCCTTGAAATAGTACTCGACATGGCATTGGCCGCAGACGAAGGAGCGCATCTCCTGGCGGGTGGCCGTCTTATTGGGATCGTAGTCCTTAATGCCCTCGCTGGCCTTGAGGTTGCGCATGCCTTCGAGAAAGCCTGGCCGCGTGACGCGCAGCTCCATCGTCTTCGGGTCATGGCAGTCGATGCAGGCGACCGGATGGTTGACCAGCTTGCGCGCCTCATGGTAAGGCATCTGGTTCATAGCCTCAAACCCTTTGGTTAGATCGCCTCCGCCGAGCTTCTTGTACGGGAGATAAATCGAGCCATGGCACTGCATGCAGGTGCCCGGCTGTCCGACCTTCTGGCGCTCCGTGTAGGTTTGGTCGTCGAGCATAAAGGCGTGCCCGCGCTCTTCACGGAAATCCTTTGAGAAAGCATAGCCGGCCCACATCGTTTTCAGGCGCGGGTCTTCTTCCAGGCGCGATTGCGCGACGAGCGAGCGAGGATCGGCCTCGGTCGGCGTGCGGGGCACGGCCTCCGACCCGCCAAAACGCGTGCGCTTCATGTCCACAGTGCGTTTGTAGCCATCGTATTGAAGCGGGAAATTCTTTCCCCAGACCGCCGGATCCTCCACTGAGTCATCGAGCTCGACGACTCGAAAAAATGGATTTTTGGACTCCTGCTTACGCTCAAAAATATTGACAAGCAGGGCCAGGACCGCAATCGAAGCGACGGCGGCGACAACCACCCCGACAGTCAAGATTTTATACGCCTTGCTGTGCTTTTCCATATTTCTCCCTCAGTGGCCGACGCCTTGGTGGCAGCGCAGGCAGTCGAGTCTCTTGGTATTGTTGTGATGTCCGTCGATTGCCGCGACTATCGGCGCGTGGCAGCGCCGGCAATTGTCGAGCGCGATCTTGCGGTCGGTCTTAGTGATCTCGATCGGCTCCTTGAAGGTCTGGGTGGTGAAATAATAGGAGTGCCAGAACCCATTCTTGGCTTTTATCGCGTATTTGCCGATGAGATTATGAGGGGTGTGACAGTCGTTGCAGGCCGCGACATTGCGATGAGGCGCCTTGACCCAGCCGTCGTACTGTTCTTTCATCACGTGGCAGTTGACGCAAGCGCGGGGGTCGTCGGTCAGGTAGGAATAGCCCCGCGCATAAACGAATGTGTACAGGCAGAAACCCAGAAATATCCCACAGAAGGCCGCTAGGGCGAAAAAAAGATTGCGCGACCGAGTCTTCATAAGATATTTGACAGGAAACGGCGACAGCTTCGGAGCCAAGTGGCCGGAGGAGGCGGAACGGGCCTTACTTCGGGCTCATCAGACCCGGAACGACGGGGTTCTGCTTGCCGAACAGCTCGAGGACGACCGGGTCGGTCTTCGGGG
>CAZIBN010000138.1:0-4320 GCA_964537395.1 uncultured Elusimicrobia bacterium
CAGCGGTGGCGCAGGCGATCGAGGAGGGCGCCGACCATTTCCTTGTGACCGAGGAAGGCGTACCAATCATCGTAGTTCAAATTGGTGGTCAAGATCGTCGAGCGCTTGCCATACCGCTCCTCCATCAGCTTGAAGAAGATGTTGGACTGCTCGGGCTGGAGGTTCAGGTAGCCCATCTCGTCGATCACGAGCAGGTCGATCTTCATCAGGCGATCGAGAAGTTTGCGCGACGAGTGGTCGGCGAGGCTGCGGTACATCTCATCGAAGAGCTCCTGCGCCTTGATGAAGAGCCCGCGGTGGCCAGCCTGTAGGGCGCGGAGCAGGAGCGCGCTGGCCAGGCCGGTCTTGCCGACGCCGGTGGGGCCGATGAAGACCAGGTTCTCGGCGCGGGCGAGGAAGTCGAGCGAGGCGAGTTGGAGGAGCGCCGCCTTGCGGACGCCGGGCTGAAGATCCCACGGGTAGGTGTCCAGCGACCAGCGCTCGGGGAGCCCTGCACGATCGATGCGGTATTGCATGAATCGCTCCTGCTGGCTCTGGTACTCCTCGCGCAGCAGGCGGGCGAGGAAGTCGGAGTAGCTCGGGCCCTGCGCCTCTGCGTGGGCGAGCTCCCGCCCGAGGATCGCCCGGATCCGCGGGAGCTTGAGGCCGACCAGCAGCTGATCGAGGTCGTCAGACATCGGGGCCGTCGTCATCGTCGATGACATCAATGTCGAAGTCGAGTTCGGGCTCGGGCTCGGGCTCGGGCTCGATGTGGACGACACCGGCGTCGCCGTCCGGTTCGGAGGGTTCGTCTCGGGGCTGGGGTTCTTGTCGGTCTTTTTGGTCACTTGGTTTCTCCTCGTGAGGGGCGGTGATCGGGAGTCGAAAGAAGTCGCCGGCGACGGCCCGCAGGACCATCGTCTCGAGGCGCCCGAGGTCCAGGAGGCCGTAGGCCACGGCGGTCCCGGCGGCCTTGAGCAGCGACTCGGTCGGGTAATCGAGGTAGAGCCGGTGCAGGCGACGGATGGCCCGCACGGCGCCGCCACCGTGGCGCTGGCGCAGCTGGTCGCACAGCTGGTCGAGGCACGGGCCCTGGGCGCGCAGGAGCTGCTCCTCAGCGCTGTGCGGCACCGTGGCGGCGCGTGGTTTGCGGTCGATGCGATGCTCGGGGAGCGTGCTGCGTGTGCCCTCGCCGGGCGTGATGCGGTCGTGCTCGGCGATCAGACGATGGCCGTCGTAGATCTTGATGCGCCTGGCGGTCTCGCGGACCTCGACCTGGCGACCGATCGCCGCGCCCCGGACCGAGTAGCGGTTTTGATGCACGTTGACATTGCCCTCGACGTCGATGCGGCGCGTGTGCACGTCGTAGACCTCGGGGACAAAGATCGGCAGGGGCCGCAGCGCCGGCCGCTCCGCCACCAACAGCTCGATCGCTGGGCTCGGCAGGCTGCGCCGCGGCCGGCGATTGGCGCGGTCGCACCACGCGATCAGCTGGCTGTTGAGGTCCTCCTCGTCGACGAAGGTGCGGCCGGGGTAGAAGTTCTTCTCGATGTAGTCGAAGGGCCGCTCGACCCGCGCCGAGCGGTTGGCGTCGCCCAGCTCGTGGGCGGCAAATTGAAAGCCGAAGCGGTCACCGAACGCCTTCATGGCGTCGGCCGGCACCGCGTTCGCGCCGGTTCCGCGGGCGATGATGACGGACGAGTTGTCGAGCATGCACCGCTTCGCCGCGCCGCCGAACGCGACGATCGCCTCGCTGAGGAAGACGCGGCACTCGAATCGGGTCCAGTTCCGGTAGACCTGCACGTAGATCATCCGCGAGTAACAGAGCACCAGCGAGGCGCACTGAATCTTGCACTCCCGGTCGCCGATGCGGACGACGTGCGGTGAGGTGTCGTGTTGCATCTCCTCCCCGGGCTCGAAGTGGTATTGACCGCTCGGCACCTTCGGCGTGTGGCCGATCTGGTGCCGCCGACAGAACGCGGTCAGGCCCTGGTACGACGTTTCGATGCCCTTCGCGTTAAGATCCTCGTGGACGCGCACCAGGTTGCCCTTGCACGCGAGGTGCAACGTCCGGATCGTCTCCAGCGCCGGCGCCAGCATCTCCGGCCGCTCCAGCGCCGGGACCTCTGCGCTGCCGCTCTTGAGGATCGCCTTGACGGATTTAATGGAGATCTTAATCGCCTTGGCGATCGCCCGCTTCGCATGGCCCTCGCGGTGCAGCTTGAGCACCGCTGTCCTCGTCTCGTGATCCAGCATCGTCGATGTTCTCCTCGCCAAAATGGGCACACAGCGCCGCGAAGGCGGCCCGGGCCCCGGCCCATGCGCTACTCAGCGCATATTCTTCTCGCCTGTTCTTCGGGACAGGCCGCCCGTGTTCGAGCTGTCGACATGCGCGTCGGCACTGCGCCGCGATCCCGCCGAGCGCGCCCGTCAGGGCGGACAGGCCGCCCTCCGTCTCGGGCGCCGAGGAGGCCTCGCGCGCGGCGGCCTCGGCCTGCAAGAACAGCCGCGGGTCGGCGGCGATGCGTTCACGACCCGCGGGATCGGCCCGGCGCCATCCCTCGTAGATCCGCGCCAGTTCGCGCACCGATGTCCCGCGGCGTCCAAGGGCCGCCACCAGCCGCTCACACTGCGTCGGGTTGGCCCGGGCCAACGGGACAAGATTCTTCTGCGCCGCCTGGGCCGGGATCCTGCCCAGCTGGACCGCACGCTGCACGCTCGCCGGCAGCATCCGCACCAGACCGAGCCGCCGACTCACCCAGCTGTCCGAGCGATCGAGCTTTCCCGCGAGGTCGTTTTGTCGCAGCCCGTGCTCGTCGACCAGCACGCGCAGCATCCACCCCTCCTCGAGCGCCGAGCGCCTGCGGGAGTTGTCGAGCCGATGACTCAGCACCAGCGCCTCGGCCTCGGGCAGCGCGAGCAGCAACGCCTCGGCCTCATCGCGCCCGAGCGCCCGCAAGGCCCGCACCCGCGCGTAGCCGTCGAGGAGGATGTATCGCTCGCCGTCGGGCGTGACCACGATCGGCGTCTGCTGCCCGTGCTCGGCGATCGAGGTCGCCAGTCGGCGCTCGCGCGCCGCCTCATGTACGCGCATTGCGGCGTACTTCTCCTCGAGCTGGTGGAGCTCGAGCTTCATCGGCGAACCGGACCTGGGCGGCACAGATCGCCGCGACGATCATGGTCGCGGGCGAGCGGTTCGCGTGCCGGGGCCGTCTCGTGCACGCCGATCCACGCCCGCACCAGGGAGCTTTGGGGGACGAGGAGTTCGGGTACGGCGCGGCGTGTGCCGCCGGCCGCCGCGGCCGTCCCATCCACATCGCATGCAACGCATAGCGGCTGGCCCTGCCACAGCGCCAGGCCCTCCAGGATGTGCCGCAGCGCCAGCCCCTCCTCCCCCAGGTAGGGCAGGTCCGCATGCAGCAGCAGCTTCGACCGCAACCACACATTCAGCTTCATCCGGCTGTCCTTCAGGACAAGCTCCGTGCGCCATGTTCTCCGGGTCATCTGGCTCATCCCTCCCGCACGCCAGCTCCGCCTCGATCGCGGTCGCGGCCGTGTCAGAGGGCAGGTTGCCCGCCTCCTCGGCTATGAATAGTCCCTGCTGCGTCACTTTCTTCCTGCGCCTCTCCAGGTAGAGCTTTTGCCGCGCCGCGTGCTTCTCGGCCCCGTCCGTCGAGGCCTGATACTTCCGCCCCGCGATCCGCACCGATATCTTCCGTGCCTCGCCCGCACACTCTGACCCGCAGTACCGGTTGCCGTGGTCGCAGTCACGGCACAGGACCACGAGTTGTCCGCACTGCAGGCACCCAAAGCACCGCGGCCTCTTCTCTTCCCATGCGTCGATGGCTCTGCCGCCTCGCCGCCATCTCCCCCTTGTCCTCCCCGAGCCGACGCAGTACCCTCACCACGTCGATTCCACTGACTTCTGCGTCGATTTCGACACCGAGCGCTGCGGTGGCTAGACCGCAGCGCTCACCCTTCTCTTGGGCGGCCACCCATCTCTACCTTCCGTCGCCGACTTGCCACTCGACGGCGTCAACGGCGAGCCCGGCCACGTCGGCACGTCCGGTGATCCCAATACTATCTGTACAATGTGTAATGGACCTTACAGCCCAGGCTGTTCCCTGTGCCGCGACCTGATCATCAGAGCACCATCCGCCTATGCGGATATTATACGGCGCGCACACCCCGCGGTGGGTCCCTTTTGGCGAGCAGGGGTGGGTCCTTTTCCGATAGCGCTGAAGCAAATTGCGGTTCTACCGATACCCTCGCGCACTGCGATTGCGCTGACGTTCAGTCCGGACGGCCGGCTGATCGCCTTCGTTCGCGCGCACAACCTGT
>CAZIBN010000139.1:0-4310 GCA_964537395.1 uncultured Elusimicrobia bacterium
CACGCTCGCCGCCCAAAAGGCAACCCGGCGGTACGCCGATGCCAGCACGTGCCAGCGCGAACGCGAGCGTCGTACTGCGGGACTTGAGGGTCGGGATTCCCAACGCGTCGCCATTCATGCCGAACTCTTCGAGAGGCCCCGAGCCCGCTCGATGGCGCCCCAGGCTCCTTGGACACGGCGGTCGCCGCGCTCGGCATCGAGAGCCCGCTTGGCCGCCTCGGCGAAGGAGCAGCGATGTGGATGGCCGATAAGCTCCCAGAAGCGGTCGTCTCGCGCCAGCAGATCCTCGGTCAGGCCGACCACGACTTCACGTGCCACCGACCACTGTGCGCGCGTGACGAAGCGAACCCAATGCGATGACAAGCGCGGCGACAGAAGAGGTATTTCGATCATGCGCGGGTGCCGAAGACCCATGACCCCCGCGGTCTCCTTCAGGATCTCCTTTCCGGAGAGCGTGACCGGTCCAGGGATATCGAACCAGGCGCTCGCCCCCAGAGTCAGCTCGAGCGCCCGCACCAGCGCGACGACGACATCGTCAATCCCGACCGGCTGAGTGCGCGACTTCAGCCACCGCGGCAGGACCATGAACGGCAAGCGGGCCGTCAGGTCGCGGACGATGAGCCAGCTGAGGCTGCCGTGCCCGACGATCATGCTTGCACGCAGCTCGATCGTCTTCACTGAACCGGCACGCAGCGCCTCGCCCACGTCGAGCCGGCTGCGCAGGTGATCAGAGCCCGTGCCGACCGGCGCGACGCCGCCGAGGTACACGATGCGTTCGATGCCGGCTGCGGCCGCCGCCTTTGAGAAGGTGGCTGCGGCCATCACCTCGTGCCCGTGATAGTCTGATCCCTCGCCGATCCCGTGCACGAGATAGAGTGCTGCCTGGCAGCCGTCGAGCGCCCGAGCACACGAGGCCGGATCCGCCACGTCGCCCTGCACCCAGTCCAGTGTGGGGTCGCGCTTTTTTCCCCGCGCTGCGTCTCGCGTCAGGCACCGTAGGTGCCAGCCCTCGCGAGCGAGCGCAGTTCTTGCGGCGCCACCGACGAAACCTGTCGCGCCGGTCAAAAGCAGGGAGCGTTCTGGCTGGAGCCCTGCCATCAGCTTCTTTCCCGCGAAGGAGATTCGCCCGTGGTGGGCGGTCCTGCGATCTGTAGCGTTCGTACCAGCCGGGAGGTCTCGTAGCCTTTGGCCTGTAGGCGGGTGATGAGACTCTGGTAGGTCGCCTCGGCCATGGTCGGCGTGCGGGCGAGGATCCAGAGGTAGTCGCGACCGGGGTGGCCGACGACCGCGTACGAGTAGTCGTCGGCGAGGTCAATGATCCAGTAGTCGCCCCAGAACGGGCGAAAGAAGCTCACCTCGAGCTTCGCGTTCGTGGCACGGTCGACGACGCGGGCGCGTCCGAGCGCCGACGTCTCCGTCCCGTCGAGCGAGCCTTTGCGGCAGCGGTTGAGCACATCGATGTCGCCGTCGGCGCGCACCGTGTAGTTGGCGGTCGTGGCGGTGCAGCCGCGTTGGAAGCTCTGTGGGAAGTTGGCGATCTCGTACCAAGTCCCGACGTAGCTCGAGAGGTCGACGTGCGCGACCGTCTGAAGGGGCGGCAGGCGCAGCCGTTCCGTCGTGCTGGCGGCGCATCCGGAAGCGACAAGCGCCCCGACCAAATTGAGAATTCGCATAACCGGACTCCTCAGCTTCTTGAAGTAGCCCATCACCTGCCAAAAGACATTAATATGCTAGCTTGGCGTGCTTCGTTCTTTTAGCGCCGCCATGGCCTGGGTCGCGTAAAGCTTGACGGTGGCCGGGGCCGCCGAGCCAACTTTCTTTAATGCGTCGGAGGCGACGTGCTCGTCGGCGATCTTCAGCCGCCCTCGCTCCTACTTGTTGCCCGTTTCGGCCAAGGATAGCCCGATTCGGTCGTTTTGCAACTTGAAATCGACCGAATCAACCACTACGTCAAGCCCCTGAAAGAGGTTGCTATGAAGACGCTAATAACCGGAGGGACGGGCCTTCTCGGCAGCGAGCTGCTCGCAAACCTGTCAGATGCCGTCGTCTTAAGCCGCGATTCGGCGAAAGCCGCCCACAAGCTGGGCGGAGCGCGTGCCGTTCACTGGGATCCGGCTACAGAGGCCGCGCCGCTCGAGGCCCTGCAAGGAGTGGAGGCGATCTTCCACCTGGCCGGCGAGCCTGTTGCCGAGGGTCGCTGGACGGAGGACAAGAAGCGACGCATCCACGACAGCCGGGTCGTCGGTACGCGAAACCTGGTCGCTGGCCTCCGCGCACTCGACCGAAAGCCAGAGGTTCTCGTCTCCGCCTCTGCGGTCGGGTACTACGGCGACCGCGGCGACGAGGAGCTCGACGAGTCATCACCGGCGGGGCGCGGCTTCCTCGCCGAGGTCTGCACCGAGTGGGAGCGCGAGGCGCTGGCCGCGGAGTCGCTCGGCGTTCGCGTGGTGTGCGTGCGTATCGGTATCGTCCTCGCCCGAGGCGGTGGAGCGCTGGCTCGCATGCTGACGCCTTTCAAGATGGGAGCGGGAGGTCGGCTCGGCAACGGCAAACAATGGATGCCCTGGATCCACATCGACGACGTCGTCGGAGTGCTACTGCACGCCAGCCGAACCTCGGCTGTCCGCGGTGCTATCAACGCGGTGTCGCCGCATCCGTTGACCAACGCCGAGTTCACGAAGGCGCTTGGGCATGCCGTCCACCGGCCCGCATTCCTTCCCGTTCCAAGTACCGCGCTGCGCATCGCGTTCGGCGAAATGAGCCAGATCTTGATGGCCTCCCAGCGGGTGCTGCCGCGCGTCGCCGAACGCACCGGCTATGCGTTCAAACACACAGAGCTCGCCGGCGCGCTCGCGGCGTTGATGGCGGCTCCCCAGCGGACGGCGGCTTGAGGTAAGCATGGGGCGCCTTCGCCAACTCCGTCGCACCCAGCTTGTGGCCAGGCCGCGGCCGGAGGTCTTCTCCTTCTTCTCCGACGCGTCGAATCTGGACGCGTTGACGCCGCCCTTTCTCCACTTTCGCATTCTCACTCCGATGCCCATCGAGTTGTGCGCCGGAGTCCAGCTCGACTACCAGCTGTCCTTGTTTGGCCTTCCGGTGCGGTGGCGCTCCCGCATCACCGAGTGGCGGCTACAGGAGCGCTTCGTCGACGAGCAAGAGTCCGGCCCCTACGCCCTCTGGCGCCACGCGCACGAGTTCGAGGACCACGGAGCCTCGACGCTGATGCGGGATGTCGTGGACTACTCCGAGCCACTTGGCCCCATCGGCACGGTGGCGCACGTGCTCTTCGTCCGGCGCACCCTCGAGCGCATCTTCGACTTCAGGCGCGATGCGATTGTGCGCCTGCTCGACTGCAACAGCGCGGGCCAGCCCGCCGCACACAAGGAGCCGAACTATGCTGACGTCGCATGATCAGGAGGCCCAAGGGCTGGCGAACGTCCCAGGCCAGGCGGTGGCCGACTTCGACATCGAGGTCTTCTACGATGGCGCGTGCCCACTCTGCATGCGCGAGATCCGGATGCTTCGGGGCCGCGATCGGAGCCAGCGCATCCGCTTCGTCGATATCGCCGCCGATGGCTTCGATGCCGCCTCGCTCGGCCTGACCTGGAAGGCGCTGATGGACCGGATCCACGGACGCCTTCCCGACGGTACGCTTGTGGAAGGCGTCGAGGTGTTCCGGCGTCTCTATGCCGCGGTCGGCTTCGGGCGGCTGGTGGCGTTGACCCGGCTGCCCGGCGTCAGGCAGCTGCTCGACCTCGCCTATCGCGTGTTCGCCAAGAATCGGCTCCGGCTCACCGGCCGTTGTGAGGATGGCGCGTGCGAGATCAACCCCAGGCCTCGCGGGCTCTCGGTGAATCCGCAGTGAGCACCAGGAACATCGTCTGGTTTCGCGGCAAGGACCTGCGCATCTCGGACCATGCGCCGCTCCGGCATGCGGTGGACGCCGGAGAGGTCATCCCGCTGTTCGTGCTCGACCCTTATTTCTTTGCGGCAGCGCGCGCGCGCGAGCTGCCGCACCGAATGCAGTTCCTGCTCGACTCGCTCAGCGCCCTCGAAGCGGCGCTCGCAGAACGTGGCTCGCGCCTGATCGTCGTCTCAGGCAAGAGCGTGGAGGTTGTCCCGCGTCTCGTGCGCGAGTGGAAAGTCGATCGCGTGCTCGCGCAGCGGTGGGTCGAACCGTTCGCGCGCGAACGTGACCGGCGCATACGCGAAGCGCTCGGCGCGAAGCTCGAGCTGTACGAAGGCGAGACGCTGTTGCCTCCGGGCACGCTGCGAACGGGAGCAGGAAAGCCGTACTCGGTGTTCAGCCA
>CAZIBN010000140.1:0-1572 GCA_964537395.1 uncultured Elusimicrobia bacterium
CGCCGGTACCCTTCTTTATGTTGCCGATGCCTTTGGTGGTGCCGTTGTCGACCTTGCCTCCGGTGACCGGGGTCCTGGTGGGCGCCAGCCCGGCGCAGGCACCCGTGGCCCACGGCTCTGCGGGCGCGGAGGCTTGGGCCGCGGCCTGCTGCTGGATCGCCACTCCGTCAGCGGCGAGCTGCTCCAGTTCGGGCAGTGCCGCGCCCTTGGGAGCGATCTCTGCGCCGCGCTTTTCGGTCGAGGCTACGACCTGCGCGCCGACCTTTTTAGGGCTGCAGAATATTTCCTGGTGCCACTTCGGAGCATTGTTGAACGCCGTTAAGTCGGCCGGAATTTTGTATGCGTTTTCCTTATCCGCACGCTTGTCGGTCAGGATTCGGGCGCGCAGTTCCTTGGTCAAGTTCTGAAGGCTCGTGTCGTCGACCTTCCCCTTCGCCGATTTGGCGATCGTCAGGTAGTCGTCGAGTTCCTTCGGGGTCAGAAGCTTTAGCTCATCCCCGTTCAGGAGCTTGACGATCGCGGGAGCGTCTTCCGGCTTCGTTCCCCCGGTCGGGGGCTTGACGGTGCCCGGGGCGGGCGTGCCCAGGGCCGCGCGCGCGACCTTCACGGTTCGGTGCAGGACGATCGGATCGTATACGTCGGAGGAGAAAGTAGCCCCCTCCGATTTCCGGCCGGCGGCGAAGCTTCGACCGTTGATGTAGATTTTCTGCGGGGTCACTCCCTTCGGATCAGCGGCGGGAGCGGCCAATTTCTCCAACGCCTCGTATTCGGCTTTCGATAGCTGGACGTCCTTGAGCTCGCCGAAAGGTTCGACGATGACTTTGTTATCCGCGGTCCCCCAGACGGGGGGCAACGTCGCGTCGATCGCTTTTGTATCGGCCTTGGCCTTGGGATCGATCGCGGCTTTGTAAGCCGTGATCTGTTCGGTCAGATCGTCGAGATTGACGATGATGGCGGCGCGATATTTTTCCAGGTGTGCCTTGAGCGCGGCGGGCTCCGTGGGGAACGGCTTCTTGTTATATCCGTCGAACTCGATCTTATCGAGCCACGTCTGCTCCTTGGTGCTCAGCAGAATCGTGCCCTGGGTCTCTGCGGCCGGCGCGAACGTCACCTTGACGAGGTTTGCGCCGAGGTCCTTCTCGGTCATTCGTTTCACTTCCGTCACGGTCCCGCCGGCCTCGCTGACGACGCCGACGTCGCTGACGACCTGGAGATCCCCACCCGCGACCGCCACGGCCACGTTGAACTTGTTCTTGGCGTTGCGGACCTTGTGCCGAGCGGGCCCCTCACCCGCTATTGCGTCGCCCGCGGGGGCGGACCAGTCGGCGCATTCGACGATGCGCTTCCAATGGTCAACGTGCGACTTGAGGTTGTCTTTGGCCTTGATCCCCTTGTGGTAGCAATAGAACTCCAGCGGCGAGATGGCCGGCGCGCCCTGGACCGGCATAGTCTTGGTCGTGATCTTGAACCAGTCCCCAATGGCCGTGACGGTGCCGTTCCAGGCTTTCGCTTCGTCCTTTTTCACGAGCGAGCGCGCCGGCTTGTCCGCCGGCTTGTCCGCCGGCTTGTCCG
>CAZIBN010000140.1:1672-4265 GCA_964537395.1 uncultured Elusimicrobia bacterium
TTTTTCACGAGCGAGCGCGCCGGCTTGTCCGCCGGCTTGTCCGCCGGCTTGTCCGTGGGCTTGTCCGTGGGCTTGTCCGTGGGCTTGTCCGTGGGCTTGCTGGACGCGGGCGTCTTACCGAGAGGCAGGGCGGCGGCCGCCTTGATGCGATCGCTCATGGCCGCGAGAACGACTTTTTGGTCGACCGGCTTATCTCCGGCTTTGGCGGAGTCCGCGAGATAGGCATCGATTTCCGCTTTGAGGTAGCCGCGCCACTTCTTGACGAACAAGGGCTTCTCCTCGGGCTTGGTGGTGCTCTCTTGCGTTAGGAAGGCGTCCCGCATGTTGTTGTTAACAAGCAGTCGCTCCAACAGGGTGTTCTCGGGTACGGAAAACTTATCAGGAGCGCCATTTTCAAGCTCGGTCTTGAACTTCAGCGCCACTTCGGCGTGATGCTTGTGGCCCTCGATGGCGAGCGGTTTGACGAAAATAAGGTTCCCTAAAGCAGCTTGGGAGGCGGCCTTGATGTATGGCGCGAATTTGGCATTCTTCGGGTCAGCGCAACCCTCCGGCCGGACGAAGCAGGTGGATTCGCCCGTGGGCGTGAGGAGATACTCGAAGGGGAGGACGCGGGCGTGCATCTCACCGTAGCTCAGCTTGGCGTTTCGGTAATCGCCGTCAAAATTGTACCACGCATCTTTGACCGGGCGCACGAAGTAATATTCATCCCATTTCACCGCGTCGAGGCCCGGCGTGAAGACGCTGATCGGTGTCGGATCGAGCTTCTCCGTGGCGCCGTTGGGTGAGGTCACCACGACGGTGATTCCTCTCGGATAGGGGGACGCGCGGCCGCTTCCGGCAGTCGGCTTGGGCGCGATATTCCCGGCCCAGAGGCTGCCGTCCAGCATGCCTGGGAACTCCGGACCGGTGCCGCCGGATCGGCTGATGCTATAGCTGGGGCTATAGGCGGGGGGCGAGATATAGCTGGGGCTATAGGCGCTGGGCGAGGGGGTGATTTTTAAAACGTATCCCGAGATGGTGGATGTGTAATACTCGCTCTCCTTGACGTCGGCGTTCTTCTTTGCCGGAGGCGTCAATATATACAGGGGGATGTTCGCGCCCTTGGCCGCGGAGCGGAACCAGTAGCGTTTTGGCGTTGCTCCTTCATTAAACTTGATGGCCGTCCAGGTTTCGCCCGCCTGGACCATGTCATTCCAGTCCGGTTCAGTGGCCGCCGCGAAGGAAGGCGCGAGCAGAGCCCACAGGACGAGGAGAGCGAGGCGAGGGATTTTCATAGGGGTCCTCAGTTTTCCGGTCTATAAGGGAACGCCAACCGATATATACGCCCAAAACCGCTAAAGCGCAAGGCCTTTTTGCCCTATTGCGTCTAGGCCTAAAGGCCTAGTTTACAGTTGAGGCCTACTTCCTATCCATCAAGCCGACGAGCTCGACATGGCTGGTCTGCGGAAAGAGATCGACGGGCTGGACCCGGCGCAGGATATAGCCGGAGTGCGACAGGAATCCGGCGTCGCGGGCGAAGGTCGCGGGATCGCAGGAGACATAGACGAGGCGCTTGATCTTCTTGTCGGTGAGAAAGCGGCGCACGGGCTGGGAGAGCCCGACGCGGGGCGGGTCCACGACGGCGCAGGTGTTGTCGGGAAGCTCGTTGGCGAGCTTGGGCAGGACGGACTCGGCCCGGCCCGCCTTGAAGCGCGCGTTGCGCACGCGGTTGCGCTCGGCGTTGGTGTAGGCGTCGCTGATCGCGTCCTTGTTCTCCTCGACGCCGGTGATGCGCGGGAAGACGTCGGCGAGCCAGAGCGTGAGCGTGCCGACGCCGCAGTAGAGGTCGAGGCCCATGGGGAACTTCTTGCCGCCTTCCTTGACGGCATCCTTGGCGGCGTTATAAAGGACCTCGGCGGCCGGCGTGTTGACCTGGAGGAAGGCTCCCGGCGAAGCCGAGAAGTGAAAGCGTCCGAGCGTCTCCTCGAGCTCGCGCTGGCCCCAGAGGCGGCGCCAGACGGGGCCGAGGACGACGGAGGTGCGCTCGGGCTGGATGTTCTGGTGGATGCCGACGATCTCGGGGAAGTTGGCGCGCAGCTCGGCGGCGAACACCTCGCGGTCGGAGAATTCCTGGTGCGTCGTGACGAGGGCGACGAGCGCCTGCCCTTCGGCGTTCGTGCGGATGTAGAGGTGGCGCAGCCAGCCGCGGCCGGTCTTGCCGTCGTAGAAGGTCCACGCCCGCTCGATGGCCATGGCCTTGACCTTGAAGGCGATGCGCACCGACAGGTCCGGCTGGATCGGGCACTCCTTCATGTCCACGATCTCGCGCGAGCCGGCGGAGAAGAAGCCCATGCGCGGGCCGTGCGTGCCGGCCATGAAGGGGATCTGGACCTTGTTGCGGTAGCCGAAGGGCTTGGGCGCGCGCAAGGTCGGGAGGACGAGCTTGTCGGCGTCGGCGAACTTGCCGATGCGGCTCACGCAGTCGACGACGACCTCGCGCTTGTGCTTGAGCTGGCTCTCGTAGGCGAGGTGCTGCCAGTCGCAGCCGCCGCAGAAGGGTCCCTGGCGCGAGGGCGCGGCGTGGTGAGGGCAGGGCGGGTCGATGCGCTCGGGG
>CAZIBN010000141.1:0-4186 GCA_964537395.1 uncultured Elusimicrobia bacterium
GCGCGAGGAGTTGTCGGCCAAGGAGGCTCGTCTCAAGAAGCTCTGGGACACTCGTCTCTCGGCCCAAATGGCCAGTCTGCCGAAATTCGACGAGATATACCGATCCGTCCGCCGAGTATTTCGCCAAGCCGGACTTTCGTGAGTGCATGTCCTCAGGCCTGAGGGGAATGTCTTCCCGACTTGTCGTGGGCCCCACGGGGCCGGCAAGCCGTTGGGGGCAAATGCCGTTCATCTCGTCGGCACTTCAGCTGGACGCGCTGGCAGCATTCCCGTGATCTATTCTTGTAGATAATCACTCGTTCCGGAACGAGTCATTATCTATCGCCGCAGCTCAGTCCGCCAGCTGCGATTACTCGGACGAAGTTCAGCGATAGACTTCGCGCCGATGACCTATCACGGCGATGACGATAACCCGCCCGCCATCGTCGATGATATAAATGATCCGGTAATCGCCGACTCTGATGCGGTAGCGATTTTCTCGGCCAGCCAGTTTCTCCGCTCCATGAGGCCGAGGATCGGCGGCCAGCGCGTCTATTTTGGGCGCGAGGCGATTCTGGACGGGACCGTCGAGTTTCTTGAAGGCGCGCGCGGCAGAGGGGGCGAACTCGATCCTATAAGCCACGGGCGCTAAGTCGTCCGGCCTTTCCTCAGCGTCTCCCAGGAGATACGGCCGTGCTCCTTCAACGCGCGGTCCACAGCCTGGTTATCCAGACGATCCTCGAGATCGCGCCGCATCCCACGGTCAACCAGAAGCCGGTCCAGGAAGTTCTCTCGCGCGCCTCTAGGGAGCGACTTGAAGGCAGTCCAAAACACTTCAGCCGTAGCTTGTAAGGCGGTCATAAAGTCAGTTTAACAGGCATCGGCCCCAAAATCAAGCTCGCAAAGCATCCGTCAGAAATAGAACGGCCGCGAAAGCGCTTTCGCGCGATCGCGGCCGTCTTTTTCGGAGCGGGGTGACCCAGGCCCTCGCCCGGACTGCGGAGCGGATCGCGAATAGGGGCTATCCTGCGCCCATGGAGGCGTCCGCCGGCAGAGGTGGGCCAATTTTCATGCTTTATTAGTTACAGAAATTCGTTCTTAGATGCTACCCTGTAGCTTCCTCAGAGCTCATCGTGAAGAAAGCAAACACCAAAGCCGCTCGGTTACCGGTAAAAGTCAGGGCAAAGGCGAAGAAGCCGGTCGCTCGAAGGCCGGTCGTTGCGCCCGCGGCCGGGTTTCCCATCGTGGGCGTGGGCGCGTCCGCCGGCGGCCTGGCGGCCTTCGAGGCGTTCTTCTCCGCCCTGCCCAAAGCGCCCGGCATGGCCTTCGTGCTGGTGCAGCACTTAGACCCCGCCCACAAGAGCATCTTAGCCGAGATCATCGGGCGCTACACCGCCATGCCGGTCCTCGAGGTCAAAGACGGCGTGGCGGTGCGGCCCGACTGCGTCTACATCATCCCGCCGGGCCGCGACATGGCCTATCTCAATGGCGCTCTGCATCTGCTTGAGCCCGCCTCCGCGCGCGGCCATCGCATGCCCATCGACTTCTTCTTCCGCTCGCTGGCCGCCAATCTGCATGAGCGGGCCATCGCCGTCGTGCTCTCGGGCACCGGCAGCGACGGCACCTTGGGCGTGCGCGCCGTCAAGGGCGAGGGCGGCATGGCCATGGCCCAGAGCCCGGGCTCCGCCGAGTACGACGGCATGCCCCGCAGCGCGCTGGCCACTGGCCTCGTGGACTACGACCTGCCGCCGGCCAAGATGGGCGCGCAGCTGCGCGCCTACGCCCACCACGCCTTCGGCCGGCCAAGCCGGCCCGCCGCCGTCGCGCCGCCCCTGGCCGAGAACGCGCTCAAGAAGATCTTCATCCTCCTGCGCGCCCAGACCGGCCACGACTTCTCCCTCTATAAGCCCAGCACCATCCACCGCCGCATCGAGCGGCGCATGGCGGTCCATCAGGTGGAGTCCCTCGACGGCTATGTCAAGCTCCTGCAGCGCACGCCGGCCGAGGTGACAGCACTGTTTAACGACATGCTCATCGGCGTGACCAATTTCTTCCGCGACCCGGAGGCCTTCAAGGCCCTGGAGGAGCGCGCCATCTCCAAGCTCTTCGCGGGCAAGCGCGCCGACGCCGCGGTCCGCGTCTGGTGCTCGGGCTGCTCCACCGGCGAGGAGGCCTACAGCCTCGCCATCCTCCTGGCCGAGCGCATGGAGGCCCTCAAGCAAAGCTTCACGGTGCAGATATTTGCCACCGACATCGACAGCCGCGCCATCAATGCGGCCCGGGCCGGCCTCTATTCAGCCGCCATCTCCGCTGATGTCTCCCCGGAGCGCCTGGCGCGGTTCTTCACGGCCATGCCCGACGGCGGCTACCGCGTCCATAAAAGCATCCGGGACATGATGATCTTCTCCGAGCATAGCCTGATCAAAGACCCGCCCTTCTCCAAGCTCGACCTGCTCGTCTGCCGCAACCTCATGATCTATCTGGGCACGGAGCTCCAGAGGAGGATCATCCCCCAGTTCCACTACGCCCTTAACCCGGGCGGCTTCCTGTTCCTGGGCACCTCCGAAGGCGTGGGCGAGTTCGACGCCTTGTTCTCCTCATCGGACCGCAAGTCCAAGCTGTATCAGCGCAAGGCCGACGCCCGCGGCCCACAGCGCGCGGCCCTGGGGCGCTTCCTGCCGCCCGCGACCGCGCTCGAAGAAGCGCTCCCGGAGAGCGCCTCCAAGACGACGGCCTTCCCGGCGAAGCTGCCCCTGCGCGAGCTGACCGAGCAGGCCCTGCTGTCGCAGGTCGTCGCGGCCGCGGCCTTGGTCAACGAGAAGGGCGACATCCTCTACCTGCACGGCCGCACCGGATTGTTCCTGGAGCCGGCCGCGGGCGAGGCGGGCATCAGCAACATCCTCAAGATGGCCCGCGAAGGCCTGCACGACGAGCTGGCCCTGACCTTGCGCAAGGCCGCGGGCACCAAGGACGCCGTGCAAAGCCCCGGCCTGCGGGTCAAGACCAACGGCCACTTCACCATGGTCGACCTGGCCGTCCGCCCGGTGACGGCCGGCGCGGGGGCGACGATCGAGTCGCCGTTGTATCTGGTCATCCTTAGGGAAGCCGCCCCCTCTGCGGCGACGCCGCCCGCCGCGCCGCAGCGCGCGGGCAAGGGCGATTCTGCGCGCATCGAGGCGCTGCGCAAGGAGCTGCGGGCCAAGGAGGAATACCTCCAGAGCGCGCGCGAGGAGCTGGAGAGCTCGTCCGAGGAGCTCAAAAGCGCCAACGAGGAGATGCAGTCGGTCAACGAGGAGCTTCAGTCCACCAACGAGGAGCTGGAGACCTCCAAGGAAGAGCTCCAGTCCGTCAACGAGGAGCTGGCCACGGTCAACGCCGAGCTGCAGACCAAGGTGGACGACCTGACCCAGACCAACAACGACATGATCAACCTCGTGGCCGGCACCGGCATCGGCACGGTGTATGTGGACCATCAGCTGCGCTTACTCCGCTTCACCTCGGCGGCCCGCGCGATCATCAACCTCATCCCGGGCGATGTGGGCAGGCCCGTGGCGCACATCGTCTCGAACCTGGTGGGCTATGACCGCCTGGTCGCGGACACCGCGGCGGTGCTCTCCACCCTCGAGCCCAAGGCGGCCGAGGTGCGCACCCTGGACGGCAAGTGCTACGCGATGCGCATCCAGCCCTACCGCACGCTCGCCAATGTCATCGAGGGCGCGGTCATCACCTTCTCGGACATCACCGAGATGGTGCGCATTCGGGAGGATCTGCGCAAAGCCAATGACCTTCTGCGCATGGCGGTGGTCGTGCGCGACGCCCACGATGCCATCACCGTCCAGGACCTGGAGGGCCGCACCTTGGCCTGGAACCCGGGGGCAACGCGGCTGTATGGCTGGAGCGAGGCCGAGGCGCTAAAGCTGAATGTCCGCGACCGGATTCCGGCGGACCAGCGCAAGCGCGCGCTGGACAGGCTGATCCAGCTGAGCCGGGCGAAGATCCTGGAGGCGTACCCCACCCAGCGCCTCACCAAGCGGGGAGCGGCCATAAAGGTCATTATCATCTCCACCGCTTTGCTCGACGAGGCCGGGAAGGTGTACGCGATCGCGACCACGGAGCGCGTGCAAGAGGCCGACGAGAAATGACCGCCATCAGCTTCCTCGCGACGCGTCGTTGAGCGCCCAGCGCCAAGCCGGCATGACGCGGATCG
>CAZIBN010000142.1:0-4129 GCA_964537395.1 uncultured Elusimicrobia bacterium
TCGTCGCCGCGATCTCGGCGGCGAGCGAACGCCCCGTCGTCCTGGTCAACGCCTCCGCCGTCGGCTATTACGGCGAAGAGCCCGCGGGCGAATGCGGCGAGGACGCGCCGCAGGGCTCGGACTTTCTCGCCGCACTCTGCGGCCAGTGGGAGCGCGAGGCCCGCGCCGCGGAGAAGCTCGAGGTACGCGTCGTGATGGCGCGCTTCGGCGTGGTCCTCGGCAAGGAGGGCGGAGCTCTCGCCAAGATGCTGCCCCCGTTCAAGCTCGGCCTCGGCGGGCCTCTCGGCTCGGGACGCCAGCCGTTCCCGTGGATCCACCTCGACGACGCCGTCGGCGCGATCCTCTTCGCCATCGACGACGCGAAGCTCGCCGGCCCCATGAACGTCACCGCACCCGGCGCGAAAACGAACGCCGAGTTCACCAAGGCCCTCGGCCGCGCGCTCCATCGCCCGGCCTTCCTCCCGGCTCCGGCGTTCGCGTTGCGACTCGCGCTCGGCGAGATGTCGTCGCTCCTCCTCAAAGGCCAACGCGCGACGCCGAAGAAGCTTCTCGAGCGCGGCTACAAGTTCCGCCACCCGGCGCTCGGCCAAGCCCTGACCTCGCTGTTACAGTAACCCCCCCGCTTGATTCCCAATCGGGAACAATCTAGGATGAGGGCATGATGACCTCCTCGTTCCATCGGGCCGGGTTAAGCGCCGCCATCGTCGCAACTCTCTTCATCCGAGCCGCCGCCCAAACCGCCTCTTCCTCCACCGTCGCATCCGGGGCAAGCCCCACCCCCCATGCTGCGAAGGTCAAGCCGAAGAGCGAGGCCAAGACTCCCAGCGCTCACGACATCGCTTGGCAGAAGCTGATCGCCAATGTGCGGAGCCAGGGCAAGAAGGAGGTCAATACTGCCACGGGACTAGCTCTCTATTCGATCCACGACTCCGATGCACCTCCAGATAGCATTGGCCTGCACACCAGCATCGCTCTCGCCGAGCGCGACACCTCGGGCAAGAAGTGGGTTAATGCGCAGCTCATCTATACGGAATCATATGCGTCGACGGGGTACACCTTCTCTACGGTTTTCAATACAAACGGTTCAGGCCATCCAACGATAATCCACGAATATACGACCCAGGATGAGCGCGACGGCAGCACCACCACGAAAGATCTCGACGATCCGCCCTTCGATATCAACCGCCAGGCCCTATTCAACAGGATGCTCAAGCATTGGGCCGAACGAAAGCCGTAGATCTTTAGCCCGAAATCACAACGCGGCATCTGGCCCGGCGTCCGAGGGCGCGCGCGCCTCCCTCCTCCGGCAAAAGAGGCCTTAGGGCGCGAAATAACTCCATTGACAAAACCGACATCCAGGCTTACGCTTAGACCAGGCCTTCCGTTGCAAGAGATTTAGGATGAATCCCCCCCAGCTCCCGGTTTCCCGCGCGATCCTCGCCCTCCTCGCCTCCGCCGCCCTAGCCGCGCCCGCCGTCGCGGCTCCCGACTTCGAGGCGATGCGCGATTGCGACCCGGCGCTGTACAAAAAATTCAGCGTTATGAAGAACTTGGCGGAAAGCCAGCCGCCCGAGACGGTTAATTCCAAGCTTCCAAAACTCAACGAGATGCTGAACGGGCTGACCTCGTCGACGGACGAGCTCCTCTGGCCGCTCAAGGACTCGAGCACTCTTCCGGCGGCCTGCCGCCTCGACGCCGGCAAGATCAAGGATGAGATTTACGGTGGCTTGGCCGAGCTTCGCAAACTGATCGATGAAAAAGTGCAGCCCCTCTTGCCGGAAGAGGATCGCTCGCCTTCGCAGGCATTAACCGAGAAGGAGCGGGCCGTCGACGCGCTGATGGGTGACCGGAGCAAGACCTTGATCGCATTCAAGGCGGCTCTGAGCGGGCTCAACGGCGGAGGGGACGGTCCCGAATCGCTGAGACCGCGCGCGGAAAAACTGGATGCCCGCCTGAAGGACATCCAAAAGCGCGTCGCGGAGGGAGAGAAGGCGGGCGCGACTTCGCTGGGAGGCTCCTCCATACCCGAAGCGGTGCGTGAGAAAATCGCCAAGGATGCCGCCGCCGCCCGGGCGCGCGCCAACGCGCCGATGGGCGGAGGATTCGACCCCGAAAGACGGGACGGCACCCCGAACGCGCCCGCCGGCGTACCAAGCGCCGCGCCGGGAGCCGGTCGTTCGGACGGCGGCGCCCCCGCCGAGCCGGTGAAGAAAATCCCGCGACCGCGCGGCGCGGATTTGGTGGACCGGGCGGAGATCGGTCATGGCGGCGATCCGAATGAGTCGTCGCCCGGCACCGCCGTCGGCGCGGTCAAGAACTCGGCGATAAAGCCACTCGGCGGCGCGATCAGCCCGCCCTCCGCGGAAGAGGCCAGCGATTATGCCGCCAGAAAGGACGCGGCTAAAAGCTCCATCCTGCGCGTTAAAA
This sequence comes from uncultured Elusimicrobia bacterium, assembly GCA_964537395.1. Taxonomy (GTDB): domain Bacteria; phylum Elusimicrobiota; class Elusimicrobia; order UBA1565; family UBA9628; genus GWA2-66-18. The sequence continues at coordinate 2,428 of CAZIBN010000142.1, forward strand.
ATATGAAGGCAGGGACTATGCAAGAGCGCATGGAGAAAGACGCGGCTGAGTCCTCGATGATTGCGGATCGGCCCTTCCAGCTGCAGCCAATCGTGAGCAATGGCGCGGGCACAATCTATGTGAATAGGGACGGCGGCCAACAGAAGCGCTTCAATGTTGCGGGCTACAAGCTGTCGTCCGTCAAGCCCGGCGATCTCACCCCTGAGGAAGATGCCGCCATAGAGGATGTGTTGGACACCTACCGTAAAGACGGGAAATGAGGAACGAGATGGAACCTAACACGACGAACGAGAATTTGGCGGACTTCGGAGCGCGGCTGACGGCGTATGGCGTGGACCTGGCCTTGGCGGCGGCGGGCTATTTCCTGACCATCAAGCTGTTCTTCCCGGCTGACCCTCTGAGCATGAACCCTCACGCGCAGGTGTGGACGGCGCTGTGGGTCGCGCTGTTCCTGGTCTACCAGGCGTTTTTCGCGTGCGAAGGCCGCCGGTCGGCGGGCAAGGCGCTGGCCGGCATCCGCGTGGTCGGCGCCGACGGCCAACCGCTGAGCCTGGGTAAAGCGGCCGTCCGCTCCGCCCTGTATCTCGCGAGCTCGATCTTCAACCTGGGCTTCATCTGGGCGCTGTTAGATTCCAAGAGCCGAGCCTGGCATGACCTGGCGGTCGACAGCCGGGTAATCTCCGATGCGCCCCCCTCGACGGCGCGCACGGCGATCCTTCGGGTCGCGGCCTGCGCCTGCCTGGCCGTGCTGAGCGGCGCCTGGTACTGGAACAACGTCGTGAGCGTGCGTCGCCTCAAAGCGGACCATGAGAGCTTCTCAAGCGCGGGCCTCACGGAAATAAAGATGCTGGAGAGGATTCATTTCAAGCGCCACGGCCGCTACGCCGGGACCTTGCCGGAGCTGGCCACGGTCAGCGACGAGCCGGAGGCGTTCCTCAAGGGCACGAATGTTCTCTTCCAAGACCTGCGCATCACGCTCGCGCCGACCGGCTACACCATCGTCGGCCGCGCAACCGACCCGGCGAAGACACAGGTCTCCTTCACCGGACCGTAGCCTGCGGCCGCAGGCCCGCCCGCACTCCGCCTAAGAGCCGCCGCAGCGGCGTTGCGTCAATCCCGGCCGAAATTAAACCAGGTGAAAGGCCACCGCTTGGCGGGCTTGACCGGCTCGGGGGGCGCCCAGAGGCGAAGAACGGCGCTCCCTCGCGCCCCGGGAGCGATTTTCTCGACGAAGATGCGATAGCCGGCCACTTCGAGGGTCTGGCCCTCGCGGGCCTTCACCTGCTGAAACTGGGATTCGTCCCCTTTGACGGCGATCTCAAGATGGGCGTAGAGGCCTTCCCGGCGGACCCGCTTCTCATCGAGAAACGAGCCGAATTCCGTGGACAGTGCTCCGATGGCGAGCTTGCCGAAGTGAAGCTGGGTCGACGCCATGACGGACAGGACGGTGCCCTCGGCCGCCTTCCCGGCGGACGGGGCCGCGGACGCGGCCGCCGCGAGGGCGAGCAGGAGCGCGGCAAGAGGCCCGGCGGAGCGCTTATTTATCATTGACGTAGACAACGTACAAAGATTTTTGGAGACGCGTCCAAGGCCACGTGACCGTGGGGCGGTCTAGGTCCAAGGTCTAGACCCGTTCGGGCCCTTTTACCCTAGGCCGCCGTCGAGGACCGTTGGTAGGATTGGGGCATGAAGCGACTCCTCG
>CAZIBN010000143.1:0-4124 GCA_964537395.1 uncultured Elusimicrobia bacterium
AGCTACTGCAAGGGCATGGGCCGGGCCAAGGGCAACGAGCTCGTCATGCCCCGCTTCGAGGAGGCCGCGCCGTTCCTCAACGCCGCGTTCAAGGCCTGCCGCGAGAACGGCGTGGACTTCGACGTGGACCACATCCCGGTCTGCTTCGTCATCGATTACAAGGACCATCACGCCGACTACCACAAGATGCGCGAGCACAAGCCCGGCGCGCACCTGGCCGAGAAGCAGCAGATCGCCGACTGCGACGGCTGCGTCATGCGCGAAGCCTGCCCGGGCCCGCGCCGCGACTATCTCGAGATCTACGGCGAGCTGAAGCCGATGCCGCTAATCAGGGCGGTCAAACCTTGACCCCGATCGAGGCCCCCGCGCTCGACGTGCCGGCGCTTCGCGCCCTTTACCCGGCTCTCGGACGGGAGGTGAACGGCAAGCGCCTGGTGTATCTCGACAGCGCCTGCACCGCGCTGAAGCCCGCGCGCGTCGCCGAGCGCCTCGCGGATTTCTACGCGAACTGGGGCGGGTGCGGCGGCAAGCGCTCGACGCACCTGCTCAGCCAGCAGGTCGAGGACTGGTTTCAGGACGCGAGGCGCGCGGCCGCCCGCTTCCTGAATGCGGAGTCGCCCAACGAGATCGTTTTCACCTCCGGCACGACGGAGGCGGCGAACATCGTCTGCGGCGGCTTTCCGTTTGACGCCGAACGGCGTAAGGTCGTTATGACCGACCTTGAACACAACGCCGTCGCCTTGCCGTTCATCGAAAAAGCGCGTCGGGGAGAGATCGAACTCGTCATCTGCCCGACCGAGAACGGCGTTCTCGACCTAGACCGGCTAATCAATCATCTCGACGACAAGACGGCCCTGCTCGCGATCACTCACGCCTCGAACGTGATGGGCGGCGTCGTGCCCGTCGCGGAGGCCGCGAAGCTGGCGCGCCGCAAGGGGATCAAGGTTTTCGTCGATGACGCGCAGTATCTCGGCACGCACCGCGAGGACGTGTCGACGCTCGGCGCGGACTTCGTTGCGTTCTCCGGCCATAAGCTCGGTGGGCCGTTCGGCATCGGCGTCCTGTGGGGCCACGAAACGGAACTGAACCGCCTCGGGGTCTGGAAGCTCGGCGGGGGGACGGTGAAGTCCGTCGCCTGGGACCTGAAGAGCGCGCCCGAGCCCGTGTATCTGGACGCTCCGGGCCGCTTCGAGGCGGGCGTGCAGGATTTCGGCGGGGCTCTCGGCCTGCACGAGGCGCTCAAGCTTCGGGAGTCCCTGCCCGAGGCCGCCCTGCGCGCGCACGTGGGCGGGCTCGTCCGGCGTCTCGCCGACGGCCTGCGCAAGCTTGACGCGGTGCGCGTCCTCGGGCGCTCCGAGGACCTCGAGAAGGGCAGCCTCGTTTCATTCGCGCCCGCACATCCCGATTTTTCGCCCGTCGATTTCAATCTCTATCTCAATCATGAGCTGAACGGGAAGTTCATCGCGATCCGGGTCGGCGAGCATTGCGCGCATCTTCAGCACCGGCGCCTGGGCGTCGACGCGACGGCGCGAGCGTCGCTGGGTGCCTACAATACCGAGGCCGAGGTGGACCTGTTCCTCGACGCGGCGCGCGCTTACGCCAAGGAGGCCTGCGGTGGGTGACGCTCCCCGGATCGCGACGGAGCTTCCCAAGCTCGAGCGGATCGACCGCGAGAGCTTCGACGGCACGAAGTGCTTCGACATCCTGCTCAACTACAACTGCTCGGCGAAATGCCTGTTCTGCTCGCAGGATTTCGAATGGCGCAAGGAGCCCAACGACCTTCCGTTCGAGAAGGCCGTCGAGTTCATGTACATGGCGTACAAGAACGGCTACCGGCGCCTGGGATTCACCGGCGGCGAGCCGACGATCCGCCCCGAGCTCCCGAAGCTCATCGCGCTCGCCAAGAAGATCGGCTACGGCTACGTGCGCATCCAGACCAACGGCATCCGCATCGCCGATTATGAATACGCCAAATCGCTGAGGGACGCGGGGCTCACGTTCGTGAAGTACTCGCTGCACGGCCACACGGCGGAGCTTCACGACAAATTGGTGGCGGTTCCGGGCGCCTTCGCGAAGAATCTGAAATCGATCGAGAATTTAAAGCAGCTTAACGTCGGGATAGGCGTCAACATCGTCTTGAACGAGCTCAATTACCGGCATCTGGTCGAGTTCTACGAGCTATTTTTACTTAAGCTCCAGCTCTCCAACTTCGTGATCATCGCGCCCCTGTACGAGGGCAATATGAAGCTGAACGCGGCCGTCGGGGCCAAGATCGGCGTGAAGATGACTGACCTCGCTCCCTACATCAAGAAGGCATACGAGGTCTTCACCAGGATCAATTATCCCAAGCCGCCGCTGCTGCTCCATTTCACGCCCTGCGTCCTGCCGGGGTACGAACAGCAGATGTTGGGATGGTCGGCGTTCAACACCATGGTCGTCAACCCTCTGGGAGAGAAGCGCGACCTCGACCAGACGGCGCAGGCGCACACGATGAAGACCGACGAGTGCAAGAAGTGCGTCTACAATGACCGCTGCATCGGCTGGGACGCGAGCTACGCGCGCTACTACGGCACCGACGAGATCAAGCCGATCCTCGAGATCCCGGAGCGCTACGACGCGCGCGGCCCGCGGCTGGAGCCGCACGAGGGCCGCGGCGGGATCATGACCGACAATGAGCAGTGCGTGCTCGAGGTCCTCAAGATCAAGAACAACGTCACGACGAAGCAGTTCCTCGCCGTCGCTGAGTCCCTGCCGCTGTGCAAGGACTGCAAGGACGAGAACGCCGTCATCAACGCGGCCGAGACTTTGATCAAAATGGGCGTCGTCAAACGTGAATTCGTTAAGGGGAAGTATCTGTGGTCGCTCAAGACCGAGGTCGGCTCATGAGCCGGGAACAGCCCGGCTGGACGCCGCCGCAGGGGGGGCGGACCCAGAAGCTCGTGCTCTTCACCGGCTTCTCGTGCAACAGCCATTGCCACTTCTGCATCGACCTTAATAAACGGGATCTGCCCGACAAGTCCACGCGGCAGATCGTCGAGGAGATGGTGCAGGCGAAGGGCGAGGGCGTCGAGTATCTGGAGATGATCGGCGGGGAGACGACGATACGGCGCGATTTTATCCCGCTGGTCAAGACCGCGAAAAAGCTCGGCTTCAAGGACATCGTAGTCGTCACCAATGGCCGGATGCTCGCCTACCCCGAGTTCGCCAAGGAGACCGTCGCGGCCGGCGTCACCGACCTTGTTTTCTCGATCCACGGCCATAACGCCAAGCTTCACGACGACCTGACCTATGCCGCGGGCTCATTCGAGGATCTGCTGAAGGGCATCGAGAACGTCAGGAAGGAAGGCTTGGAGCGGATATTCGGGAACTGCACTGTCATCAAGCAGAACATGAAACACCTGCCTGATATCGCCCGCCTCTTTCTACAGCTTAAAATACATCACGTCGAGTACATCTTCGTCGACCCGACCTACGGCGGCGCCTACACGAACTTCGAAGGGCTCGTCCCGAAGATATCGGAGGCCGCGCCGTACATGCGGGAGGCGCTCGATATCGGGCGCGCGGGCGGCACGAAGGACTTCGTCGCCCGCTACGTGCCGCTGTGCCACTTCCCCGACCATCTCGACCAGATCTCAGAGGTTCGCGAGGTGCAGACCTTCCGCACCCGGCACTGGGCGCCCGACTTCAAGAACGACGACGTCGGCGCTGGCCGCGTCATCGCGGGCCGCAGCAAGCCCGCGAAGTGCGCGGGCTGCGCGCTCTTCGACCGCTGCGAAGGCGTTTGGAACGAATACCTGAAGCGCGCCGGCGACGACGAGCTCCATCCCGTGGCCGAGGCGGTCAAGGCGGCCCGCTGATGCCCGATTTCCCGATCTGGCCGCAGTGCAACATCGCCTGCGTCTTCTGCTCGAATCCCGTCGAGGGCTTCCGGCATACCACCGACAAGTACGCGTTCGCGGAGCTCAAGAAGAAGCTGGCCGACTACAAGTCGGGGCTTCGGACCTTCGTCAAGTTCGACGAGGAGCGCGACTACTTCAACCTGACCGGCGGCGAGCCGACCAACCACCCGGATTTCCTGAAGATCCTCGCCCACATCCGCACCGAGTTCCCGCAGAACCTGATCC
>CAZIBN010000144.1:0-4011 GCA_964537395.1 uncultured Elusimicrobia bacterium
AGGGTCTGCGTTTCGCCGTTCGCGAAGGCGGCCACACCGTGGGTGCCGGCGTCGTCGCCGACATCGTGGCGTAGGAGCGACGAACATGGGCGATCGAGTCATAGTCATCCTGGGCTGCACCGTTTGCAAGAACAAGAACTACCACTTCCAGCGCGGCAAGAAGAAGGAATTCAAGCTGGAGATGAAGAAGTTCTGCCGCAATTGCGGCAAGCAGGTGGCCCATAAAGAAGTGAAGTAATTCGATTCGGGTCTGGTGTGGGGGGTGTGGTGAAATGGTATCGCCTTGGTCTCCAAAACCAATGTTCTGGGTTCGATTCCTAGCGCCCCCGCAGCACCCGAGGATTTAAAACAATGAATCAAGCGACGCAGTTCCTGAAAGAAGCCGTTTCCGAGCTCAAGCAGTCCACCTGGCTGACCCGTCAGCAGGCCATCGATTCCTCGAAGGCGATCGCGATCCTCGTGGCGTTGATGTCTCTGTATGTCGCCGGCGTCGACTACGTGCTGTCCGTGCTCATCCGAGCCGTCCTGGGGCGATAACATGACCGAAACCACCACCACTCCGACGGGCCGCCGCGGCTGGTACGTCGTTCACACGCAGTCCGGCTACGAGGACCGCGTTCACAAGACGCTTCTCCAGAAGATCGACAACGAGAAGCTCCAGGACCGCGTGTTCAGCGTCCTGATCCCGACCGAAGACGTGGTCGAGGTCAAGAAGAACAAGAAGAAGATCTCCAAGCGGAAGTTCTTCCCCGGCTATGTTCTGATGGACATGATCATGGATGAGATCACCTACTGGATGATCAAGGGGGTCCCCGGCGTGACCGGCTTCCTCGGTGACGCCAACCCGACCCCGCTTCCCGAGGAAGAGATGAAGGCCATCCTCGACCTCACCAACACCGCCGCCGCGGGCAAGCCCCGGCCGGCCGTGCAGTTCGAGAAGGGCGAGAACATCCGCATCGTGGATGGTCCTTTCCGCCACTTCACCGGCGTCATCGAAGAGATCTCCGACACCAAGGCCAAGATCAAGGCCATGGTCACGATCTTCGGCCGCCCGACCCCCGTCGAGCTCGACTTCCTGCAGGTGGAGAAGATCTGAGCGTGCTCGAAGCCGAGGTCATGACTTCCGACGAGCGCCCCCAGGATTTCGAGGGCGTCAAGGTCCGCGTCGCGCACGTGCGCTCGCTGGGCCTCGTCGGAGCGTTCCTGGCCATGATGACGATGCTCGCCGCGATCGGCTTCGGCTTCCTGATGCTGTTCGGCAAGGCCCTGCTGGCCGCGCTGCTCGTCAAATTCCTGTGGCCGGCGGTGTTCAGCGCCGAGTTCACGCAGATCGTTTTCGGGACGCAGTCGGTGCCGTTCTGGAAGGTGTTTCTCCTGATGATCCTCGGTAGCGTGGTCGCCAAGATGCTGCGGCCCACGACCTGGGGTCGATAGGAATATTTAGACTCACGAAGAGAGGAAGTAAAAGTCATGGCGAAGAAAGTCAAAACGCAAATCAAGCTGCAGATTCCCGCCGGAGCGGCCAACCCCGCCCCGCCCGTCGGCCCCGCGCTCGGCCAGCACGGCGTCAACATCATGGACTTCTGCAAACAGTTCAACGAGAAGACCCGCACCTCCGAGCCCGGAATGCTGATCCCCGTGGTCATCACCGTGTTCGAGGACCGTTCCTTCGCGTTCATCACCAAGATGCCCCCCGTCTCGTCCCTTCTGAAGAAGGCGGCGGGCCTGGCCAAGGGCTCGGGTGAGCCGAACCGCAACAAGGTGGGCAAGATCACCATGAAGCAGGCTGAGGATGTGGCGAAGGCAAAGCTGCCCGACCTCAACACCAAGGACCTCGCCGCCGCGACGCAGATGGTCATGGGCACCGCCCGTTCGATGGGCATCGAGATCACGAAGTAAGATAGTCGACCGAGCTCCAACAGGGGCGCTATAGGTCAGGAGAAATAAAATGGGCAAGAGATACGCAGCGCTGGTGAAGGATCTGGACCTCATGAAGCTGAACCCGCTCGCCGGTGCGGTCGAGCTCGTGAAGAAGTGCGCGAACGCCAAGTTCGACGAGACCGTCGAGCTTCACATCCGCCTCGGCGTGGACCCCAAGCAGGCGGACCAGCAGGTCCGCGGCACCGTCGGCCTGCCTTTCGGCCTCGGCAAATCCAAGAAGATCGCCGTCGTCGTCCGCGGCGAGAAGCAGAAGGACGCGAAGGCCGCCGGCGCCGACATCGTCGGAGCCGAGGACCTGATCGAGCAGATCTCGAAGGGCTTCACGGACTTCGACATCCTCGTCGCCACCCCCGACATGATGAAGGACTTGTCCAAGCTCGGAAAGGTCCTCGGCCCCAAGGGCCTCATGCCCAACCCCAAGTCCGGCACCGTCACGATGGACATCCCCAAGACGGTGAAGGAGCTGAAGGCCGGCCGCGTCGAGTACAAGGTCGACGACTACGGCATCATTCACGTTCCCGTCGGCAAGGCGTCCTTCCCGGCCGCCAGCATCGCCGGCAACGCCAAGACCGTGCTCGACGCCATCCTCAAGGCGAAGCCGGCCGCGTCGAAGGGCATCTACTTCGTCAGCGTCACGATGGCCTCCACGATGGGCCCCGGCATCAAGCTCGAAGTCAGCGACAAGGCCGCCGTCTAAATCGCCCGACTCAAAAAGGAAGGCCCCCGCGCGAGCGGGGGCCTTTTCTTTTTCCGGCGCAGCCGACGCTACGGCCCGTGCGCCGCAATGAGCGTCGAGTCCACGTCACGCGCGCGCGTGGCGACCGCCCAGCTCGCGCTATCGGACTTGAATCGGAAGGCCTTGAGGTCGCAGAGGATCGCCATGTCGCGCAGGAAGCCCTGCGGATCCGCTGACACCTCAGCCAAGGCGAACAAGCTGCCCGCGTAACGGCCGTTGCGCTGATGATAGGACGCCTGGAGGGTCTTAACCTCGACAAGACCGGCCTTGGCGTGCGCGACCGTCATGATCTTCAAGTACCGAGGCTCCCATATCCCGTTCCAGCCCACAGCCAACGCGAAGGCGATGACGAGGGTTCCGGCGGCGAGCCGCAGGATGGGCCCCCGGACTCGGCCGGGCGGCAGGTCGCTGATGACGCCGCTGCCCGCCGCCAGGTCATGCCAGGCCCGGCTGTTCGGATCGAGCAGCGCCCAGAAGAAGCCCAAAGTAAAAAACGAGCTCGGCACATAGGCGATCGCACGGATGAGAGCGCGGCCCAGGTCGAGCGGCTCGCCTTCAGCGTCGGCCACCCGGAGCCCGAGCAGACGTTTGCCCACGCTCACGCGCCCCTCACAGGAGAAGAAGGCCTGGTAGACGAGGAACAGCGCGGCGAGAAAAGCGGTGACGACGAGCCCTTTCTCATTGAGAAAAACAGGCAGATCAGGATCGATGGCCTTCAGTATGACGAACCAGATCGCCGCGAACAGCGCGTAATCGGCCGCGAATGCCAGCGCACGCTCGGCGAATTCCGCCTTTCGAACAGGATGATGATGGCTCATGGCTTTCTCCTACGGCTGCTCGGTGACGGTGCCCTTCTGTTTCGAGATCCACTCCGTGAGGTCCTTCTGGATCCCGCACTTCTTGGCGACGGTGTCGGGAGCTTCCGGATTGCTGTAGGAAACCTTCGAGCCCTTGTCCTTGATGGGCGCAAAGCCGAGGTCGGCCTTGCACTTAGACAGGGAGCCCTCGAGAGCCTTCTTGCGCTCATCGGCCTTGACGTCGGTGCCGTTGAGCTCATCGCCCTCCGGCCATCTCTCCATGAACCACAGCGTGCATAACGCCCGGAGCCGCGGCATGCTCAGGCTGTTCAGCTCGGCATCTGCGGCGAGCTTCTTCTGCCGGGGCCCGCCCGCAGGATTCGTATAGTCACGGCGCAGCGTGGACACGGACCCCGTGACCGCCACGCCGAAGGCGGCATCCAGAGCGGCGTTCGCATCGACGATCCCCTTATCCGAATCGCGGGCGCCGTCTTTCTTCATATCGGCCGTCAGCTTCGCATGATCCTTATTCGCAAG
>CAZIBN010000145.1:0-3788 GCA_964537395.1 uncultured Elusimicrobia bacterium
GCCGCCCCGACCTTGCTCGCGACGGCTTGCGTGCTGGCGCCCGCGCGCCTGTTCCTGAACCAGCACGGCGACACCCAGGAGGTCGGGCTGTTCAGCGCCTATTTCACGGCGACGGTGCAGGTCGCGCTAGCGTTCCTCTATATGCTGCAGGCAGTGCTGGTGCCGATGGCGAGCGGAGCCGAAGGCCAGCGCGAAATCTGGGCCCTGTTCCGGAAGGCGCGCGCGCCCGCCTTGCTCGCGGCATGGGCGTTTTTCTTCGCGACCGCGGTCGGCGGCATCGCGTTGCTCGGCCGCCGCTACAACTTCGACCTCGGCTGGGCGGCGGCGTTCGCGGGAGCGGCGGCGCTCATACTCCTGCATGGGACGGTCACCGCTTTATACGCGGCGCGCGACTTTTCCGGCCTGCGCCTGTCGGTAGCCGGAACGCTCGCCGCGGGCCTCGGCAACTTGGCCCTCACCGCCCTTCTTGTCCCGCTCTTCGGCGTACTTGGCGCGGCGTTGGCCCTTGCGCTCTCGTTCACCGGAGGCCTGGTGCGCTACGGCCTCATGGGCCTCTGGGAACGGAGCCGCGCGTGAGGCTCCCGTTCGCGTCGACGACAACGTTCAGCCTCATATCCGCCGCCGGAGCGCTCGGAGCCACGGCCTGGCACATCGCGCACAACATCGCGCCTCCGACCTTCGACGACGCCTGGTACCTTGAGACCAGCTTTCGGCTTTTCACCGCGCTCAAGACCGGGCCGCTGGCCTTCGTTCAGTCCTACCAGGAAGCGTTCCGGATCAAGGCCCCCCTCATCAGCCTGGTCCCGCTTCCCCTGTACGCGCTGTTCGGGATGGGCGAGCGCGTCGCGGTCTGGGCGAACCTGCCGTTGGCTGCGCTCGCGGCCTGGAGCTGGTCGCGCGCCGCGGCATGTTGGTGGCGGGACCGTCCCCGTGGCCGCGCCGCGGCCGCTCTCGCCGGAGCCCTCACGGCCCTTTTGCCGATGGTCTACGGCCTGTCGCGCTTCTTCCTCGTCGAGACCCTTCTCACCGCTTTGCTCGGGCTCTGGGCCTGGCGCTGCGCCGCCGCTCGCCCGGACGATCGCCACGAAGGCGTTCGTCTCGGGCTGCTCTTAGGACTGGGGCTTCTGACAAAATCCACTTTCCCGCTGCTGGCTGCCGGCTTCGTCTGGCCCGCGCGTAAACGGCTCCTCCCTCATGCCAGGACCGCTTTGCTCGTGGGCGGGGTCCTCGCCGCGACGTGGTATGCCGCGAACCTTCCTTACGTCGTGGGCTTCGCCTGGAGCGCAGGCTTCGGCCGAGTCGCCAACGACTACGCGGGCGCGGGCGGCCTGGCCGCGCGTTGGACCTGGCTGACGTCTATCCTCGGAAACGGTCTCTCCTGGCCCCTCGCCGCGGCCATGGCGGCAGTCGCGGCGACGGCTGCTCTCGCGAGGAGAAACGCCGACGAAGGGAGCAAAGCGGCCCTCTGGGGATTGGCCCCGCTACTCATCTATGCCGCAGGTGTGAACCGAGAACCGCGTCTGATCGCGCCGTTGCTGCCCGTGCTCGCCCTCCTGGCGGCGCGCGCCTCGATATCCTTCAACCGCGCGGCAGCCCGAGCGGCCGCGTCCGCCGTTCTGCTCGGGACCGGGCTCACCGTCTGCGCGGATCAGACCTTCCGGGCCGGCCCCGCCCGCGCTCTCGCCTTCAACGGCGCTCCCATCACGGACCAGGGCTGGGACCGGGGCGCGCTGGTCGACGCCGTCACCGCCTCCGGCGGACGGGTCGCGGCCGTCGCGCTTGAAGACGTCCGCCTCAACGCGAATAACCTGTCCTCGCTCGCGGCGGCGCGAGGCCTCGACTTGAAATTCATCAGCCTCGGCTACGCGCAAACCTCCGCCGAGGCCGCGCTGATCCGGCTCAAGGATAAGTCCTGCGACACCCTCATCTTTGTGGAAGGGGTGGCAGCATCGCAATCGCCCGCCTTCCTGAACCGGGCCAACGCGGGGGTCCTGGCTATGACCCTATCCGGGCGCCTTCCCGCTCAGGAAATCGCGCGAACTACGCTCGCCCCTGGAATCTCCGCACGCGTCTTCCGCCTGGCGCGCTAAAGACGCTCGCAGCGCAATCTGGTAGACTGAGAACAATCATGCCCCTTTCCCCCGTCGCCGCCGCGCTCGTGCTTTGCGCGCTGCTCCTGCCGGTTTCCATCGCCGGGACCAACATCGCTTTGGCCCTGCTCGCCGCCGCCCTTATCGCACGGGCGCGCACCGATGGTCGGCGCATCGTCACCGCCTGGCGCGCGGAGCCGGTTCTGGCCGCCCTCGCTCTCTACGCGGCGGTGAGCATGCTCGCGGCCGCTTCCTCAGCCGCACCGACGGCTTCCCTGCGCGACGCCGTCAAGGATCTGCATCGCCTCTGGTCGCTTGGCCTGTTCGCGGCGGCGCTCGCGATCGAGCCCGCGGCACCCTTGCGTCCGGCATTAGGACTGTCTCTCGGGGCGATGGCTCTGTATGGAATCGCGCAGACCGCGGCCGGCGGAGAGCCCGGCGGGATTATGGTCCGTGCGCACGGCTTCATGCATCCCGTCGTGTTCGGCCAGCAGATGGCGCTCGCCGTGCTCGGCGGCGCGTGCGTGCTCATGCGCCCAACGCCCAAGGCGGCGCGCGGCGCGGCCGGGGCCTTTACGGCGCTCATCTTCACAGCCTTGGTCCTGAGTCAGACGCGCATGGCGCTGCTCGCCGCCTGCACCGGATTCGCGCTCGTGGCTATGCTCGAACCGCGGGCTCGCCGATGGGCGATGCCGGCCCTTCTCATCGTGGCGGCCGTCGGGATCGCCTGGGAATTCGTCCCCAACGGCGGCCGAACCATCAGTTCGATCTTCGCCCCGTACGATCCTCAGAATCCCCAACAAACGCGCTGGGTTCTCTGGGACACCGCGCTGAGGATGTTCCGAGATCATCCGCTGACCGGCACAGGACCCGGCGGCTACCATCGACTGTTCTCGGACTACCATGTCGGCTCGCTCGACGGTGAAAGAAACTGGGGCAACGCTCACAACCTCTATCTTCATCAACTCGCCGAGCGCGGCCTTCTCGGCGCCGTCGCCCTGCTCGTCCTATGCGGGACTCTGCTCGCGCGGGCTCTTCGCGCGGCGCGCCTCGACGCCGACACGCGCGCCTTGTGGTCGGCCGGCGCCGTCGCGGCATTTCTGGCCATGTCGCTGACCGAGACCTCCTTTCAGAACGAGCAATTCTCCGCGCTGTTCCTGCTGATCTGGGCCTGGGGCACTACGTCCCTGAGACCCCGCGAGGAAAATCTATAATGCCCGCCGTGCTCCGAACGCTCTCGATCCTGATCCCGGTCTACAACGAAAGAGCCACGGTCCTCGAGCTCCTTCGCCGCGTCGAGGCCGTAGAGCTTCCCGTCGCCAAGCAGATAATCATGGTCGACGACGGCTCGACCGATGGCACGCGCGACCTGCTGATGGGCCTCGGCGATCGCGCGAAGGTCGTCCTGCACGAGCGCAACCAAGGCAAAGGCGCGGCCCTGCGCACGGCGCTGGCCCACGCGACCGGCGACCTCGTGATCATCCAGGACGCGGACCTGGAATACGATCCCGCGGACTATCCAGGGTTGTTGGCGCCCCTCCTGGACGGCCGTGCGGATGCGGTCTACGGCTCGCGTTTCCTCGGCGGCCCGCACCGCGTCCTCTTCTTCTGGCATGCCTTCGGCAATAAGCTTTTCACCTTGATCACCAACGTCCTCTACAACATCAACCTCACCGACATGGGGACCTGCTACAAGGT
>CAZIBN010000146.1:0-3742 GCA_964537395.1 uncultured Elusimicrobia bacterium
CCAAGGCGAAGGTGATCATCGCCAAGGACAAGGAGTTCTCCTCCCCGTCCTATATCAAGGAGTACCCGCTCGTGATCGCGGGCGGCAAGGGCGCGATGGTCGAGGACGTCGACGGCAACCGCTACATCGACTGGATGGCGGGCATCGCCGTGTCGTCGACGGGGTATCAGCATCCCGTGGTGACCGAGGCCGTTCAAGACGCTGCCGGAAAGTTCCTCCACATCTGCGGCACCGACTTCTACTACCAGGGCTTCTCGGACCTTTGCGAGGCTCTCGCCAAGTCCGCGCCCGGCGGCGGAAAGTGGCGGACCTTCCTGTCCAACTCCGGCACCGAGGCGATCGAAGGCGCCGTCAAGCTCGCCCGACAACACACCAAGCGCGCGGCGATCGTCTCCTTTCACAGCTCCTTCCACGGCCGCTCCTACGCCGCGATGTCGCTGACGACCTCGAAGGTCAAGTACCGCAAAGGCTTCGGGCCCATGCTGCCCGAGACCGCCTACCACCTCCCGTTCCACAACCCGTATCGAAACACTCTGAAGGAGTGCATCGACGCCGCGCACGAGCTCTTCACGACCAAGCTCGACCCGTCCGACGTGGCCGCGGTGGTCATGGAGCCCCTGCAGGGCGAGGGCGGCTACGTGATGCCGTCAAAAGAGTTCCTGCAGTTCTGGCGCAAGTTCTGCACCGACAACGGCATCCTCCTCATCTTCGACGAGGTGCAGTGCGGCGCGGGCCGCACGGGCAAGATGTGGGCCGCCGAGCACTACGGCCTGGCCCCCGACGTCTTCGTCACCGCCAAGGGCCTCGGCTCCGGGATGCCGATCGGCGCCATCGTCGCCAGGGAATCGGTCATGACCTGGCCTCGCGGCTCTCACGGCTCGACCTACGGAGGCAACCCCGTCGCCTGCGCCGCGGCGCTCGCGACCATCGGGCTCATCAGAAGCGAACTCGCGGACAACGCCCTCAAAATGGGCGAGCGCCTGCTCGCGGGAATGAAGAAGCTCCAGGCCAAGCACGACTGCATCGGCGACGTCCGGGGCCTCGGCCTCTTCATCGGCGTCGAGTTCGTCACGGACCGAAAAACCAAGGAGCCCGCCGGAGACCTGATGGCCGCGCTCGAGCAGCTCGCGTTCACGAAGGGGCTGCTCCTTCTCGGCTGCGGCAAGTCCACGATACGAGTGGCGCCGCCGCTCGTTCTTACTTCCTATGACGTGGACAAGGGCCTCGAGATCTTCGACCAGTGCCTGTCGGAGCTGACCTTGACGGATGCGTAACGCCTGGCTATCCTAAGCGGAATGCCCGTGAATGACGCGCCTTTCGATCTGATCGTCATCGGGGCCGGTCCCGCGGGCTGCACTTTGGCCACGCTCGTCAAAAAATACGCCCCGCAGCGCCGCGTCCTGATCCTCGAGAAGTCCGCCGGGCCGCGCCATCATGTCGGGGAATCCCTGCTGCCGGGCATCGTCCCCATCCTCAAAGAGATGGGCGCGTTCGAGAAGATCGACGGCGCCGGCTTTCCCAAGAAGATCGGAGCCAACTACCTCTGGGGCGCCGACCGCCAGATCTGGGAGAACGACTTCAACGAGGTCAACGTTACCGAGATGATCCGGCGCTTCGGGAAGATCCCGGACAGGATCGAATACGCCTGGCAGGTGCGCCGCTCACGCTACGACGAGATCCTTCTCAAGCATGCCGAAGAGTCCGGCGTCGAGGTGGTCCGCGGGGCGCAGGCCAGCGAGATCATCGAGGAGGACGGTGCGATCGTGGGCGTCGTGACCCTCGAGAACGGCGTCCGCCGCAGCCGCGCGTGCTCGTTCCTGGCCGACTGCAGCGGGCAGGCCGGCTTTCTCTCTCAGTTCCGGAAGATCCGCGACTACCACGCCTCTCTACGGAATATCGCCGGCTTCGCTTACTACCGGGGCGCGCGCTGGAAGTACACCTACACCGGCCATCCGGACAAGACGAAGATCTTCGTCTGCTCGACGGGCCCCGGCTGGTTCTGGTACATCCCCATCGACGACGGCATCGTGTCCGTCGGCTTCGTCACGTCGGTCGACAATCTCAAGCGCTCCGGCAAGGAGCTCCGCGCGCTGTACGAGGAGCAGCTGCGAGGCTGCGCCGAGATCGCGCCCCTCCTGGAGGCCGCGGAGCGCGTGGAGGACTTCGACGGCAGCGGCGAGAGCTTTTTCAGCCACAGCGACTGGTCCTACCTCAACAGGGAGGCCTCCGGGCCGGGATGGCTCGCCGCCGGCGACGCCGCGGTCTTCGTCGACCCCATCCTTTCGACCGGCGTCACGCTCGCCCATGTCAGCGCGCATCGCGCCGCTTACACTTTGCTCAGCCAGTGGGAAGGCGACGCCGAGACGCGCCGGCTCCTGTGGAAGGACTATGGCGGCTTCTGCCGCGAGTCCGCGGCGCAGTACTTCGTCATGGCCCTTTTCTGGTACGGGCACGATAAGGACGCGTCCCGGTGGTGGGCCGAAGCGGCGAGCATCCAGCGGGCCATCCTGCCCATCGTCCAAAGCGACAAGGCGGCCTTCGTCACCGTCTCGGCCGGCCTGACCCAGCATTACGACCGGCTGTTCTCCTCCACGAGCCTCTTCGACGAGACCCCGACGCGGCCCGAGGAGTACCCCTTTTACGCGAACGTGCTGAAGGACGCTCCCGGCGGCGCGCCCGTCGGACGCTTCGCCGAAGAGGACGCTCCCCGCCTGCTCGCCGCCTACGAGCTCGAGTACGCTTTCCTGCCCGAATCCGGGAAGGGCCGCCTGAAGCCGATCAAGCGCGCGCGCTTTCTGAAGGAAAGCCCCGATGACCCGGTCCGGGATGCCGTCAATCCCAGGCGCTTCATCACGCGCTACCATCAATACCTCCTCGAGGCGATCGACGGCTCCCGCCGCATGAAGGCGTTCGGCCCGCTGCTCGCGGAGAAGGGCGTACCCGCCTGGTGGTGGGAGGGGCCGGGGCGGCGCTTCCTCGAGGAGCTCGCCGTGCAAGGCATCCTCACCTCGGGCGTGGAGGAGCGCGCATGACCGCGTCCGCCGAGGCCAAGGGCGCTATCCGTACGTACGAATTGCTGCTCGGCTACGCGTGCAACGCGAAATGCGGCTTCTGCTACAACCCGCCGTTGACGCCGGAGGTTCTCGCCCAGGAGATCTCGCTGCGCCGCGCGGCGGGGCTCCTGACCAAGGCCCGCGCCGACGGCTTCGACGGCGTTTGGTTCACGGGCGGCGACCCGACGGTGCACAAGGACCTGCCCAAGCTCCTCCTGCTCGCGCGCAAGCTGGGATTCTCCCGCATCCAGATCGGCACGAACGCCGTGCGCCTGGCCGACGCCGCGTACGCGCGCAAGCTGACGGACGCGGGCCTCAACTACGCGCGCGTCTCCCTGCATGCCGCCTCCGCCGCTCTGCACGACGAGCTTCTCGTCCTGCCCGGCGCCTTCGACGCCGCCGTGAAGGCGATCGCCAACCTGCGGGAGCTCGGCGTCTACGTGGGCATCAACTTCGTGGTGACCGCGCGCAACTACAAGGAGCTGCCCGCGTTCTTCCGCTTCTGCGTCTCCGGCTTGAAGATCAGGGACTTCGACGTGATCTTTCTGCACCATCGCGGCATGATGGAGCTCAACGCGCCGGAGCACGGCGTACGCTACGCCGACGCCGCGCCCTATCTGCGAGAAGCGTTCAAGATCTACGACGAGATCGGGCTCGACGCGCAGACGCCGACTCTGATCAACGTCCCC
>CAZIBN010000147.1:0-3696 GCA_964537395.1 uncultured Elusimicrobia bacterium
CCGCCTACGACACGCAGAAGATCAAGGCGATGAACGTCATCGGCAACGCGGGCACAGACGAGGACACCAAGGAAGCGATCTCCGGCGCGCTGACGCTGTACCTCGATTTCATCAACCTGTTCCTGAGCCTGCTGCGCCTGACCGGCCGCCGCCGCGATTAGCGGCCTGACGAACTATCCTCAAGGATAGCGAGGGCGTGCGGGCCCTTGTATTTCCGGCGCTTGGAGCTACACTCGCATGATGAGAGGCCTGCTCTTGGCGGTCCTGTTCGCGGCGGCGTCGCCCGCCCTCGCCGACGACGCGGAGGTCCGCTCGATGCTGCGCGCGGCCCGGCGCTACGCCGACGAGGCCGGGCGCAAGGAACCCGACGCCGGTCTTCTCCTCTCGATCGCCAAGGAGCAATACCGCGCTGGCGACGCCGAGAACGCCCGGGCCACCGTGCTCGTCGCGACGGGGACCTTCGGCTCCCATGAAGGGCCGTGCCCGTCCTCCAATCTCCTGGTAGGAATCGCCCGCGTCCAGTGGGAGACCGGCGGCATCGCTGAGGCCTCCGCGACGATGAGGACGGTCCTCGACGCCGGGGTGAGGGCGGACAGGAAGGAGAAGGAACAGTGCCTCGAGAAGCTCGGGGAGCTTCAGGCGGATCTCGGCGACATGGAGGGCGCTCTGACGACCGCGAGCCTGATCCCCGGCGCGCGCAAGACCGACCTTTATCCGCATATCGCCGCGGCCTTCGGGCGCCAGGCGCGCTGGAAGGAGGCCGCGATGGCCGCCGGCCTGGCCGCGCCGATGAAAGGCGACTACGCGTACTACGAGGCCATGGCCCGCCGCGCGAACGCGGGAGGCTGGCGCGAGGCCGCGGCCGTGATGAAAGAGATCGGGGAGCTCTCGGATGGCTTCTATGAGTATGCGGCGATCTCGGCCGCTCAAGCCGGAGACCTCGACGAGGCGGTGAAAATCGCGCGAAACGTCAAGAAGCCCGCGTTTCACCTGTGGTGGAAGGTCTCACTCGCTCTGGCCCAGCATGGCCGGGCAGCGGAGGCGATCCGCCTCGTGTCGTCCAAGCTCGCGAAAGACCCGAACGGGCAAGGAATGGCCCTCATCCATATCGCGGACGCGCAGGAGCAAGCGGGAGACGCCACTGGCGCGGAACGGACACGTGCCCAATCGCTCGAGGTGAGCGCCAAAGGCGACCCCAGCGCCCACCACAATCAACGCCTCCTGATCCTCGCCCAGCAGGGCCGCTTCGACGAGCTCGCTTCGATCCGTAACGACGATATGGGATGGCTCATCAAGATGCTCTGTCAGAACGGGCGCCTCGACGCGGCGATCAAGCTCGGCGGCATGGCCTACATGGTCGTGCTGGACGGCCGCGCGGCGGAAGAAGTCGTCCTCGCGCAGGTAAGGAAGGGAGACGTCCGCGCCGCCCTCAAAACCCTGGCGAGCATGGGGCCTTATCCCAAGGCTGACCGCGAGAAGCTGCTGCACGAGATCGCCGTGGCCCAAGCGCGCCAAGGCGACATGGCCGGCGCCCTCGCGACGATCGGCCTCCTGCGGCCGACGTTCAATTGGACGAGGCCGGCCGCGATCGAGGCCGTCGCCGAGGCCCAGATGGCGTCGGCCGATTTCCCGGAGCCGCCCGGCTGGATCGCGGGCCTTCCTGACGCGGACGAGAAGGCGCGCGCCTGGCTCGGAGCCGCTCGGGGCATGCGGCTTTGGGAAGAAGCCTCGCGCCGGCGCCGCTGATCAGTCCAGGCGCCGCTCGGCCTCTTCCTTGAGTTTTCGGCACGCGGCGGCTTCGGCCGGGTGGGCGGCCTCGTATTCGCGCTCGGCGCGCCGGCCCCGTTCCCAGACGAGGCTCATGACGGACTTATCCTCGAGCGTCGAGGCCGTCCAGGGACGCCCTTGAAGGGCTTCGACCATGGCCGCGCGCTCGGCTTCGGCTTCGGCGCCGAACTGGCCGCAGTCGGCCGCGCGGGCGCTGAGCGCGGCCCGCTTCCAATCGTAGCGGTTGTGCTCGCCTCGCCCGCGCGGAGCGAAACGCAATGAGAATCTCCGACCGGGATCGATCGCCTTGCCCCGGTATGAGAGGCGAAAGACGCGCCGCCGTTTCGCCTCGGCCACGCCCAACTTTTCAGCGAGCTTGTCCTCCTTGTCCTTGTCCTCGAGATACGCGTTGCCGCCGAGTGAGAGGACTGTGCAGTCCATCCGCTCCCTGGTCTCCTTGAGCGTGAGCGCTCCGTTGAACGGCCCGCTGAACGTGACCTCGGCCACCTCTTCCCATGAGAATCCCTCGGCGGCGGCCCCCGGGAACGGATCCTCAATGAGGAGGTCTTCGAGCCAACCGCCGATAAAGGGCGGGAAGGTTTTCGACGACGCGGGGAAGATCTTCGTCGTCAGCGGCTCCGTCGACAGGACATCGTTGAAGCGCCATTCCGGGCGAGAGGCGAAGGGGGTGCCCGTTGGGATAGGGTCGCTCTTGTCGCAGTCGTATTGCTTGATGCGGCCGGAGGAGGACGAGACCCACACCTCCTTGACCAAAGCTGCGGCCTGGACGTCGGAGGCCTGGGAGTGCAGAGACATCCCGACGAAGACGCCGGAGGAGGCCCCGGCGCCGAAGCGCGCTTCCGCTCCGCAGTCCTCGTCTTCGTAGCGGTCATAACGGGTGATGATGTTCGTGCGCGTGCTGATGTCGACGGCGGTCGTCAAAAGCGGCTTCGGAAGAAGAAAAGACCGGTATTGGGCGGGAACCTCCGGAGCGCCGACGACGAGGATGTCGGCGCCGCCCGACAGCAGGAAGCCGTTGCCGCCGGTAAAGACCCCCCCGCCGTGGCGCGGCTCCCGAAACCCGTTCACGGCATTGATAAAATCGAGGATGCGCTTTTCCGGAACGAGATATTTCCGTGCTGCCCAGGAGATCCGGACGTAGGGCGGCCCGTCGTAGTGCTCGCCGTTTTTTGTTCGGGACCAGAAGCCTTCCCGGAAAATGCCGCCTTCGAGCGTCAGCCTGCCGCAGTAGCCGGTCTCCTGTCCGCCCATATCCCAGAAGGTGACAACGCAGTAGCGCCCCGAGGGGGCCAGGTAAAGAGAGGTCGGCGACATGGCGCCGGGTCCGTGATAGACGCCCGCCCAGGAATGCGGGGACTTCAGCGCGGCGAGCTCTTCCTTGACCTTGTCATAGTCGCCGCTCGCGGCGGCGGCGCCGGCGTGCATGAGAAGAATAAACGCGAAGACGAGCTCAAACCGCCGCATTTCGAGAGTGTAGCCCCATTCGGCGATTATACAAGGGTGAGCCGCGGGCGTGAACGCGGACTATCCTTAAGGATGGGTTATCCATTTAACCGGCCTAACGCGGCGAACTCCAACTCTTCGCACGAAGAGTTCTTCATGCCTGGCACTCCGGTCCCGAAACTGGTCGCACTAGTGTTTGAGTCTTCGTCGTCGGTAAGCTGATCTACGGAGATAGATAATGACTCGCTCTGGAACGAGTCTTTATCACCGAGAATAGATCAAGGGAAAGATGCCGGTGCGTCCTTTGGGTCGCCCATCCAGGCCAGGGCCGGTTAAATGGATAACCCATCCTTAAGGATAGTCGCTACAGTTCCTGGAAGGCCTCGGCGGCGGCGCCGATGGCGAAGTTGAGGTCCTTCTCGGTGTGCGAGTAGGAGACGAAGGCCGCCTCCCACTGCGCCGGCG
>CAZIBN010000148.1:0-3675 GCA_964537395.1 uncultured Elusimicrobia bacterium
CGAGCGCTCCCGGCAACGCGACACTTTGGCCCAGCCCTGCGCCGAGTCCTCCCTGTGGGGGCGCTTGCGATGGAGCCGGGTCAGCGGATGCGCTTCGCTTCGGCCGGCGTGAAAGCGTTGACGATCAAGCCCGCGACGGTTCCCGCCGCCGCGCCGATCACGGTCCCGAGAGGGCCGGCCACGCTGCCGATCACGGCCCCGCCCCCGCCCCAAATTCCGACTTGGAGAACGGGGCCTTCGGCGAGGACTCGCCCGAAGCCGATGGAGCCACGGGAGACCGAGGAGTGGGGCTTGTCGTACCGGAAGCGGTACTCAAGCGGTGCCGATTTGTTTTTGATCGTCGCAGAAGACAAAGCGAGATCGGCCGCTCCTCCGGGAGCCGCCAGGGCCGCTGCGAGGACGACGGCGAGGCTACTCCTCGTCGCCTTCATATCGGCGCATCGCGAACGCCTTGAACGCCGCGAGTTGAAACAAAACGAGGACGGCCAGAACGGGGAAGGTCGACGGCGCGAGCGCGTAGCCGCCGAACAGCCTGTGCGCGGGCGCCTCGGCCGGCGCCGGGGCGGACTCGAAAGGATTCAAGTGTTTTTCGGTGCTGAAGCCGAGGCCGACCTGCAGATTGCCTCGTCCGCTTCCCTTGGGTTTGGAGGGGTCGTAGTCGAGCCGGACGCTGACGAGGCTGAGCACGAGAAGAACCACCTGAAGCGAGAGGGCCAGGAGAAGCGTCGCGCGCGCCGCTTCGCCGGTGATCCGCCGCTCGCGCTCGTCGCCTTCTTTGAGACCGCAGAGCCGCCCCATCGCGCGTTCGCGCCGCGCGCGATTGAAGACGAGGTCGAGGGGCGCGACGGGGGCGCACAGCACCCAGGCGAAGGCCGCCGTGTTCAGCGCCCGTCTCCAGACGGCTTCCGGTTCTCCGGCCCACGCGGCCAGCGCCGCGTCTGCGAACAGGAGCGGCCAGGCCCACTTCAGATAGAGGAGCACGGCGTCGCGGATTTTGAGAGCGATTGATTTCATTCGTCCTCCAAAGAGAATAGTTCATCGACTCGGAGCTTGAAGAATCGGGCGAGCTTAAAGGCGAGCTCGATGCTGGGGAGGTAAACTCCGTTTTCAAGGCAGTTGATCGTCACGCGCGTGACTCCGACTTTCTCGCCCAGGGCTTCCTGAGTGAGGTCGGCCCGCACGCGGAATTCTCGGACACGATTGGCGATCGGCGTCTGTTGTTTGGGGGGCATGTATGGCTCGCTTTACATTTAAAGTGTAAGGCTTGCTTTACACATTGTCAAGCCCGAAATCGCCTTGTAGTCGAAACAAAAAAAGAGTTGTAATCTCGCATGGTGGATCCGCGCGAAGCCGTTCCTGCGGTTTGGTCCCTTCTCGATCCGTCCGAAAAGGCGGCCCTGTCCGTCCTGGCCTCCGCGCCCGCGACGTTCCAACACAAGCAGATTTTCGTCGTTATGAAAGCGACGAGACTGTGCAATCTCCGCTGCACCTATTGCAACTACTGGCGAGAAGGGCCCAATCAGATCATGCCCATCGAGATGCTCGAGAAGGCGACCCGTGAGGCCCTGGCCATCCCCTGGGTCGAGCGAGTCGATTTCGTCTGGCATGGGGGCGAGACGACCTTGCTGCCCTTGTCGTTTTTCGAAAGCGCGATGGCGTTCCAATCGCGTTATAGAGGGACGAAGGCCGTCTCGAATTCGATCCAGACGAACGCCACCAAGCTCGACGCGGGCTGGATCGAATTGTTCAAGAAATACGATTTTTCCGTCGGGGTCAGCATCGATCCTCCGGCGGAGCGCCATGCGAAAAGCCGGGTGACCGTGAACGGGATGGATTCGTGGGCGGCGACTTTGAGCGGTCTTCGGCTGCTCGAGAAAAGCGGGATCAATCACGGCTGCCTGGTCGTCGTCGATCCCGAGCTCGTTTCGTACGGCGCGGAAAAATTCCTCTCGTGCCTCGACGAAAACGACATCACGAAAGTCGCGCTGTTGAACGTGATTCCCGACAACGCGGCTCCCAAGAAGGACGCCTACGATTATCTCGATTGGGACAAGTTCGTCGACTACATGATCGACCTGTACGTGCTTTGGGACCGCAAGTACCGGGATCGCCTCAAGCTCCGCGAAATACAGAGCTTGGAGGGGAACGTTCGCAAAAGACGCCCGACGAGCTGCGTATTCGCCGGAAACTGCATGGGACAATTCTTGACGGTCGAGCCGTCAGGGATCGTTTCGGCCTGCGACAAGTACGTCGATGAAGCGGATTTCGTGTTCGGGGATTTGTCCAAGCAGACCTTTGCCGACATCCTGTCCGGGGCGCCCCTCGCGACCGTCCAGGAAAAGTATTTCAGTCAGCAGGACGATCTCGAGAAGTGCCGTTACTACGAGTACTGCAACGGGGGCTGCCCGCATGATCAGCATCTGCAGCGTAAATTGAGCGGCGGCAAGGACATTGCTTGCTGCGGGCTTTCCCGGCTTATCGACGTGATGCGTGCGGAGAAACCGAATGACCAACGTAACGCTGAATGAGAAAGACGTCGCCGGATTAGAGAAAAAGCTGAAGAGCCCCGGGCTTCCCAAGGACGAGGTCGCGTTCATTAAGTTCCTCCTGAAGAAGTACAAGGCCGCTCAGAAAACGAAAGCCGACGGTCCGAAGACCAAGGGCGGCAACTGGACTTTCACTTGGGACGGCTTCAGCTGGAGCTATAAGTTCGGCTGAGTCCGTTCGTGCGCCTTGGGCTTGGTTGACCTAATCATTCGCCCAGCGAAAGTCATCAGGCTCGACATTTATCTTTTGCGAATCCTCAGGAAACTCGATATTCGCTTATCGACGCCAAAAGGAGAGCGGTGTCGGTGACGGCCTTCGCCGCGTACTTCTTGGCGACGGCGTTCATGCAGGGCTTGACGAGGTCGGCCACGCGCCACGATGGAACCGAGCAGTCGGGAAAGTGCCTCTTGAACCGCGCGCACGAACGACCTGTTCAATGGCATCCAAGGACATCTCCCCAAACCGGTGCTGATTCGACCGAAACGGCCGACTTGCGTTTCCAATAAGTCAAATCGGGCGATCTGGCCCTTTGGCGGAAGGGCCAGTGGTCTGTCGCCGCAGATTACGGGAACAAAATGGGCGGCCGGATCGTAGTCGACAGTCTTAAGTCCCGGCCGCGTTCCGCGTGATGGACGACGGAGACGTTCACGCCGGACTCGTCGGCGAGTTTGACCTTGCGCTCTGCGACGTGGACTTGCCGGACGGCGACGGGATCGCGTTGGCGCTCTTGAAGGTCAAGCCCTCCTTCGATGGAGGGCTTTTTATTGGCGGGAGGAGCGCCGTGCCGCGAGGCGCCACACCGCGTCAAGCCCCATCATTATGGTCTTACTCCTCCGCGCTGCGCGATCACGAAGGGCCTTCACGACACTTCGTATTCATTGACGATGCTGCTGCGATTATGTAACTTTCAACATCTTGCCGCAGAGAAGGGGATATATGAAATTATTGTCGACCATGAGCGCACTCTTGGCGTGCCTTGCCTGCACAATGACGGCTGTTGCCATGCCTGCTCCAGTAGAGCGTGAAGCGATGGATGAGTTGTTTGAGTTGACGGGTGATGCTGCCACGACGATGCTTCGTGCCGTTCTCCTGCAAGCGCCGCATGGCCTGCCCCTCCTGCGACGCCAA
>CAZIBN010000149.1:0-3664 GCA_964537395.1 uncultured Elusimicrobia bacterium
GTTCTATGCGGAGCGGGCCGGCGTCCTCTATTTCGCCTCCGAGATCAAGGCGCTCCTCGAGGTCCCGGGATTGGGCGGCGAGCTCGACGAAGAGGCTCTCTGGCATTTCCTCTCGCTCGCGTACATACCCGGGAGGATGACGCCGTTCCGCAATATTCGGGAGCTGGCCGGGGGCCACCTGATCGAAGTCGACCTCCAGACCGGCGCGTGGGCGGAGAGGAGGCATTCCCGCACCGTGTACTCCTCCGATGAGAGCCTCGACGAAGAAGAGGCGGCGGTGGAGGTTCGGCGGCTGCTGCGCGCGGCCGTCGAGCGGAACCTGGTGTCGGACGTCCCGGTGGGCATGACCTTGTCCGGAGGTGTGGACACGAGCTCGCTCTTGTCGCTGGCCAAGGACCTGGGAGCGAGCTCGAAGCTGCACACGTTCTCCCTGAAGATGACCGAGCCGAGCTTCGACGAGTCCCGCTACCAGAAGATCATGGTGGACTACGCCAAGCCGATCCATCACGAGATCGAGATCCGTCCGCGGGACGTGCTCGAGTCGCTGTTCTCCTCCGTGGCGCATCTCGACGAGCCGTCGGGCAACGGCGCGGCCATTCCCACGTTCATCCTCGCGCGGGAGGCGCGCAAGCACGTGCGCGTGAGCCTCTCGGGCGAGGGCGGCGACGAGCTGTTCAACGCCTACGAGACGCACCGGGCCTATCACGCGCGCGCGCTGTATCGGGGCCTCGTGCCGTCCTGGGCGCGGGGGGCGGTCCGCGCGCTGGCGCTGCGCCTGCCGGTCGATCACCGCAAGCTGAGCTTCGATTTCCTGTCCAAGCGCTTCACCGAAGGGGCGGAGAAGAGCGTCGCGAAAGCGCACTTCTTCTGGCGCCACGCGGTCTCCGACGACGAGAAGGGGCGACTGTGGCGCGGCCGGCGCGGGCCGGCGACGGACACCCTTTTTGAGGAGCTCTACGAGAGCCTCGATTTCAAGGATCCCGTGGACCGGTTGTCGTTCCTGGACCTCGAGTATTATTTCATCGACGACCTCATGGTCAAGAACGACCGGATGATCTCGGCGCACTCCTTGGAAGGCCGCTTCCCTTTCATGGACCGCGCGCTGGTCGCGTTCGTCGCGCGCACGCCCTCGCGCTTCCGCCTCAAGGGCTTCTCCGGACGGCGCATCCAGAAGCGGGCCATGAGAGGCCTCCTGCCGCCGGAGATCGCGGCTCGGCAGAACATGGGCCTCGAGCTGCCTCACTCCGTCTGGTTCTACGGAGAGCTTCGCGAGCTGGCGGAGCGCTATTTCAGCCGCAAGGTGGTCGAGCGCTCCGGGCTGCTCGACGCCGGGGCCGTCGAAGGCCTGTGGCGTGAGCACCTCGCGCGCCGCAAGGACAACGGCCGGGCGCTCTGGTGCATCCTCAATTTCCAGGTCTGGTTCGAGCTCTTCGTCCACGAAGGAAGCTATAAGAAGCATCTCGTGACGCGCGCGCGCGAGCCCATCACCGAGCGTGCTTGGATATGAAGAGGCTCGTCACCGCGGCCGGCGGCGCGTGCCTCGCGGGCTTCGTGGCCTGGGGTTGGGCCGTGGGCTTCTACGAGGGCCACCACGAGCCCCTGCCGACCATGGCCGGCTACGAGGACTGCGGCGAGGCCATCCACCACCACATCGGGGCCCGTGCGCGCATGGTCTCTTACCGCATGCCCCTGTCGACGTTCGTCGCGTCCCGGGGCCATTACCATTCAAGACTCTCGCCGGCCGCCGTTAGGGGGCTGTACCAGGCCCTCCTCGTCGTCCTCCTCTTCGCCCTCGGCTGCCTGCTGCACCCCCTCGGAGGGCTGTTCTCGGCGCTGGCCGTCGCCGCTCTGCTCGGCGACGGGTTCGATTTTAATTTCCATACGGAGTCCGGCTATACTTTGCTCGTGCTGCTGGCGGCCTGCGCGTTGGTGTGGCGGGCGAGGTCGCCCTCGCCGGGAAGGAGCGCGCTCTTCGCGCTGGCCGTCGGGGCCGGGCTGCTGTACCGCTCGCCGCTCGTGTTTTTCCCGCCGCTGCTTGCCGCATATGAATGGTGGGCCTACCACCGGTTCTCGCTCAAGGCGTATTGGAAGCATCTGGTGATCCTGTGCGCCGTCCCGTACATCCTTCTGCTGCCGTGGATCGGCCTCAACTGGACGATCTACCGGGAATTCGTCCCGTTCGAACAGGGCGCGGCGAACTCGAACATGGTCACCGGAGCCCTCGGGCTGACGCGGAGCATCGAGGGGGATCTCCGCACGCTCGTCGGCCCGGAGATCGAGGTCGAGAGCACCGGCGAGGTGCTGGCCTGGGCGGCGCGCGAGGTCGCGCTGCACCCCCTGCGCTACGCCGGCGCCGTCGCGCGCAGGGCCTGGTGGGCCCTTTCGACGCATCCTTCCCTGGCCTTCTTCGCGGCGTGGGCCCTCGTCGTCTTTCGCCGCCGGCGGGAATTCCAGCAGCTCGGCCTGCTCATGGGCTACTTCCTCGCGATCCACTGCTTCATGTCCGTCGAGCAAAGCTACTTCTGGCCGTTGTGGCCGCCGGCGGCGGTGCTAGCCTGCTCGCTGATCACATGGCGCAAGGCGGGGGACGCGCCGAGGCCGGACTCGCCCGACTACCGCTTCGCGGCTTTCGTTGTGAAGACCGCTCTCGCGGGCGTCCTAGCGGTCTGCGTGTACGTCGATGCGGAGGTCGCGTCCTACGCCGCGGCGCTGCGGAGGGACCCCGCGCCGCCCGCTGAGGAGATCGGTCGCGCGCTCGCGCGGCATCCGAACGACGTCTGGCTGCTGCTCGAGCGCGGACGGGACTCGTTCGCGCGCGGAGCGGCCGCCGAAGCCGCCGCAGATTTCTCGACCGCCGCGCGCCTGGAGCCTGGCGATCCGAGCCACCGCCTGCGGGAGGCGGGAGCTCTCATGCTCCTCGGCAAGCCGGGGCCGATCTTGCGCTGGCGGGGGCCGCGGGTGTGGCCTCAGCAGCAGGCGATGCTCGAATACGACGTGGATATCCTCAAGGCTTGTGCGCACCTCATGCTGGGCCGGACGGAGAAAGCCGAGGCCTTCCTGAAGACGGCCCTTCAGGCCTTCCTGGACCGGAACGCCTTCGTTCGTGGAAAGCCGGAGGAACTCGGACGCGGCGTCCTCGCGAAGCTGCGGACCTCCGACACGGGCTTCGTCACGCGGTGCATCGAGCTGCAGGGAGAGCGTCCCGTTGCGGAGAGGCTCGCCATGAACAGGGCGCTCGCGAAGCTTCTCCCGGCGTCGGCCCGGGTCCGCGTCGCGCGCGCGGAGCTGGAAGCGTTGCGCGGGCGCAAGTCCGCCGCGCTCCAGGCCTTGTACGAGCTCAAGGCCATGAGGCCGAACCCCGATGAGATGCAGCGCGCCGCCGCGCTGTCCCGGAGGCTGAGCGAACCTGCCCAGGCGAAGGCGGTCCTGGAGCCGCTCTCCGGCCGAGAATCCAACGACGGCGAGCTTTGGATCGCGAAAGCCGAGCTTGCGGCCGACGCGGGCGAGCGCGAGCCGGCCCTCCTGGCCTTGGGGCGGGCCGCGAAGCTCGAGCCGGACGCCGACGTCCGCCTCAGGGGCGCCGCGGTCTACCGCCGGTTCGGCGAACATCAGAGAGCGCTCGCGCTCCTCGCGCCGCTCCGCGGCCTCCGGCGCGAGGACGCCG
>CAZIBN010000150.1:0-3504 GCA_964537395.1 uncultured Elusimicrobia bacterium
GCCTCAGGCGACAAGGTGGAGAGCGCGCTCGGAAAGAGGATCTGATCCTGGAGCCGGACGCGGATCATGTTCTCGGTGATGGTCGTGTCGGCGAAGTGCTCCTTGAGGGCGTCCGCCGCCTGCTGCTCCTTGAAATCCCGGGAGACTTTCTCATCCGCGAGGCTGGGCTTGACGTCGACGGTATCGGTCGCGGCGAAGGTCCGGGCCATCTCCTCGCGGACCTTCGGCGACTGCAGGGCAAGCGCGTACATGGTGAGGAAGAACAGCACGAGGATCGTCATCATGTCGGCCAGGACGATCAGCCAGAGCGGATTGTCTTCCACCGAGGCGACGGGCAGGCGATGCAGAAAGGGGATCATGGCCTATGTGCGGTCAAGCGGCCGGGCGATATTTCTTGGCCCCATCGCGGCGCAGGTAGTAGGACATGTAGCCCTCGAGCTTGCGTGAGATCAGCCAGGGCGCCTCGCCGTGAAAGAGGGAAATGACGCCCTTCGCGATGAGCTCGCGGTTGAGCATCTCCTCCTCGGAGTAAAAATTCAGCTTTGTGGCGATGGGCAAAAAGAGGAAGTTGGCCGAGAAGATCCCGTAGAACGAGGCGGTCATGGCGACCGCCATGGACGAGCCCATCGCGGCGGGGTTGGTGATGTTGCGCAAGACCTGCACCACGCCGATCAAGGTGCCCAGAAGCCCGAAGATGGGCGCGAAGGTCCCCGCGGACCGGAAAATACCGCAGATCTGCATGTGCCTCTGCCGCGTGGCGAGGATGTCGCGTTCAAAGCGTTCGCGCAGGACCTCCGCATCGAGGCCGTCGACGAGCATCTGCAGGCCGTCGGCGAGAAAGGGATGCGGTGCCTTGGCGATCGACTTGGAGAGGGCCGGCGTGCCGTCGCGCAGCGAAGTCTGGGCCAGCTCAACAAAGGCGCTGATCAGCACCAGGGGCGTCGGTCGTTGGGGGGGGCGCACCATCATCAGAAGGCCGCCCGGCACGTGCCGCAGCACGGACCAGGGATAGCTGATGAGCACCGACCCGAGGGTGCCGCCGAAAATGAGGATGATGGCCTCCGGATTGAGGAGGAAGCGCATCATGTTGCCGGTGCTCAGGACGAATAGAATCACCCCGGATCCGATGCAGACGCCGAGGATCGTCATCAAGTCCATAAGCCGCTACTGCACTCTGTCCGGCGCGGCTTCAGGCGTAGCTTCCGCCGGGAAGCTGCTCTCGACGCTGGGGGGCGGGGGCGGAGTCACCTTGCGCAGTATGATCTTGCCGCTGCGCACCAGGCGGACGAGGGCCTGGAGCACGACGCGCATCTCGGCCTCCTTGACCTGCTCCGGCAGCTCTCCGATGAGCGCCGTCTCCTGCTCGAGCCACTCGCCGAATCCGGTTTTGAGCTTCGCCAGGACATCCTTGCGCAGGTGCGGCAAAGACTTCAGGACCACGGCCATGCCGCGCACGGTCGCATGGCGGCTGAGAGCCGTGAGGCCGGCCTCGTCGAGCAACCCGATGTCCTCGATCAGGACGATCCTTTGATTCAGGCGATGGCCGAGCTCCGGGTCGCGACGGCGCACCATCTCGAGCATCTCGGTCTGCATCGCGATCGAGGCCTGATCGAGGATCGAGACGAGCTTTTCTTCGCCACCCATGACGTAGTCGATCTTGGCCGTGATGGCGTCCTCGATCTTTTTGACCTCGACCTGATTGATCATGGCGGGCTTGCTCATATATGCCAGCACCATTTCACGTCGCGCCGCATCCATGCCGGAAAGAGCTCGGGCGCCGAGCGCCGGAGGAAGATACTGCACGATGATCGCCGCCGTCACATCGGATTGGTCCAGGAGCAGAAGCTCAAGAGCGGGAAGATCTCTCTCCTTAATAAAGGAAAAGGGAAGCTTTCGGTCGTCCGGGCCCGCGCTATTTGCCGCGCCGGGGACCTCAAGCGCAGCGCCGATCGCGGTTTCTCTTTCCAGCTCCTGTGGATTCTTCGACGTCGCTTGAGTTTCGGCTTTGGCGGAAGTCTGAGCCGCTTCGCGCATAACTCCCAGCAGGGGGTCGAGAAAACGTCGTGAAATGAGGAGTAGTCCCCAACAGGCGGCCAATAGCCACGCCGCAAGCAGAACATAGCCGGGATTCAAGGCCTGATCGAGGAACGTCACGTGCGGCGGGGAGACGACCGGCGGTGTACGCACCTTTTCCACGTTCAGGACGTCGCCTCTCTCCGGCTTGATGCCGACCATGCGCTGGGCCGTCGCGCGGGCCAGGTCGAGGTTGGCGTCTGAGATCGATTCTGATACGAAAACGCTGACGGTGACTCTTTTGACTAAGGAAGCGGGAAGCTCCATGGGAGCGGCCGAGGCGGGGGTTTTCTTGACCACGACGCCGGGCAGGACCTCCACATCGGGCCGGTCGGCGTCGGCCAGCAGCTCGACGTTGGCGACGACGAAGACGTCGTTGGTGGCGAGGACCTTGCGCAGCACGGTCTCCAGCCTCTTTTCCATCACGCTTTCGAGAGTCACCTTCATCTCCACATCGCGAGATGAGGTCGTGCGACCCGTTTGGGCTTGTGCATGCATCGGGGCAGCCGCGAACGCCGCGAGGAGGAGCAGAGAGGGTGTATTGAGCACTAGGTTTGGAGTATAGCCCCGTGATGTTGCAAATTCAAGTCGAGGGTGGCCTTATTGTAACCCTTTGGTTGGTCCGCGAGGGCTTGACAAAACCGGGCTCCGGCCTTATCCTTCGATTGTCCCCTGGAGAGCCCCCATGAAAACCCCCTCGTCCCTTGCGATCGCGCTCCTTATTGCCGCCCTGCCTATCGGCGCGGCCGCGGAGCGTAAGCCCGGTGAACGGTGCGATACGCCCTTCCTTGAAAAAGTCGTCAAGGAATTTACCGGCATCGACAGCGTCAAGGACGATCGCATCAAGAAGGCCGATATCGCCATCAATGGCGAGACGTACAGGCAGGATGTCCTTAAGGCCGGCGATGCCGCGACGTGCGATGCCGGGACCTGGTGGCATCTGGCCCCCGGCGCAAATTCGGTTTGGCGCAACGCCGAGGCGAAGAAGTACTGGGAAACCGGCAGCGCCAAGCAGAACGCGGCGCTATTGCTCGTGGCGGATGGGTTTTTCAAGTCATTCGATCCGAAGGTCGTCGAAGCGCTGGCCGCGGCCGACGAGGTCATCGCGGCGGGCATCGCCATCGGCGTTGCCGAGGCGGCTGATTTCCCGAAGGAGCAGCTTGAATTCCTGAAGGCGAACTCCGGTGGCGCGCTTTCCATCGCTGTTCCAAAGTCCGTGGTGGTCATCGCAGCCGACAAGCAGAAAGCCGGGACCGTGGCCCCTGCTCAGGTCAATGAGACCTGGCGCAAGCTTCTCGATAATAAGGGAGAGACGAAGGCGGGGGGTGCGGCCGTCCTGCGTTTCCGGCAGGCCGTCCTTGCGCTCGGCGCGGAGATCGGTCGCCAGGGCAACCCGGCCGAGAGCAAGATCCCCGGCGTGAGCGCTTTTAC
>CAZIBN010000151.1:0-3482 GCA_964537395.1 uncultured Elusimicrobia bacterium
AAAGGCCCCCCGGGGCGATTCGCTTAGGCGAATCGAACCGGGGGGTTCTTTTTTTTTGCTAGGATTTCGGTCGATGCGTCTTACGCTTTCGCTCGCCGCTCTCCTCGCGTCCGGCCTCGCCACCGCTCACGCGGCGAGCCTGGACGTGACCGCTTCATATAAGATGAAAGCGGTCGCCTACTCCAACCTCAACTACAACATGAGAGATAAGAACAATCACTCATTCATCACCAACGACGCGCGCCTGGGCATCGCGGTGCGCAAGATCCCTCTCGAGTCGCGCGGGGGGGAGGACGTCACGATGGACCTCGGCATCGTGCTGCGCGCCATCGGCGTGGCCGGCTCGACCGTCAGCGTCGTCACGCCGTTCGATCGCGTCGCCTCTTATTATCCGAGCTCAGACCTGACGCCGTTCATCGAGAACGCCTACCTGAAGGTGAACCGGCTCTGGGGCTACCCCTGGGAAGCGACGTTCGGCCGGCAGAGCTACCGCCTCGGCGGCGGCCTTCTTCTTGACGACGACGGCGCGGGCCTGACCGGCGCAAGCGCGCGCGGCGAACTGCCGTGGTGGAACATGAAGGTCGAAGGCTTCATCTTCAACGACCGCAATCCCCTGAACACCTCGGGGTCCAACAGCCTCGACCTTGCCGGCCTCTCCGTGGATCTTCCCGGCGAAGGCGTCTGGCAGCTCAACCAGCTCTTCGAGCGCGACCGCTCCCTCCAGACCGTTTACGGCTGCAGCTACGCGGGCAACCCTCAGGCCAACGGCTGCCTCGTTTCCAAAGCGGTGAGGAGCTTCACGAGCCTGCGCTACCAGATCAGCTACGGGCCGATGGTGTTCGACGGCGAGGCCGCGATGCAGAAAGGCTACGCGACCCCGACCGGCCCCTCGCCCGCGGGCAACCACATCACCTACAACGGCAACGCCCAGGTCGTGCGCATGAAGTGGAAGCAGTCCCTCTATAAAACCGGACAGGGCATCGCCCGCGTGTCGCTCGCGCGCGGCACCGGAGACAACCCCACCACACCGACCACGGACGAGGCGTTCTTCCCCAGCCGCGGCCACCGCTACAACGGCCTCGAGCGCGTCGGCTTCGGCGAGCTCTTCGCCGCGACCGCGTACGACGCGTTCGGGGGGAACTACTCCACGACCACCAACAGCGGCCTGCGCAACGGCGCTTCCGGCCTCCGCGTGATCGGCGTCGGCTTCACGCCGCCCGCCTACAAGAGCATCACGCTCGACATCGACTTTTACCTGTATCAGGCCGAGCGCATCTCCAACGGCTCCAGCACCTTGGGCTCGGAGTGGGACTTCCGCCTGCGCTACCCGATCCGCGACCAGCTGACCATCGCCGCGACCATGGCCTACTTCCGCGCCGGCAAGTTCACGGACCCGGGCCGCTCGGTCGCCCGCAAGGCCTCCTTCGAAGTCTCCGGCCGCTTCTAACCGCGCCCGCCCACATCGACACGAGCCCCGCCGGGAGCCGGAATCCAAACAGTTATCCCCAACACTTCCAACGTTGGAAACGCTGGGGATAACCTCGAACCCGCACTTGACGCGACCCATATCTGAACCTATACTTGGATATATGGATAAGATCATCCCGATCAGCGAGTTCCAGGTGCGGGCCAAGAAGTGGGTGGATCAGGTGCGCGACACCGACCAGCCGGTGGTCATCACCCAGCGCGGCAAGCCCGCCGCGGTGCTCGTCAGCTGCGACGACTACGAGGGCATGCAGGCGACGCTCGACGAGATGTCTTATCCTGACTGGAAGAAGAGGCTCGCCCGCGCCAAACGAGAGCTGGCTGCGGGCAAATGGCAAAGCCTGGAATCCTACATCAAGGAGCGGGCGGCCAAGCGGTGAAGGTCGCACTCCTACCGCAAGCCAAGGCCGACCTGTCGGCCATAACGGGCCCGCTTTTGACCAAGGTCTTAAAGCGCCTCGAGGTCCCGCGGAACTACCCGCAGCTCGGCTGCGCCCTGACCGGCCATTTTGACGGCTATCGAAGCACGATCGTCGCAGCCCTGCGCATCGTCTACACAGGGTCCGGGGAGACCGTCGTGGTCTCCTATGTCCGCCACTGCCGCCGATCCTGAGCCTCCAAAGGACCGCCTAACCGGGCGCTTAAGGCTCCATCCGGGGCCGTTTCAGGCCCTTCGACGCCTTCATGCCCAGCGCCCAGCCTAGGGGCGTTTCCGGGCCATTTACAGGGAGCTGACGGCGCCGTCTGTCATCCGATTCCAGGAACCGCCTGCCCTCGGCATACTTTGTGGCCTTAAATCGGAGCACCCGACCGCCTGGCCGCAGAGCGGGGGGAGGGGGGCGGAAACTCCCGATCCCCGACGAGGATTCCCCGAAGTTATCCCCCGGCCGTCCACCGCTCCTTGTCCTTACTCCGTCGTATATGTCTTATCTATTATTTTAACGACAACGAATCTGGCGTATATAAACAATCACAAACGAACTATTCACCTATTCACGACTTATCCACAGCCGGTAGACCTTTTTGCTGACATATGCGATAATAAGGACATGAACCCCCACCGCGTCAGACTCAAGCTGCCCAACGGAGCCGAGCTCGAGGTCGAAGGCGACGCGGATTTCGTACGCCATGAGCGAGAGGAGTTCGTGCTGCGCCAGACGCCGCTGGCCGGCGCCGCCGCGGAAGGCCCGCAGCGCGAGCCCAGGGTTGATTGGAACGCAGTCGTAGAGGCCAAGAGCGGGGGGCTGACCCTGCGCGGCAAGATCCCGGGCGGCGACAAGGCCGGCAAGGATGCCTGCCTGGTGCTCCTGATGGCCTCGGACCGGCTCCTGAGCCAGCCCAAGCCCACGGCGACCATGGTGGCCAAGTGGCTGCGCGCCTCGGGGTATCCGATAGGGCGCATGGACCGGACTTTACAGGACGCGATCGCCCAGGGCGAGCTCCTGTCTTCAGGTTCGCGGCGATCCCGGCGCTACGAGCTCACGGCCACGGGCAAGATCAAGGCCCTTTTGTTGGCCGAGCAGCTGACGCATACGGTGCTGGGCAAGCGGCCTTAACGGGGCGCCACGGCAAAGGCAACGGCAACGGCGGCGGGCGCTCGAATGGCGGACATTACGACGGCCGCGCGCTCTG
The DNA here is from genome assembly GCA_964537395.1 of uncultured Elusimicrobia bacterium. Classification (GTDB taxonomy): domain Bacteria; phylum Elusimicrobiota; class Elusimicrobia; order UBA1565; family UBA9628; genus GWA2-66-18. The sequence goes on from CAZIBN010000151.1 coordinate 3,118, forward strand.
AGATAGGCCTGGAGCTTGGCGGCCGGCTATAAAACGAACTGATGGGCGGCCGCCGTACGATTGATGTATCACTATTGATAATATTTATTATGTTACATCCAGATAGGGTGGGGCTTGTTTAGAGCATCCGATAGTCGCACGGAACTTCGCGCGATTTACCTCGTACGGATAACGTGAATTCGCTCCAAACGGCACGGTTTGTGAGGTATTCTAAATTAGCAGTCGAAGCCCCCCTGGAAGTTTGGCAAAAATCCGATCGGACCCGGCTGCGCCGGCCGAAATCCAGCTCAAAAGTTGCCAACAATCGGACGATCCTGGGAAGGATTCCGGAGGCCGAAAAAACCATGAAAGGGGTAGGGCTGGGG
>CAZIBN010000152.1:0-3451 GCA_964537395.1 uncultured Elusimicrobia bacterium
ACGTTGCGGGCGGAGGTCGTCTGGATGTCCAGGTTACCGGACACCTTGAGGTTCTTCAACAGTTCAGCATTCGCACCGGCCGGGACGATCATGGCCAGGGCTAACGTCATTCCCAGGAGCTTTTTCATTGCTCTTATATCCTCTCTTGTTTGTATCGTAAGCCCCGTTTCAGCGGGGATACTTCACTTCATACCCCGCTTTTGACGGGGCCTACGTACGACAGGAGCGCCATTTCGTTTGCGGCTCCTTGCGAATGCGACGCACGGAATCTAGCAAAGGTGTTTTGGCGTTGTCAACTAATATTCACACAGCCGTCACGTGGCCGGCAATCCACTCAGTAGTGTTGAGTGTTATTTAGTGGGTGGTTGAAGCCGGGCGTTCGCACGCAGGGCCCAGGGCGTGTCTGGGTACTGGAGCGAGATCTTCTGCCAGGTGGCGCGCGCGGCGTCCCCCTGCCCGGCGGCCGATTGGCAGCGCGCCATGGCCTCCTGAACCTGGGGCCCGAGGAAATGGTCGGCGTTCGCGTCCAGGAAGGTCTGCGCGGCGGCCACGCACTCGGCGGGCTTGCCGGCGGCTTCCAGGGCGGAGATCTTCTCGGCCGCTGCGAAAGGCTTCAGCGTCTGCGGGGCGACCTCGGCGGCGTGCGTGAAGGACGCCAGGGCCGCGTCGTGCTCCCCCTTCGCCTGCTTGAGCTCCCCCTGCATCATGCCGGCGAGGCCGGCGGCGGCGGGGCTGGCGTTCTGAGCGGCCAGTTCGGCGAGCGCGTCGGCGGCCTCCTTCGGACGTCCATAATAGGAATAGGCTTCGGCCATCGACAGCTTGTCCCAGGCGGCGTTCTCGTTGGCGTTGCGCGAGTAGACGAAGAAGCCGATGAGCAGGCCGATGACGGCGAGGGCGCCGAGCCCCATGCCGACTTCATTGCGGTGCTTCACCGCCAGGTCGAGGCCTTTGCCGACAAAATCCCGGACCTCGTCCTGCTTGGAGGCTTGCTTGGTGGCCCAATGCTTTTCGATGGACATGAAGGTTTGTTCCTTTATAGAGAGCGTTTGCCCCGAGAGGGAATCGAACCCACATCTACCCCTTAGGAGAGGGTAGCTCTATCCATTGAGCTATCGAGGCGTCATACCCCGTTAGGGGACCGCCATAATAGCTTATAGACCCCGACTTCGCTAGGGGGCGGTCAGTAAGTCAGGACGGAGTGGATCGTCTGGCCGGCCAGCTTCTTGCGGCCGCTGAGGAAGCTGAGCTCGATCAGGAAGGCGCTGCCGACCAATTCCCCGCCCAGGGCCTCGATGAGGGAGATGGCGGCGGCGGCGGTGCCGCCCGTGGCGAGCACGTCGTCGACGAGCAGGACCTTGGCGTTCTTGGGGAAGGCGTCGATGTGCGCCTCGATCGAGTCGGTGCCGTACTCGAGGGCGTAGCTCGCGGAATGGACCTTGCGCGGGAGCTTGCCTTTCTTGCGTAGAGGCACGACGCCCGCGCCGAGGCGCGCGGCCATCGCCGGGGCCAGCAGGAACCCGCGTGACTCGACACCCGCCACGATCTCGATGCCCTTGAATATGAATGGGGCGATCAAGGCGCTGATCAGGGAATCAAAACCCTTGGGATCGGCCAACAGCGGCGTGATGTCTTTGAAGATGATCCCCTTTTTGGGGAAATCGGGGACGTCCTTGATCAGCGCCTTCATGGCTTCGGAGTCGAGCATGGTGCGGCTCTCCGGCTTCTGGCTGGTTGCCGGCTTCAGCTTGGCCTTGGCCATGGTCACTTCCTCTTTTTTCCGCCGGACTTCGGGGCCGGAAGGAACACGAGCTTGCGCGGGGCGCGCTTGGACAGCGGCACGGCCGAGGGCGCGGTCTTGCGCCCGGCCGGGATGGTCTGGCCCAGGATGTCGGTCTTGAGCTTGGGCGTGGAGAAGCCGGGCTGGAGGTTCGTCGGTCCGCGGCGCCCCCCCTCGTCGACTTCGATGAGGCCCATGCGGTTGGCGACCCGGCGCAGGCGCAGGAGCGCGCGCTCCTCGATCTGGCGGATGCGCTCGCGGGAGAGCTTGAGGCGCTTGCCTACTTCCTCGAGCGTCATCGGCGTCTGGCCGGTGAGTCCATGACGAAATTCAAGAATCATGCGCTCGCGGTCGCCGATCTCGCGCAGGGCCTGGTGCAGCTCGTCGTGCAGCTTGAGCACGCCGATCAGGTTCTCGGGAGACTGGGCCGTCGTTTCCGCGATCATGTCCTCGACCGTGATGTTGTCGTCGCCCGAGTCGATCGGGGCGTCGAAGGAGCCCATGCCCTTGGCGGCCTCGGCCGCGTCGAGCACGCCGCGCACCTGGCGCGCCGTCCAGTGCATCGCGCGCGCCATCTCCGCCAGCGACGGATCGCGGCCGAGCTTGACGTGCATCTTCTCCCACATCTTCAGCCACTTGCGCAGAGCTTCCCAGGCGTGCGGCGGGATGCGGATGGTCTTGCTGGTCTCTTCGACCGCGCGGCGGATCGACTGCTCGATCCAATAAGAGGAGTAGGTCGAGAAGCGGTAGCCCTTCGACGGCTCGAACTTGTCGATGGAGTGCATCAGGCCGAGGTTGCCCTCTTCGACGAGGTCCATGAAATCGATGCCCTGGCGGTGGTACTTCTTGGCGATGGGCACCACGAGGCGCAGGTTGGCCTCCATGATACGCTGCTTGGAGAGGCGGTCGCCCTTCTTGGCCTTCTTCCACAGCTCGTGCATCTCCTCGCGGGTGACGAGGGCCAGCTTCTGAATTCCTTTGAAGTACTGGCTCGTCGTGTCTGTCGAAGGTTCCATGTTTCCCCTTAGATGATTCTGAAGGCTGTTTCGTTCTTCACGGCTTGCGGCAACGATTCGATCTCGTCCACTCGCGCCGAAGGATTCCCGGTCCGCAGCCGCTTCTCGAACTCGTCGAGCGCGCTCGTCGTCCCTTCCGCTTCAGCTTCGACCGACCCGTCTTCCCGGTTGCGCACCCAACCTGTCAGGCCGAGCGACTCGGCCGTCTCGAGTGCGAACCAGCGGAAACCGACGCCCTGAACCCGTCCACGAACCACGAGATGTAGACGCGTCAAGGGGTCGATGGTTGACATTCTAAATATTTGTCAAGGGGCCGCGCAAGGGGCAAAATAAAAAGAACACATGCTGGCCTCTCGGCCCTGCATGTGCTCTTTCTCGTGCGGCTAAACTGGTCGGGGTACTCAGGTTTGAACTGAGAACCTCTACGTCCCGAACGTAGCGCTCTGCCAATTGAGCTATACCCCGATGTAAGTCCCGTCATGCCCGCGGTCGGGGACACAGGAATCGAACCTGTAGCCTCTCCCACCCCAAGGGAGCGCTCTACCATTGAGCCAGTCCCCGACCGCAGGCACGACAATACGGCCCAAGACCTCCCTTCAGTACTCGTCGGGATATTTTAAATCTTTGCTCGCCCCGGCGCAACTGTTTCGTGTCCCCG
>CAZIBN010000153.1:0-3426 GCA_964537395.1 uncultured Elusimicrobia bacterium
TGGTTGCAGCGCTGGTTGGCCTCGAACACGACCGCTTCCTTCGACATCTCGCGGTGTTGGCGCCGGCCCCGATCCGCGGGTAGTTGCCGATCGAAAATGACGGCCTGAGAGCGCGTATTGGCGACCGACCGGCGCTGGGTTCACTTGGCCGAGCGGGTACTGGCGCGACGTTTGACGCGGCGGGCGGCCTCGCGCTCTCTGGCTTCCTTCTGTCGGTAGGACTCCCCGTCGAGTTCGACGATCTCGGAGCGATGGCAGAGGCGGTCGACGAGCGTGACGACGCACGCGGCACTGTCGAAGACCTGGTTCCACTCGGCGAAACCCTTGTTGGTGGTCACGATCATGGATCGTTTTGCCTCGTAGCGCCGTTGGACGACTTCGTACAGCAGGTCGGCATGGCGCGCGTCGTAGCGGAGGTAGCCGACCTCGTCGATGGCGAGGATCCGCGGATGCGTGTAGCGCTTGAGCCGGATCTTGCGCGCCGAGCCATCGACGGAGGCGAGGTCGTTGAGCATCTCGCTGGTGCTGACCCAGCGCACCGGGTGTCCGCGCACGAGGGCGTGATAGGCGAGATTCTGCGCGATCATCGACTTGCCGAGGCCGTTGGGGCCGACGATGATGACGTTCTCGCAAGCGTCGAGAAACGCGAGGTCGAAGAGACTCTCGATCTGTTTGCGGTCGACCTTGGTCGGATGCTTCCAGTCGAAGTCGACGAGCGGTTTGAATTCGCCGATCTTGGCGTTGTCGATGCGGTACTGGTGGCTGCGACGCACGCGTTCGGTTTCTTCGAGTTCGATGAGGGCGGCGACCCACGGCTCGGTGCACAGCTCGTCCCAGCGCGAGAGGATGCCGTAGAGGCGCATTCGGTTGGCCCTTCGTCGCAGGTCGTCGATGTCAGAGATCTTGGGGTTCATTGTCGTTGTCCTGGGTGATGCGGTCGTAGGTAGAAAGGTCGTGCGCGCGCACGACGACGTCGCGCAGCCGCGGGTTGGTCAGCGCGACCGCGACGGGCAGCGGGCGTCCGCTGGCGTGTCGGCGCTGTTCGAGCATCTGGCGCACCGAGGGCACGTGGACGACATCTCGCGCGAGCACCTCGCCGATCGCCTCGTCGAGCGCCGCGCCGCCGTACTCGTCGAGCAGCTCCAGAAGTTTGGCGGTCGTGCTGCCGAGGTTGCGCCCGCGCTCCGCTGCGCGCTGCAGAAATCGCTCGCTCGTCGGTGCAGCGTGCCGCAGCCGATCCATGCCCCGGTGCCGTCGCGCCTGGCGTTTGTGCTCGACCAGCGCCTGGATGTGGCCCTTGTCCTCGATGACCTGGCGGGCGTCCCACGTTCGCGCGTGCGTGGCGACGACGTCGACGCCGTTGCAGATCCGCACCGCGGTCAGATCGGCGAGCAGCACGAGGCTACGACGGACCAGCTCGTGCGGCACGGAGTAGTCGTTGCGATCGAAACGCACGTACGGCTGCTTGCCGACACTCACGCTGACGCGCTCGATGCACGGAAAGCTGTCGTCGGGCAGCGGCAGCAGCGAGGCGCGCTCTTCCTCGAAAACGTCGCGCACGAGTTGATCGCGGTCGTCGACCCAGCGGCGCGCATCCGTGATCTCGCGGCACCAGCTTTCCGCGTCGGCGTTGAGAGTGACGAGATCGGTCACCTCGCGACCGGCGAAGAAGTTGTCGCGGACGTAGCGGATCGCCCGCTCGACTCGACCCTTTTCGTTCCCTCGGGCCTTCGATGCGGCGCGAGGACCGGTGCGGTAGTGCGCCGCGAGGGCCAGCATAGTCGGATTGAAGCGGATCGCGTCATCGACCCGCTCCAGCACCGCGCTCTTGAGGTTGTCGTAGAGCAGGAGCCTCGGGACGCCGCCCCACGATTCGAAGGCCGCCACGTGTCCGTGGAGAAAGTTGGGCATCCGCGCATCGAGGTAGAATCGCAGGAAAATCCGACGCGAGTAGCTGAGCACCGCGACGAAGGCGATCAGATTGCGTACGGCTCGGCCGATCCGCAGTTTGCCGAAGCTGCCCCAATCGATCTGGGCCTGCTCGCCGGGCAGCATCGAGAGCCGTAGGTAGGCCTCGCCGCGAGGCCGCGGGCGCACCAGCGACACCACTTCGCGCACGCGCGAATCACCGCCGGTGTAGCCGCGTTCGCGCAGCATGTTCCACAACCGACTCGCAGGCAGCGTCGGGTACTTCTCCAACGTCTCATGCACGAAAGGCATGTACGGGTCGAGCATCGATCGCCGCAAAAGAATCCGCGGCAGTGGCATGCCGTGTTCCTGCAGCACTCGACGCACGACCGAGTGGTGCACGCCGAGCTGGTTCGACACCGTACCCACCCGCCACTTCTCGGCGAAAATCAGCCGCAGGATCTCGACCTCGCGCTCGGTGCGGATCCGCCTCATCGGTCGTCCCTCACCAGGCGAGGCCGCATCCCGCGAAAGTCACCGAGCCCGTCCAGACACCGCCTTCGGCCGTTTCGCACGTGAGCCTCGAGCAGCACCAGCGGACTGGTCGGCTCGACGAAGTCGCCGTCGTAGAAAATCCGTTCGAAACAGTCCATCGCATTGTCGGCCGCAGACACAGCAACGCTCAGGGGCGACCCGTGCCACAGCGCCAGGCCTTCGCACAGCGTCAGCAGTGCTCTCGGCTGTCGCGGATGCGGGCACAAACGCGCTTTGAGCAGGTCCGTGCCCAGCTCCGTCACCAGCAGCTTCGTTTCGCGCCTCGTGCACCGCACGCTCACCGTCCAAGTGGGTCTCCTGATCAGCATCGTCGTTCTCCTGCGCGGCCGCGGTTTCGGTCGTGGTCGCGTCGGCCTCGACGGTCGCCTCCACCACCAGGATCGCGAGACCACCCTCCGTCACTTTCGACTTGCGCACGCGATAGCGGCCTTGCCGCGCCGCGTGCTGACGACGGCCGTCCGGCGTTCGTTGGTACCGTGCGTTGCTGGCCCGCCGCGACTCGAGCTCCGAGGCCCGCGAGCACACCTCGCCGCAGTAGTCATGCCCGCGATCGCAGCCCCGGCAGATCACCACCAAGCTCCGGCACCGCCCGCAGTTGAACAGTCGGCCGCTACCGGCCTCGTGGGCGCACACAGCGACGGCGGACCCCCGCACCCAGCCGAAAACTGGACACCGCCGTCGATCCGCGAGAAGAGCGAGGTCGACGGTGGCTCACGCCGCTGTTTCTGGGCGACGCTGAAGGCCGGGACTTGATCTCCCGGCCTTCCTATTTCTGGGTGCCGCTCACCGCTACCGGTAGCCTCGCCGCTCGCCAACTTCTTCGCCGGCGCGCGGTCGCGCTGCGCTACGCCGCCGCGCCGTCACCACGCTCGCGCGCAGATTCCCGCGCTTCCTGCCCGGCGTTCACACTGGATCCTGGCGCGGTTGCGTAACGAAGAATTCGCGACGCTGGAGGCGCTCAAT
>CAZIBN010000154.1:0-3417 GCA_964537395.1 uncultured Elusimicrobia bacterium
GATTGCCGCGCATGGCGGATGCTAGCATAACCCGGCTTAGCCGAGCGTGGGGGAGGTCTTCGGCACCCACATGCCGCCGACGAGGCCGGTCATGATGGTCTTGCCGTCCTTCGGGCCGCCGTCGAACTGGAACTCGATGCAGCTGACGAGCTTGCCGTCGCGGAAGTAGCCCTCGGGCTCGAAGCTGGCCATGCAGGCGACCTTGTCGCCCACGCGCCGCGCCCTTCGTAGCCGGATAGTATTTGGATACCATGCGTATTTTTTTAACTTGGAATCCACACTACACTGTCAGCATGATCAGCACTCAACTATCGACAGTCGGCAACGTGGAGGCCTGACATGAGAAAAACGAGCTTAGCGAAGAAGCCATCGGCGGGTTCGGATTTCTACATAGCCGCGGCTCCTACGCCTCTTGGCAAGAGGTGGGATGCCTTCGCGGCCGTCCGCCTGAGTTGCATCGGCGTGCGAGGTAAGGTCGGCCCCGAGGAAGCGGCCGGTCTGGCGGCGTTCTACCGGCGTCATATCGACCTCCTCCAGAACCTGTGGAGGGAAAACGAAGACTTGGCCTTTGAGCTGAGCTACCACTTCATCCCTGACGAAGGCGGCCGGCCCGGCCGAGTCATCGCGGCCATGCGCACGCGTGCTAGCGCCGGCGAACGTGCCGTCGCCGTCGCCGCGGCGCGCAACGCCGCACGGGGACTCCTGCCTTCGTTGGCCGCACTTTCCTCAGGACACTACTGGACTCCGGTCGCCAGCAAGGCCGACTATACGTCGGTCTTCCCGGCTGATCGTTTCAATCATTCCGCGGAGATCGTCCGTCAGCGCCTCCGGGTGCAGGTCCCGGGGGAGGGTGCGGGCCTGGTCGATGATCAGTATTGTCCGACTCCCGGCGGGGCTTCCCGCGAAGCGATCTCAAAAGCGCAGTTGACCTGGCTGCCCCTGGTCCGGCCCTTCAATCCCCGGCTGGACTCGTGGGAGAATCTCTTCATCACGCTGCTCAGCGGCGCGGCGCCCGTCGTTCTGAGCGTGGCGGTCGCGCCGACGCGGCTGGGGGAGGGCGAAGCGACATGGTTGAGAGGGGCCGCGGCGCGCTGCGAGGCCGCGCTATGGGGGGAGCCGTCGCACGGAGCGGCCGTCGTGCGCGCCTCCGCTCAGGCAGCCGTCGCTCAGATCCTTGAGTCTCAGAGGGTCCTCTCAGACAAGGCTTTTTTACTTCGCGTCCAGGTCGCATCTCCCAGCCCGCTCCTGTCCGGCGTGGCGGAGGCGGTGGGCACCGCCATCTCCGATCCCGCGGACGCGCCCGAGATGCGTGCACCCGTTCACCAGGAAGCACGCCTCGTTCGCGGCGGCTTCGCGGTGATACGCCCCGAGGGGACGGGACAGCAGGAGATCGCCCTCAGAAATCTCGCCCGTATCGGCTTCGACCTCTGGGGCCCGTCCGCGTTTCCGAGCGAGGCCCTGCGCTTCGAACGCCTGGCCGGCACCGCCGAAGCCGCCGCCGCCTTTCGCTTGCCGGCGCCCATCCCCGGCCGCTTCCCCGGTCTGCCTAGCGAGACGGCGCGGATCGTGGATTTTCAGGCGCAGTCCGACGAGGCCGGCGTGCTCCTCGGTATGGGGTGGACGCGCGGGCGGCGCCGCCCTGTGCGCCTCGGTCTCGAGGATAGGCGCAGACACCTCTACGCCGTGGGCCAGACGGGATCCGGCAAGACGACCTTTCTCCACAGCCTGGCGGTTCAGGACATCGCGGCCGGCCACGGCGTCTGCGTCCTGGATCCTCACGGGGACCTGGTTTCTCGAGTGTATGCCTCCGTCCCGGAGGCGCGCAGGAAGGATGTCGTCTTCGTGGACTTCTCAGACGAGAAGCACGAGCACGGTCTCAATATCCTGGAGCGGCGCGGGCCTCGGGAACGGGATCGCGTCATCAACATGCTCATGGAGGTCTTTGATCAGATTTACAACATGCGCGAGTGCGGTGGGCCCGTTTTTGAAATGTATTTTCGGGCGGTTCTTCTCATCACACTCTCAGGGGAAGGCACGCCCACGCTCCTCGACGCGCAGAAGGTCCTCTGCGACAAGGACTTCCGCAACGCGCGCTTGGAAAACTGCGATGAGGTGGTGCGCACAGCCTGGCGGGACGTCATCGCGCAGGCGGGCGGAGATGCTTCGCTCGATAACATCAAGCCCTACATACTTTCGAAGCTCAATCGTTTTCTTCATGACGCGGTCGTCCGTCAGATCGTATGCCGGGAAAAGTCGACCCTCGACTTCGCCGAGGCCATGGCCCGGCGCCAGGTGGTGCTGATAAACCTTGGCAAGGGCGTCCTGGGTCAGAGCAATTCGGCGTTCCTGGGGATGCTCCTCTCCATACAGCTCCTTTCCGCCGCCCTCGCGCGCCCTTGGGGGCAGGAGGAGCTTTCGGACTTCTGCGTTTTCGTAGACGAATTCCAGAATTTCACGACGCCCAGCTTCGCCACCATGCTCGCCGAGTCGCGCAAGTTCCGCGTCAACCTCGTGCTGGCCAATCAGCATTTGGGGCAGCTGCGCTCGGACGTCTCCCAAGCCGTGCTCGGGAATGTTGGCGGTCTCGTGGCCTTCCGGACCGGCCCCGCCGACGCCGAGGCCTTGGCGGGCTACATGTCACCGCAGTTCGGGCTCTCCGATCTGATGGGCCTGCCGGTCGGCCGCGCCTGCGCGTCCCTGCTCATGGGCAGAGCCAAGGCCGAGCCGTTCACTTTGGAGGTGTGCCCTGCCACGACTTCTTCTGGCAAAGTGCCATTAGGTTCAGCGACGTGATGATGCTTGGAAGAGTCTGCTGAGCGTTGGGGAACGACGCTAATTCTTGGGAGTACTATGAACATCGTCTGGCGATGTCCCGGTTTCACCGTGCAGTGGCAGGACGCCTTACCGCGGTCTTAGTAGAGTGGGGATATCTAAAACTATAAACCGTGAGGCGGTGCGCCTTTGGTCGCTCGGTACCAGTCAATCGTGGTGATCGCCCCGGGGATGACTTTGCCGTTTCGAACCATTACTTGCTCGCCGCAAACTTTCCCATTCAAATGATCTATCTCATGCTGAAAAACAATAGCCTGAAAATCTTTAACACGACTTGCCACCTTCTTGCCGGTCGTGCCGTCGATGTTCCCAGGCACTACCCGGGAGCTTCCCACCCGCAACCCAGACGCTTCCTGTCCCGCTGCCCGGACCACGGTTCCGTCTGTGCCCAGGACTTCACCACGCCGGGGCTGATCGGAATGTACCTGGGCTTGGTCTCCTGGCCGGGTGATTGCCTGGACTCACTGCGGCCGGCGGTAGCCTGGGGGGCCGGCCTCAGCTCTCGCCCCTTGCCGTAATATATTCCAGCAAGTTGCGCCACGCGCCCACGATGGAACCGAGCAGTCGGGAAAGTGACCTCTGAAC
>CAZIBN010000155.1:0-3389 GCA_964537395.1 uncultured Elusimicrobia bacterium
CACCTCGAACACCAAGGTCGACAGCACGGGAGGGCCGGGGGGGACCTCGGCGACTTGTATTCGTGCGCTGTATTTTTTGGCTATGGCGCTCACGGCAGGCCGTACCCCGCGCGCGATCTCATGACTTTGCCGCCGGTGCCCTTTCGGAGTCAACTGCACGACAAGGTCCGCTTGATCTGGATTCGTTCTGAGGAAGTAATGCCTCACGAGGCCGTTGAAGTTGTACGGCGCGCCGACGCCGAGGTACGAGATCACCCTCTGCGTTTCGGGGATCGCGCGCAGGACCGCGGACAGCTCCCCGACGACGGCGCGTGTCGCGGCCAGGGACGAGCCCTCGGGCATGTTCAGCACGACCTGGAAGTCGTCCTTGTCGTCGAACGGGAGCATCTTGATGATGACGCCCTTGAACGGGACGAAGGAGGCGGCCGCGAGGAGCATGAGCGCGGTCGCGGCGAGATACCAGGCGCGGGCCTTGCGATCGTCGAGGAGGCGGCCCATGACGCGGCGGTAGAGACGGTCGAGCGCGCCTTCCTCCGCGTGGGCCTTCGCCGGCTCCGGCTTCCAGTAGGTCAGGATCTTGACGAACGCCCAAGGAGACACCGTGAAGGCGATGAAGGCCGAGAACAGCATCGCGAACGAGGCTCCGACCGGGATCGGGCGCATGTACGGTCCCATGAGCCCGCCGACGAAGGCCATCGGCAGGATCGCGGCGATCACGGCCCAGGTGGCGAGCAAGGTGGGGTTGCCGACCTCGTCTGTCGCGTCCACCGCGAGCTTCCACAGAGGGCGGCCGTCGCCCATGGCGAAGTGGCGGTGGATGTTCTCCACGACGACGATCGCGTCATCCACGAGTATCCCTATTGAAAAAATGAGCGCGAACAAGGTGATCCGGTTGAGGGTGTAGCCCATCATCCAGTACACCAGCAAGGTCAGCGCGAGCGTGACCGGGACCGCGATCAGCACGACCAGCGCCTCGCGCAGGCCGAGGGCGAGGGCCACCAGCAAAGTGACCGAGAGCGTGGCCAGCATCATGTGATAGAGCAGCTCGTCGGATTTGTGCTTCGCGGTCGCGCCGTAGTCGCGGGTGACCGCGACGTTGAGCGTCCCCGGCAGCGCCTTGCGCACCGCTTCGACCCGGGCGAGCGCGGCGCGGGTGACGGTGGTGGCGTTGGCGCCGCGGCGCTTGGACACCTGCAAGGTGACGGCGGGAAGCGCCGTTCCGGCGGCGCCTTCATACACGCTGACCTCGCGCTCCTCCTCATCGGGCCCGTCGACGACCTTGGCCACGTCGGAGACGCGCACCGGTCGTCCGTCCGAGACGCCCAGCACGACGGCGCGCAGATCCTCGGCGGTTCGGATGAACGCATCGGTCTCGACCTTGAGGGCGCGCCCGCCCGCGTCCACGGTCCCGGCCGGCAGGCGCCGGTTCGATGCCCGCAGAAGCCCGGCCAGGTCCAGCGGCGACAGGCGGCGGCGCGCCAGAGCCTCGGGATCGAAGAACACGGACAGACGGCGGCGGCGGCCGCCGAGGATCTCGACGTCGGCCACGTTCTCGACGGTGGTCACGACGCGGCGCAGCTCGGCCGCGGCGCGCCGCAGGTCGAGGGGGCTTAAGCCCTCTCCCGTCAGCGTCAGGGCGAGCACGGGCACGTCGTCGATGGAGCGGGGCTTGATCAGCGGCTGGCCCGCGCCGGGGGGGAGCATGTCGAGGTTGGCGAAGGTCTTGGTGTAGACTCGCGTCATCGCGTCGTCGGGATCGGTGCCGACCTTGAAGCGCACGATGAAGAACGCGCCGTTGTTCTGCGCGGTCGCGTAGACGTACTCGACGCCCGGGATCTCCATGAGGCGGCGCTCTCCGACCGCGACGACTCGCTCCTCCACCTCGCGCGCGCTCGAGCCGGGCATGGGCACCATCACGTCGAACATGGGCACGTTGATCTGCGGCTCCTCCTCGCGGGGCAGGCGCGCGGTCGCGAGCGCGCCGAGGGCGATGGCGCCGAGCACGATCAGGGCCGTCAGCTTGGAGCGCACGAAGGAGCTGGCGAGGCGCCCGGCGGGTCCGAGGGGGATCTCAGGGGTGATCATCGTGATGTCTCCAGGCTGCGGGTCAGCACGGCCACGGCGTCCGCGTCGAAGCGTCCTTGCGCGGCGCGAAGCGCCGCCCATTCCGTGCGTTGGCGGAAGACGGTCTCCAGGCGGGCCTCCTCGAGGCGCGCGACCGCTTCCTCGGCGCGCAGGACGTCGAGCACGCTTTGCCGGCCTTCGCGGTAAAGAGGGCGCGCCTGCTCGAGCGAGTCTCGCGCCCGCGCGAGGGCTTCGCGCAGCTCGGGCAGCGCGGCGTTCAGGCCGCGCAGGCCGGCGGCGCGGCTCAGCACCTCCGCGCGGGCCGCATCCGCCGCACCCGCTCCGGCGGCGGCGGACGCCTTCTCGTCGGCCTCGGCGCGCGCGCGGCGGGAGGAATAGGCGGGGTCGCCGAAGAGCACGCTGGCTCTCACGCCGACAAGGCGGCTCGCCGCCCCTGAGTTGAAGCCGTTGGCGGCGTTGTTGACCGCGGCGAAGGCGTCCACGCTCGGAAGGAGGCTTTGTCGCGCGCCGTCGCGCCGCACGCCCGCGGCCCGGGTGCGCAGGCCGGCCGCGCGCAGATCGGGCCTTGAGGCCAGGGCCGTGGCGACGAGGGCCTCGTCGCTCTCGAGGGGCGGCGCCCAATCGCTCAGGCTTCCCGCGGTATCGGGAGCCGCGCCGCCGATCAGGACGCTAAGCCCGGCGCGATGCGCCTCGCCCTCGGCCGCGGCGCGGGCGCGCCAGGCCTTGAGCCCCGACAGGACGGCGAGCGCCGCCTGGTGATCGGAGCCGAGCACCAGGCCCTGCTTCTTGAGGCGCTCGGCGCTGTCGATGGCGCCGCGCGCGGAATCGATGCGCGCATCGAGCTCCGCGAGCATGGTCCGGGCCTTGAGGTCCTGCAGATAGGCGTCGGTCGTGCGCAGGCGCACGGCCGAGGCCGCGGCGCCGCCCATCGCGTCCGCTTCGTCTTCGGCGAGCGCGGCGAGGCTGGACAAGCGCGTCAGCTCGAAGCCGGTGAACAGCGGCACGCCGAGCTCTAGGCTTCCGTGCACGGCCGTGCGGTAGCCGGGGCGGTTGAGCGTGTCGGGGTTGAAGTCGGGCGCGGTCACGCGGCGCTGCATCATGAGCTCGCCGAAGGCGAACAGGGGATCGTCGCTGCGCATCGCCGAGGCCCGGGCGCTCAGGCGGGGCCAGCGGCTCCAGAAGACCTCGCGTCCGGCGGCCTCGGCCTGGTCGCGCCGGGCCATTGCCTCGGCCGCGCCCGGCGAACGAACGACCGCCGCGTCGGCGGCGGCGGACAGGTCCATCGCCGCGGCGGGCGCGGCGCT
>CAZIBN010000156.1:0-3357 GCA_964537395.1 uncultured Elusimicrobia bacterium
GCCGGGGTCGAGCCGCAGGGCTTCCCGGTAATGACGCTCGGCGTCCTCGGTCCGGTCCTTCGCCAGGAACACGTTGCCCCAGTTGTGGTGCGCCTCGGCGCGTGCGCCCGGATCGCGCAGCGCCGCCCGGTAGTGGGCGACGGCCTCCGCCGTGCGGCCCTCGCGCTCGAGCATCAGCCCCAGGTTGTTGTGTGCGCGGCCGAGCTCCGGTTCGAGGTCGAGGGCGACGGCGTATTGGCGCTTGGCTTCGATGACGCGGCCGCCGCGGGCGAGCGCGTCGCCGAGGTCCACGCGCCACGAAGCCCGCCCGGGCTCGACGAGGACGGCCGATCTCAGCAGCGCGATGCCCGCCGCGATGTCGTCCTTGGTCAGCGACGCGCCGAGCAGGGCGCTGAGCTCGGGGGAAGGCGCGGCTGCGAGCCCCGCGCGCCACGCCGCGCGCGCTTCATCCTCTCGTCCCGCCCGGGAGAGGGCGGCTCCGAGCGCCTCGTGCGGGATCGTCTGGCTCGGATCTCCTGCGACCGACGCGCGCAGCAATGCTATGCCATTCTCGACGAAACCCTCTTTCATGAGGGAGGCTCCGAGGATCCCGTTGGCGAGCGCGCTCGGCGATCGCCGCGCCGTCTCGGACCATAGTGAGATAGGGTCGTGCCAGATGAGGCATTGGCGCCATGTGAGTGTGCCGAGGGTGATGAGCCAGACGGCCGCGAGAGCGATGCGTGCCGGGCTTCGGGCCATCAGCGCCCCGAACGGCAGTGCGAACGCGAGGCACGGCAGATAGGAGAATCGGTCCGCCGCCGAATACAGGACCCCGTGGCTCACGAGACCGAGGGTCGGAAGGAGCGTGAGCGTGTAGCAGGCCGCGAGCCCGGCCGCGGCGCGCGATCGTCGCAACAGAAGGCAAACGGCGACGACGCCCGTCCCGTAGGCCGCGATCTGCCAGGACCAGTAACCGAACCACGGCTGCGGCGGATAGTAGGCCGCAAGCCCTGATGGCCATAAGGTCTTCCAGGGGTAGAACAGCAGGCCGTACAGCACCTGGCCCACGCCCCACGCGGCGCCCGGCAGGTGGAAGGTGGTGGAGGTCCCGGTTTGCCGGCTTGCCCATGCGGTCGTGGCGAACGCGGCTGCCGATAGCGCGATGTAGGGCGCGTAGATCTTGAGGTCCGGGCGGCGGCGGCGAGTCATGTCGGCGGCGAGCAGCACGAGGGGGAAGGTCAGGCCGTTCGGCTTCGCCGTCAGCGACAGCGCGTACGCGCCGATGGCTACGGCGAAAAATGACCCGGGCCGTCGCGATCTCTCTGCCTTGAGGTGCGCGAGCAACGCCGCGAGCCACAGCGCGCCCGCCAGCACGCCCTTTCGTTCCGATGCCCACGCGACAGACTCGACGCGCAGCGGGTGGACCGCGAAGAACAGCGCGGCGAGGACCGGCGCCCAGCCGTCATCATCGAGCACGAGGACGCAGATCTCGTAGAAAAGAAGGGCGGACGCGGCGTGCAGCAGCAGGCTCGTCAGATGGAAGTAGGCGGGCTCCAGCCCCCAGAGCGCGAAGTCGACCGCGAACGAGAGCCAGGTCAGCGGCATCCAGACGCCGCCGACGACGCTGCTCGCCATCAGACGGAGATGCGCGAGGTCGATGCCGCGGATCGCCGGGTTGTCGACGATGAACGGTTGATCGTCCCAGCCGACGAAGCCCGCGGACAACGCCGGCGCGAAGGCGGCGAGCGCGGCGGCCGCAACGAGCAGCCGCCGCAGAGTCCGGTCGCTCAACGGTCGGCGCGCCGCAGGCAGGGCGCGGGCGCGGGCGTGAGGAGGCTCCGCAGTCGCGAAAGGTAGAAGCCCGCGAGTCCGTACGCGAGCAGAAGCAGGTAGCGGCTCAAATAATGGAAGGTGCGCGCGCTGATCCCGCGCGGGCCGCTGCGGCCGACCGCCGTCACCGGGACCTCGATGACGCGCAGTCGCGCCTTGAAGAACTGGAGCAAGGTCTCCTGTACGTAATCGTATTCGAAGCGCGGGCGCGCCGCGGCGATCGCGCGCGCGTTGAGCGCGCGCAGGCCGCATGAAAGGTCGGTAAGAGGCGAATCGACGGCGAGACCGACCGCGAAGGCGAGCAGCTTGAGCGCGCCCGCCTTCACCGGGCTCAGGTACTGCGGCCGTCCATGGAGGAAGCGGCTCCCGATCGCGACGTCGGCCTCTCCGCGCCGGACGGAGCCGAGCAAGAGCGGTATCTGCGCGGGGTCGATCTGGCCGTCGGCGTCGATCGAGACGAGGTAATCGAACCGCTCGGCGCGCGCCAGCTCGAAGCCGGCCGCCAGAGCGGCGCCGACGCCGCGGTTCGTCGCGAGACGGACGACACGCGCGCCCGCCAGCGCAGCGCGCTCAGACGTGGCGTCGGACGAGCCGTCATCGACGACGACGACTTCGAGCGCGGCGTCCTTTAATGAGAGCGCGAGGATCCCACGGACGACGGCGGCGACCCGGTCGGCTTCGTTGAACGCTGGCAGCAGGACGCAGACCTTATCCACGCGGCTTGCTCGAGAGGAACAGCTCATACTTCGTCGGGAAAACGGCGATGGGTAAATAGAGCAGCCCCGGGAATGTGCCGCTCAGCGGGTCGACCCATCCCGTGACGCGCGGCGCAATGACCTCGAAGTCCGCCAGCCGCTTCAGCGACGCGCGCGAACGGAAGTATACCGGCGGCACTCCTGCGAGAGCGAACAGCGCCGCGTATGCGCGGAACAGCGCGCGTTCGAGCGCGAAAAGAGCGGGTGACAGCACGGGTTCGTAGACGATCAGCCGGCCGCCGGGACGTAGGACCCGGAATGCCTCGGCGAGGGCATCGGCCTGTCCATCCTCCGTCTCCGTGAGCGTATCTCCAACGACGTGGTGCAGGGAAAGGCTGAAAAGAGCTACGTCGAACGATTCGTCTGCGAGAGGCCGCATATCGCGCGCGTCGGCGGAGACCGCCGCGACGCCTGCGGGGACGCGCGCCAGCATCGCGGGAGACAGGTCGAGCGACGTTACGGACGCCGCCAGGTGCGGGTCATAAGCGAATATCCCGCCGCTGCCCACGTCGAGGACGTCCTTGCCCGCGACGGCCGCGTCGAGTTCTCCCCGGACCGCGTCGTAGAGCGGGTCGAGCGCGCCGGTCGCGCCCGCGTAGCGTCCGGCGATCGCGTCGAAGTGGAGGCGGGAGAGCGCATCGCTCATGTGGGGACGATCATTATACCTTACGCTCGAAATAAGAAGCCCCGGTTCGATTCGTTTTAGCGGATCGAGCCGGGGCGGTGTTCCCCTGGTGAGGGAGAGCGTTTTAGGGCAGGTAGACCTGCGAGCCGTAGGCGACGATCATGACCG
>CAZIBN010000157.1:0-3289 GCA_964537395.1 uncultured Elusimicrobia bacterium
TCCAGCAGCTTGATCGCGACCTTGACGCCGGTCTTGAGGTAGATGCCCAGGTGGACCTGGGCCATGCTGTTACGCCCAGCTTTGAACCCGTAGGATGGACAGGCTTCGTCCCGGATTGGAGGCGGGGCATGGTGGAGGCCAGATCATGAGAAGCCCGGAGATAATTCGGGATGGGACGGTGCTCGGCGGCATAACAATTCTACACCGACGGTAATTTTGGTATCGGCGCTCACCCTCGGAACAGCGAGGGCTGCGACAAATTCGTAAAGTAGCGGAGGTTGGGGGATGGCGAGGTGTGACCCAACGTCCTCCCACAGAACCACTCTGCGACCAACCTCCGCTGGAGGTCTTCTACCTGGACCGGCGGTGCCCGTCCAGCCAGAAGGGTGGCACGAAGATCGCCGACGACGTCATGGGCTGGGAGGCGCACCTGCAGCGGCTCCAGACGCCGGATGGTTATCGGCCACCGCAGTGCGATCATTGCGGCGACACGCGGCTGCACGGGCACGGGCTGCGGCTGCGGGCGCTTGCGGGCGACGAGCTGCGGGTGATCGAGATCCGGCGCTACCGCTGCGCGAGGTGCCGCGCGGTCTGGCAGGTGCTGCCGGGCTTCGTCGCACGACGTCTGTGGCGGCGGTGGGAGGTCGTCGACGGGGCGCTGAGGGGTCAGCGGCGGCGGGGTCGGGCGCCGGTGCCAGCGCGGACCCAGCGGCGCTGGCGGGCGAATCTGCGGCGTGGCGCCCGGGTGGTGCGACATGTGCTTTCGGCTACGCAGCGGCCGGACATCGACGCGGTGGTGCGGCGAGTGCCGGTCACTGGCACGCGAGGGGACGTGCTGGCCGCATACCGGGGGCACGCAAATGCAGGCGCGCTCGCCGAACTGGCGGCGCTGCTGCATCGTCTCGCGCCGGGGCTGCGCATGATGTGACCGTGACGTCCATACGGCCTCTGGGACGCGAGAAACGACGAGTCTCGCCCCACCGAGAGTGGCCGCCCGGGTCCTGTATTCGCGCTGCATGAGCACGAAGAAACGACCCGAAACTCCCGAGAGCATCGCGCTGTGGCGCGTCTCGATCCTGGGGCCGCTGGTGAGCACGCGCCTCGAGCACGGCGACCGCCAGACGCACTTCAGCGCCGCGGCGAAGCTCGAGTACGAGAAGCCCGACGGCGAGCGCGTGCAAGTCGCGGCGCGGACGATCGAGGACTGGTACTACATCTACCTCAAGGATGGCTGGCGCGGGCTGATGCCCGCTGCCCGCGACGATCGCAACAAGAGCCGGGCGATCCGCCCGGAGATCGCCGAGCGCCTGCTCGCCGCGAAGCGGCAGAAGCCGCGGCGCTCGATCGGCCGGCTGATCAAGGCCTTCGTGCGCCTCAAGTGGGTGCAAGAGGGTGAGCTGAAGCGCTCGACGGTGCATCGCCTGCTGCAGGCCAATGCGCTGTCGCTGCGGCCGCCGCGAGAGCACGGCCACGAGCGGCGCTCCTTCCTGCCCGAGCACGCGTGCGACGTGTGGGTCGGCGACGTGATGCATGGCCCGCGGGTGCAGCGGGCGGACGGGCAGCAGGGCAAGTCGTACCTGGTCACGATCCTCGACGCGGCGACGCGATTCGTCCTCTACAGCCGCTTCTGCGTCGACGAGGGCATGCTCACGCACGAGAACGTGCTGCTGGCGGCGATCGAGCACCACGGCCTGCCGCGCGCGTACTACGTCGATCGCGGCGCGGCCTACGTCGCCGATTCGCTGACGACGATCTGCGCGGATCTCGGTGTCCAGCTCATCCACACCAAGGCCCGAGATCCAGAAGCGAAGGGATGCATCGAACGATGGCATCGCACCCTACGCGACGAATTGCTCGACGAGCTGCCGCCGGACATCCACACCCTCGACCGCCTGAACGCCGCGCTGTGGGCGTGGCTGTCGATCGAGTACCACGCCCGCACGCACAGCACGACCGGCCGCGCGCCGGGCCTGCACTTCGAGTCCGAGCTCGCGTATCTGCGACCTGTCCCCGGGGACATTAACCTCCGCGACGTCTTCCTCCACCGCGAGACCCGCCTCGTCCACAAAGACGGCTGCGTGCGCTTCCAGGGCGGCTTCTACGAGGTCCCGGGCGACCTCGTCGGCGAGCGCGTCGAGCTGCGCTTCGACCCGCGTTGCCCGGACGACAGCCCGCTCGTCTTCCACCGCGGCGTCTACCGCGACGTCGCCACTCCGCTCGACCGCCTCGCCAACGCCTCGGCCGAGCGCCGGGCGCTGCCCGCCGCCGAGCCTGTCCCCGAGGACATGGACATCGACGCCCTCGGCCTCATCGAGGACGAATTTTACCGCACCGTCTACGGCGCCACGAAGGCCCAGGGCAACATCGACATCGTCGTGGAGGATGACGACGATATCGACATCGAGTTCGACGACGGGGGTGCCCAGTGAGCTACCTCGACCGCTTCGGCCTGTCGCACCCGCCGCTCCCGAAGGACGCCTGCGGGCCCACCTTCCACGACCAGGGCGACGACTTTGGCCGCGTCGCCCGCCTCTTCCGCTGGCTGGCCGATGAGCCAGGTCTCGGCATTCTCGTCGGCGACGCCGGCACCGGCAAAACCGCGACCATGCGCCACCTCTGCGCTCAGCTCACGCGCCCGCGCCACCGCGTGCTCTACCTCTGCGATTCGACCCTCAAGCCCGCCGGCATCTACCGCGCCCTCGCGGGCGAGCTCGGCCTGCGCCCGAACCATCGCCGTGGTCAACTCTGGACCGACCTCAAGCGCACCCTGCTGCACCTGGTCGACGAGCAGAACGTCCAGCCCGTCCTCGTCCTCGACGAGGCCCACCTCCTCTCCGACGATTTCCTGCAGGAGCTCGCCGCCTTCCTAAACTACGACTTCGACAGCCGCGACCTGCTCACCCTCTGGCTCGTCGGCCTCCCCTCCCTCCATCGTCGCCTCCAGATGCAGCACCACGCCGCCCTCGCCATGCGAATCGTCGCACCCTGTCAACTCCAGCCCCGCCTCGAGCGCGCCCCCTTCGTCGCCATGATCGACGCTGCCCTCCGCACCGCCGGCGCCACCCGCAACCTGCTCTCCGAGCCCGCCACCGAGCTCCTCTTCCGCGCCTGCCGCGGCCTCCCCCGCCTCGCCAGCAAGCTGCTCCACGCCGCTCTCCTAGTCGCCGACCACCGCGACCAGGCCTTCCTCGACGACACCATCATGACCGCCGCAATCGCCGACCTCCGCCTCGATCTCCCCTCGAGTCCCGACCCCCTCAAACCACTCTTGCGGCCATGGAATCTCTTC
>CAZIBN010000158.1:0-3287 GCA_964537395.1 uncultured Elusimicrobia bacterium
GGGGCGGCCGGGGACGATGATGATCGGTCCGCGATGGTAGCCGCGGCGGTGGTGGTGGTGCCGATGCCACTGCTGGAGCCTCTGGAGCTCGCGCAGGCGCTCCATCTCCCGCTCGTGCTCGGCCTGGCGTCGAGCCTCTTCTTCGAGGCGGCGCCGGCGCTCCTCTTCGGCGCGGGCCTGGCGGCGGGCTTCGCGGTCGCGGATGATCGTCTCATACTCGGCCTTCGCCATCCAGCGGCCCTCGAAGCGCACGAAGCCCTTGGCGGTCATCGCCTCGTCGTAGGTCAGCCAGCGGCCGCCGATCTTCTCGTAGCCGAGCAAGGCGCGGGCGGCGGCGTGGTCGGGCTCAAGCGTGATCACACGCAGCGCGGTCATGCGCGCGTAGGAGGACATGTCCTTGGACTTGGCCCACTGCGCGAGCGCCCACAGCGCCGGGATGTCGGCGTCGCCGACGGAGGCTTCCCGCTCGCGGAACTCCGAATACTTGTTCGGCGCGATCTCGACGTTGGAGACGGAGGAGAGCTCAAGGCCGATCTTGCCTCCCTCGATCTCGAGCCAGATCTTGTCGGAGTCGTCGAGCAGGATGCCGACGATCTTGCCGCCGTTCTTGAGATGCACCGTGGCGCCCTGGCCGACGAATTCGGAGAGGGTCGCGCCGCCATTGATGGGGCGGATCTCCACGGAGATGGGATCCTGGGCCTCCGCGGCGGCGCCGGCGCGCACGGCCTGGAGGTCGATGCCCCGCGCGAGCTCGGCGGGGATCTCAAGAGGGGCGGCGTAGGCGCCGACGGCCAATAACAGCGGCGAAGCGAGGGAGAGAAGGCGGGAGGTGGTCATGCCGAGATTATATCAATTCCTCGACGGACGGCCTCCCCATTTTGTGACGGGGAATGGAACTTTTTGTGACCCTCGATCGTATGGTAGGTGAGGAGGCCGGTCACT
Organism: uncultured Elusimicrobia bacterium; assembly: GCA_964537395.1. GTDB lineage: Bacteria > Elusimicrobiota > Elusimicrobia > UBA1565 > UBA9628 > GWA2-66-18. Next base: position 943 of record CAZIBN010000158.1, read on the forward strand.
GTCGTTGACGACAGTGAGCCTGTGAATACTGTGGATATCTCGACGCTCACAAATGAGGAAGTCTGGCGGCGGTTTCTTGCGCTCGCCGCCGAGGAGCGCGTCGTTATCGCCGACCTCATCGCCAGCGTGGCTGAGGTCGAGCGCCGTTGTCTCGTTAAGGAGCAGAAATGGCCGAATCTGTTCGAATACTGCGTGTACTCGCTCCATTGGAGCGAGAGCGCGGCTTATCGGCGCATCCGTGCGGCGCGCGCCGTCCGGAGATATCCGATCATCCTCGAGATGCTCCGCGACGGGCGGCTCCATCTCGAGGGCGTCGTGATCCTACACGCGTTCATCGAGGACGCCGATTTCGCCTCCCTGCTCCTGAAAGCGGTGGGCCTGACCACGAAGGGGATCGAGAGCCTCGTCGCCGACCGGCGCCGCGATCCTCCTGTCAGGGACTCGATGCGGTTCGTCGGGGTTTCTCCGCCTCCCGTCGAGGCCGCCGAGCCGCCGGCGGCGCTCGATTTCTCACCGAGCAGCCCGCGTGATGAGCCGAGCCCGCCCGTCGACGCGCCGTCGAGTCCGGCGGTCGTCTGTGCGCCGCCTCCGCCGGCGTCGTCGAAGCTGGTGCGCATCGGGTTCACCGCGGATGAAAGCCTTCATCGCATGGTTCTGCACGCGCAACAGTTGATGCGCCACAAATACCCGAACGGAAGCCTCGAAGGGATATTCGGGGACGCGCTGAAGCTCCTGATCGAGAAGAAGGACCCGGGGATTCGGGCGGAGGCGGCGGCTAGGCGCAGGGCGCGGCGGTCTACGGCTTAGCGCAGCAGGGGCTCATCCAGCGACGCTCCCGCGAGCACCGGGGTCTGCACCCGGTTCTGACGGCGGGCGTCGTCCTGGACGCGCGGCATCACGTACTGGAAAAGGGACTTGGCGCTGGCCTTGGGGTCCGCCGTGAGCCCCTTGAGCAGGTGGTAGGTGAACATGCCGTGGCCGTGCTCGTCGAGCGAGCCGGTGATCTCGTCGCCGGAGGCGGCCGCGAGCACGGTCAGGTTCCCGCCCGTGGGCGCCGTGTCGGCGATCTTGGCGATCAGCGGGCGCGCGCCCTTGGCGAGCACCGAGCGTCCCCCCGCCCCGGAGAAGCAGGCGTCGAGGGCGACGATCACGCGCTTGGCCTTGGTCTTGGACAGGTCGGAGTAGAGCTTGGTCAGCGGCAGGGCCGTGGACTTCAGGAACTTCGGATCGCCGTCCCAGGGGACGAGGTAAGCGTCGCCGGTCTTGACGTCGGGCGCGCCGTGCCCGGAGTAGTACACGAACAAGGTCGAGGTCTCCTTCACGTTGAGCGGCAGCCACTCCTCGAGATAGCTGCGCAGCTTGCTTCCGGTCGCCTCCGAGCCAGTGAGTGAGATGATGTTGCGGCTGGGGAAGCCCAACGCCTCGAGGTGGAGTCTCACAGTCTTTGCGTCGCGCGCGCCGAACTCGGCCTTGGGCAAGGTCTGGTACTCCTCGACGCCGATGACGAGCGCGAAGTCGTCGGAGCGTTCAGCTCCGCGGCGGGAGGGCGCGTCGATGTCGGAGAAAAGTTCCTTCTTCTCCGGCGGCAGGGCCGCTGCGGTGCGCATGCGATTGTATGCGTCGTCATCGAGATTGCCGGGCGATTTGCGCGGCTCCGCGGTGAACAGCGCGACGATCTCGTGCAGTCCCATGTTCTGGGCCAGCTGCATATCGGTGGGGCGCCCCCAGCCCGGGCTGTCGAATGCCGAGGAACGCTTCGTGCCGCGGTCGAGCAGGAGCTGGACGAGGTCGGTGCGGCGGCTCTGGATCGCGCAGTTGAACAAGGTGTAGCCATTATCGATCCGCGCGTTGGGATCGACGCCGCGGTCGAGCAACGCGCTGGAGGCGTCGCGATTGCCCTTGATCAAGGCCTTGCACAAGGTTAGGGGCGGTGGAGGCGGGAGTTTTCCCGCGGCGCGCTCCTCGATGAACTTGATCAACTCCGGATGGCGCGGTTCGATGTCGGAGCGGTGGCGGCCCAGCTCGGGCTTTGCGCCGCCATCGAGAAGCGCGAGAAGCGCCTCCTTGTGGCCGCCGTACGCGGCCATCTCGACCGGCGTCCAGCGGTCGATGGGATCCATGGGTGCGTCGAGATCGGCGCCGGACTGCGCCAGCGCGCGGATCGCGGACGCGTCGTTGTTGCGGGCGGCGCGATGCACCGACGATCCGCATCCCGCCAGCAGGAGCGCGGCGGCGAGCACGGCGGCCGTCATCCGGTGCGTCATGTGCGCGGCACTAAAACGCGGCATCTGCCCCGCTTCCCGCCAACGTCGGCGACTGCTCCCGGTTCTGGCGGCGGGCGTCGT
>CAZIBN010000159.1:0-3282 GCA_964537395.1 uncultured Elusimicrobia bacterium
CCATGACCCACTCCGCCTACGCGGGGGAGGGCCCCATGCGCGAGCACGGCGGCATCCGCCTCTCGATCGGTTTGGAGAGCCCGGTGGACATCATCAAGGATCTCGAGGCCAGTATACAGGCCGTCTCCCGCCGTCGCCGCTAGTTGATCACGACGTCCGAATGGACTCCGCACGGCAGGCGCGAAAGGTAGGCGACGGCCTCCACGATGCTCGTCATGCGGACCTTGTTCGAGTTCCCCGTGTAAACTCCGTGCACGGAAACGGATTGGAATCCGTTCTTCAGCTCCCGCCGCGACGCTTCCACCAGGCCGCGCAGCGCCATTTTCGTCGCGCTGTAGCCGCTCGCGCCTTCCTCCGCGTGGATCGAGGTGATGCTCCCGAACATGATTACCCGGCCTCCGTCGAGGCGCTTCAGCGGCAAAATCGAGTGCTTCAGGATCATGTACGGCGAAACGAGATTGGCTTCCACCATCTCCGTCAATTCCGGCTGTGACAGGAAGGGGAGAGGATTGCCGATGCCGGCTCCCACGGCGTTGATGACGGTCTTGATCCCGTTGTCGGTCAGGTAACGCTGGTATTCTTCTGCCTTCGCCTCGGCGCGTAGATCCCAGGCCAGGGAGCCTTTGACGGTCGGAAAGGAGGCGCGCAGGTCGTCGAGCTTGGCCTGCGAGCGGCCGAACACATGAACGGCCGCTCCGACTTCGCCCGTCAGTCTTTCAACAATCGCCCGGCCAATTCCACTGCCTCTGCCAGGGGTAGCTCCCCAGATACCAATAGGTTCCATTTAGCGCTGTTGACCTCTTTGTCGAGCCCCTCTCGCTGGGAGAACAATCTTTCGAATCGTTCCTCGCTGCGAGACGCGAGGTTCATAAGCGTCGCCGAATCGTACCGCACCATCTTCGTCAGCGTCAGCCGGAGGTGATCGATCAGAAAATGGCAGGCAGAGTTGGGGATGTCCATGACGAAGCACACCCCGCCGCACATGTAGCGGGCCGCGCATCCGCCGCAGGTCTCCGTCTTCATGAGGTTGGACCATTGATAGACCAGGGCCGAGCGCTTAAGCTCGTCGATCTCCTGGGCGTCGCCGCAGGCTGAGACGAGGTCGATTTCGCTTTCCACGACCGCGAGCTCATGGCAGCCGTGAAGCCGGTTGTCCGGGCCGATGGATACGCTCCCATACGCCGCGTTGCAGTTGAAGAAACGGAAGGAATCCGGCGCCCCGAAGTAGTTCGCGATGGAACTGGAGGGGAGCTTCTCCCCGTACCTCCCCGCCGCGTCGCCCTTCATCAATTCGTAGCTCTCTTGTATCCATCGGTCCTTGAGCCAGGGAGCGGGCTGAGCGGCGCGCGCCGGCCAGTAGCTGATGCTGAAATCCCAGCTTCCGATGGCCTCGGCCAGGCCGTCGATGAAATTTCCAAGCGGGACATGGGGAGCGTCGGCCGGGATCGTGACCCTCAGGTTGGGGCTGGAGTCGCGGAGCTGCCGCAGCTGGCCGTGCAGGAGGTCGAGCTGTTTTCCGCTGTTCGTGGTGACGCGGTAGGACCAGTCCCGGGGCTCCAGGCTTATTTGAAAATGCACGTTGGGCTGTGCGATGAGGTCTCGGGCCGGCTTCCGATCCAAAAGGATGCCGTTGGTCGAAAAGAAGAGCGAATCCCACTTGTGATTTTTGTGCAGATCCGGAAGGAACTCCGCGTGCAGCAGCGGTTCGCCTCCGAAAACGGAGACTTCTTTGAAGGGATATTTCGTCAGGAGGGACGACAGCTTTTCCCCATCGATCTTCCGTGTGTGCGACGGGTCGGATTCTGCGTAGCAGTAGGTGCAGGCGAGGTTACAGGTCCGCCAGGGCTCCACGAAGAGCGAGCGCGGAGGCTCCTGGGCTTTCTTGAGCGCGGTCAGCTTGCGGATGCCCAGGAAGTAGCGAAAGAGAACATCGCTGAAGCGCTCCGCTCCGGTCAGGCGGCGGTGAAATTCGCCGTCGAGCGTCAAGAGCCTGAAGTCGGGATAATAATAGAGCGGGAGCTTGCCCTCGAGGGGGAGGGACGCGATGGGGCGGACTGCCATCAGCGGTTCTGGGTGCAGGTGCAGCCGCAATTGGCGGTGCAGCCGCAGTTGGAGGTGCAGCCGCAATTGGCGGTGCAGCCGCAAGTCGAGGTGCAGGTGCAGTTGGAGGTGCAGCCGCAGTTGGAGGTGCACCCGCAAGTGGAAGTGCAGCTGCAGGTGGAGGTGCAGCCGCAGTTGGAGGTGCAGCCGCAGTTGGAGGTGCAGCCGCAGTTGGAGGTGCAGCCGCAATTGTTGGTGCAGGTGCAGCCGCAATCCCAAGTGGGGCGTATGTCGGCGTCCGGTTTACCAAGGAGGCGTTTGATCGTGGGGAACTCCGGGTCGCCCCCGGAATGAAAGTCGGCCGCCGGCAAGGCCTTGCGCCGCAGGACGTTCGCCCCCAGAACCGCGGAGACCAGAAGGAGTATCCCGCCGGCGACGGGAATGGTCCTGTCGGAGGGAGAGTTATCCCGGCCCTCCGCGGGCGGGACGGATATCGTTCCGGAGGTTCGCGCGCCCGACGGCTTGGACGTAAGCGCCGTCGGCGCGGTTCGGGGCCGGCCGTCGCCGGCGGCGCTCACGGCGACTTCCTCGTTCGGGCGGCGCTGGTTCCCGTCGAACGTCCGGTTCCAATTTCGATCGCCCTCGAGCCTGGACGACAACGCGCCCACATCCACCGTGGGCGTGAGCTTCTTCTTGGCCTCCCGCGGCATGCCGGAGATCGTCGCGGCTTTGTTCTTGCCCCAGACCGCCTGGACGAGCGCGTTCTCTTCGGCGCTCAGAGACGCCTTTGCCGAATATTCGGCGCGCAGCTTTTCAAGCAGAGCCTCGCCTTCGGCGACCTTCTTCAGTCGCTCCGGAGAGGCGAGGGCGTTCCAGGCCTGCGGCGTCGATCCTTCCTCTCCGCGTCGCGTCAGGTAGTTCTGGTAATTGAAGAAGGCGGAGTGCGCCGGATCGCCGAATTGTATGTCGGCCCCGGCCGCGGCGACGCTGTCGGCCTTCGCCAGGCCGCTCGCGTAGGGATAGAGCGCGGCGGCGCCGAGCGCGAAAACGAAAGCCAGCGGGATTCTTCTTCGGGGGGGCATTCTCAGCTCCTTGAACCGGCAGGGCGAAGGTGCAACAGTCCTGCCGCTGGGCGGCGCGGTCGAGACCTTTTGACGGAACGGGTCTCGGGAATCACAGCTTTGCTCAGAGGAAGACTTTGTCGGGGTCGATCTTGAGACGCAGGGTCTTGAGCTCGAGCGG
>CAZIBN010000160.1:0-3163 GCA_964537395.1 uncultured Elusimicrobia bacterium
GCAGCAGCCACAGCAGAAGGACGCAGGTCGCCGCACCGAGCACGGCCTGTGCGATGAGAACCGCGCGGGGAGAGCGGCCGGACACCGCGTACACCGCGGCCATGAAAGCCGGGTAGCCCGGGGCGCGGGCGGGGGTGGGGATCCCGGGGGCGATGGCGAAGCCGTGCCCGTCGAGCAGGTTGTTCGCGATCGTCGTGTATTCGGCCTGATCGCCGACGGAAAGCGAATAGACGGGGGTCGCCAGCGTGAAGACGAGCCGCAGCGACAGCGCGGCGACGAATATCCACAGCGCGGCGCGGCCGGCGACGGGGAGAGGTGAGGAGCTCAAACGCCTAGAATACGTTTCGGGATTCTTTCCCGGTCTTGGACGTTTCGGTGGCGAAGGCGTAGCGGACCTTGTCCTGGCCCATGTTGAGCAGCATCATGAAGCCGTCCCAATACTGCTCGAGCTCCTCCAAAGTGCGCACGCGCAGGATCCGCTTGAGGATGTAGCCGGGCCGGAAATAGAAACGGTGGAAGGCCTCCGCCTGGATCGCCTTGATCTCGGCGATGTCGCGGTAGCCCTCGGGCAGGTAGACGGGATTGGTGCGGCCGAGGTAATTGGCGGACAGCATGCGTCCGGACTTGATGGCCAGGTCGTAGAGCCCCGTCCCTGGCTCCGGAAAAAAAATATTAAAGTTCGCGTAATCCGGATCGAGCTTGACGGCGAACTCGATAGTCTTGCGCCCGATCTCGGGGGTCTCGTTGGGCAAGCCCACCATGAACGAGCCGCGCACGATGATGCCGGCTTCCTTCGTCCAGCGGCTGGCGTTGATCGCCTGCTCCATCGTGGACTTCTTGTTGAGAAAATCGAGCATCTCCTGCGTGCCCGTCTCGAAGCCGTAGAAGATGTTCCAGCAGCCCGCTTCCTTGGCCATCTTGAGCAGCTCGGGGTCCACGAGGTCGACCCGGGCGTAGCCGGACCAGGTGAGGTCGATGCCCCGCTCCTTGATCAGGCGGCAGAAGGTCTGGACCCAGGTCTTGTTGATGAAGAAGATGTCGTCCCAGAACTGGATCTCCTTGATGCCGTACTTCTTTTGAAGACGCTGGATCTCGTCGATGACGACTTCGGGGGAGTATCGGCGATACTTGTCGGCGAAGCGCCCGGCCTGAAAGCAGAAGTTGCAGCGGTAGGGGCAGCCGCGCGAGGTCACCATGCTGGTCATCGGATAGCGTCGGACCTGGCCGGGCATGTTGCGGTACAGGGAGAAATCGAACTGGTCCCAATCGGGGAAGCCGAAGTTGTCCAGGGAACGCGCGGAGTGCTTTTCCTCGGTGTGGCCGATGCCGTCCTTGGTGCGGTAGTAGATGCCGTTGACGTCATCTAGGGACGGACGCCGGCCGTCGTAAAACTCGAGCAGTTCGACGAGGTCCACCTCGGCCTCGCCATAGACCGCGACGTCGGCCGGGATCTCGTCGAGGGTCTTCTCCCGGAAGGTGTAGATATGCGGGCCGCCGATGAGCAGAAGGCAGTTCGACAGGACCGGGTGGGTGCGGATGAGGTCCGCCATCTTCACGGCGTGCGTCGCGTTGGCCGTGAACACGGAGAATCCCACGATGTCGGGCTTGAACGCTTCGATCTTGGCCAGCAGGGACTCGTAGTCGTCCGAGAGGGGCCCCGCGTCGTTGACGATCACTTCACAGCCGTATTCCTTGGCGACGCGAGCCAGCATCCCCAGGCCCAGGGGAGGGGTGTAGCCGTAGACCTTCTTCTTGGAGCCGCTTTTTTTGATCCCGTAGCCCATGCGCATGGTGTCGAAGGGGACCGTGCTCAGAAAGATGCGGATGGCGCGGGTGCGGGGCAGGGGCCACGCGGTCAAGGGGGTAGGGCGAAACGCCTGCCGTGACGCAGTGACCTGGTGGGTCTCGTCGATAAGTGGGGTATTGGGCAACAATTCGGCCACGTATGAAGGGTAGCAGAGGCCTCTACGGGTGTCAAGGACGGCGCGGCGATCCTACTTTAGAAGAAGGGCGGCTTCGACGTCCGCGGCGAGCGTCTTGAGAGACTTCGAGCCGAACTGACGCTTGAGCACATTGCCGTCGCGGCCGATCAGATAGGCGGTCGGCAGGCCCGGCACGACCCAGCCTTTCGGCGCTCGCTCGCTTCCGAGCAGGATGACGGAATAATTGATCCCCGCGGCCTTGGCGAAGGGTGCGACCGTCTCGGTCTCATCGTCCATGGAGACGCCGATGATCACGAAGCCTTTGGGGCCGAGCGTGTTCTGCAGCTTCACGAGCTCCGGGATCTCCTCCTTGCACGGGTCGCACCAGGTGGCCCAGAAGTCCACGAGCACCACCTTGCCCTTGTAGTCGGCGAGCGATACGGTTTTCCCGTCGAGCGCCTTGCCCGACAGCGGGGCGGCGGCCTCGGGCGCGCCGGCGGGTGCGGACGGCGTGCACGCCCAGGACAGGGCGACCGCGGCGACGACGGCCCAGCGCGCGATGCTCCTCATCACAAAAGAAACCGTTCCAGGAATTTCGGCGTGAAGCGGTTGAGCCACGACAGCTTGTCGAGGAAGATCAGCAGCCCGATCGCGATGAGCAAGGCGCCGGCCACGATCTCGCCGGTGCGGATGTGCCTCTTATAATGCACGAAGAAGCGCATGAACCGCGTGACCGCGAAGCCGGTGAGGATGAACGGGATGCCGAGGCCCAGGGAGTACACGAACAGAAGGCTCATGCCCTGGGCGACGGTCTCGCGCGTGGCGGCGATGGCGAGTATGCCCGACAGGATCGGGCCGATGCACGGGGTCCAGCCGAAGGCGAAGGCCAGGCCCATGAAGAAGGAGCCGACGTAGCCGGCCTTGAAGGCCGCGGTATCCGCGCGCTTCTGGTAGTAAAGCCACTTGATCGGCATGATCCCGGTCAGGTGCAGGCCGAACAGGATGACGACCGCTCCGGCGACCTTGCTGACGATCGGGGCCTGCTCGGCCAGGACGCGGCCGACCGTGGTCGCGGTCGCGCCGAGCAAAGTGAAGATAAGCGAGAACCCGGCGACGAAGCACAGCGACTCCCAGCCCGCGTGGCGCAGGCGCGTCTTGTCGTCGCCCCCGGCCGAGAGCTCCTCCAGGGTCAGGCCGGACATGAACGAGATATAGCCCGGCACCAAAGGAAGCACGCATGG
>CAZIBN010000161.1:0-3132 GCA_964537395.1 uncultured Elusimicrobia bacterium
TGATAGTCGAATACTCCCTGCATGCGACGGGCAAGCCGATCGGGGTCGCGTCTTACACCCTGGAGAAGGAATTGCCGCTCGAGCTGAGGGGCGCGCTGCCGGCTCCCGAAGACCTCGAGCGGGTTTTGCGCGCGGAAAGTTCAAATAAATGAATCCCGCAAAAGTCCGGGGAAGAGGTTGACGGAAGTTATCATATATGATAACATATAAGCATGAGACGCCCCATTCGCCTAAACCTGATGATTACGTCTTCTACAACGGGACGATTCTTCGCGTTGAATGGTATTACACGCCCAACGGGCAAATGCCGGCGCGTGAACATTTTTTCTCGCTGCCCGAGCAAGATCAAGAACGCCTGGAAAAGATCGTGAAACACCTCGCTGACGCTCCGTTTGGGACCCGCTTGCCGAAATCGCTCTACCGAGCCGAGGACGCCGCGAATAAGATTTACGCCTTCAAGCCGCGCGACGAGCGCTACTTCAACTTCATCACGTCCGGACGGCGCATCATCATCACCAACGCTTACCGAAAGCACTCGCAGAAAATGGGCAAGACGGATCTGGATAAGCTGAGAACGGCGCCCGTTTATCGTCAGGACTATCTCCGCAGAGTCAGCAATGGGAACTATTATGAAAACGAAGCCTAAGGCCGTCGGCTATCTGAACAGGAAGCTTCAGGACCCCGTCTATCGGGAGCGCTTCGATAAGGAGTATGCGCTGTTTCAACTCGAGGTGCAGATTCTGCTCGCGATGGAGAAGCGAGGGTGGACCTTCGCGGACCTCGCCAAGGCGGTCGGAACGAGCAAGGGCAATATCTCGCGCGATCTCAGCGGCGGCCGGATCAATTCGGCGACAGTCACGAGGCTGACGCGCATCGCCGACGCGTTGGGATTGCGCTTCCTCCCGTTATTCGTGGCAAAAAAGACCGACGCTGAGCTTGAGCCTGCGATCCGAGCCCTGCTCGCCGCGTGATTTCACGCCAGAAAGGGCCCCGTAATGGGGCCAGAACTCGCCTTGGCCGGGGCTAGAGTCGAGGCTAGAGTCGGGGCTAGGGTCGCATACTTCCAGAAAAGTACGCACGCTTCTCATAGCGGGGCCGATGGGACGATCCGACATCGCCAAAGCCCTGGCGATGTCCTTGCCCCCTTACGGGTGCCGCCTGAGACCTCGATCGTGACGGACGGCCTGACGCCTTAAGGGGAAACCTCGGAGGGCGCCGCCACGGCCTCGGCTTAGGCACAGCCCGACGAGAGCCTCGAGCGCGGCGCGGTGTCGGCAATGCGCGCCGACCGAGACAAGTGCCTCAGCTTCACCGACGCGAGTGCGCGTGCCGAATAAGGCACACGAACTGGCTCCGGGAACAGTGATCAGCAACAGCGATGCGGAGGCGCGGGCGCCGACCGCGGCGCCAAAGAGAAACGGGCCCAGCTTTCGCCGGGCCCGTTCTTTTTGCGGCGGACGAAGCTTAGAAGCTCAGCTTCGCGTTGACCGCCGTGATGTTGTCCCGGTAGTTGTACTGGCGGCTGAAGGTCGAGAAGCGCGCGTTGTGCGTGTACGACGCGCCGACCGTCGCCCACTCCTTGAGCTTGTAGTCCGTCTTGACGCCCAACGTGTAGTTGTCGTCGCGGCGGGACTTGGTTTCCGCGCCCACACCCGTGGTGGTGAAGTCCTCGGCGTACTTATCGTACGAGACGCCGCCGCTGACGCCGGCCGACGCCTTGCCGAACTTCTGGTTGTAGGCGAGGTTCGCGCCGGAGGTGATGAAGTAGCGGCTGGCGGTGCTCGACGAGTCGCTGGTCCCGCGGTTGAGCGCCAGGACGATCTGGCCCTTCTCCGTCACGGCGTAGTCGAGCTGGGTCAGGAGGTTCAAGTTGCGGGAGATGCGCCGCCGCGTAGGGTTGATGGCGTCGTAGTCGAAGGCCGTGTAGTTGAGGCCGGCCTGAATGAGGCCCTTCAGCTTGGGCGCCAGGTTGCCCTCGACGCCGAAGTCGAAATCCCAGTCGCGATGGTTGTCCCGGCGCGTCTCCTCGGTGTAGTGCAGGAGCGTGCGGTGGATCGCGGCGAACACCTTCGTCTTCGGGGCGACCTTGTAGCCGGCCTTGCCGCCGAAGGTGACGGCGGAGGTGTTGAGGGTGGAGCCCAGTGTCGTGCTGAGGTATTGGTTGCGCGCAAGCTGGGCGTCGACGCCGGCGAAGAACTTGTCGCCGAGCGCGTATTCGAGGGAGCCGGCGAGGGTGTTCGCCCACCGGCGCTCACGAGAGACCAGGCCGTTGCTGCTGGCAGATGTGTTGTTGGGGTTGAAGGCCGGGTCCTGGGTGTTGACGTAGTCGTCGGACAGCTTCGCTTCAAGCTTGGAGCCCTTGAATTCGTAGCCGACGCCGACCTTCTGGTTGACCGCCTGGTTGGCCTTGGACTGGACCGAGTAGTTCTCGAGAGTCACGTCGTACAGCGCGGTGACCTTGTGCATCTCGCCGATGGGAGCGGAGATTTTCAGGCCCGCGTTGTTGGACAGGATCCACGCGCCGCGCACGCCGCCGCCGCCGACGGCGGTGTTGTTGATGTCGCGAGGAACGCGATAGATGTTGTCCTCGTAGCGCGTCTCCAAGCCGTAGTAGGGGTTCAGGCCGACTGCGCCGATCTTGATGTTGCCGGCGAAGGCGGGAGCGGCGGCCAGGAGAACGGCGAGAAGGCAGAGGGTCTTGGTCATCTATCTATCCTTATTATGAGGGTATGAGAATTACTGGCAACCGGGAGCCGAAGGTGAAACCGTGGCGATACAAGTGCTGGTTTCCTGAACGGGAGAAAAGACGAAGGTCGTCGTCTGAGTCACCACTGCAGGTGTAGCCGGCTCAACACCCGGCGTGGCCGGCACTGCAGGGGTGACGACGGTTGTGACGACTGCGGCGGCCGTGACGGATTCACCCGCGGCCACAGGCTTGCTCGTGCCCTTCGCGTCGACGACAGCCACGGCGCCGGCGGTGACGGCGACGGTCAAACCACTGCCGCCCGTGGCGACCGAGAAGGAGTCGCCTTGCTTCGCCGTGACGGTCAGGCCGCCGCTCTTGACGGTGGCGACGCCGCTGACGACGACGATCTTGGCGCCGGACGGGATGGTATCGCCGTCCTTGACGGT
>CAZIBN010000162.1:0-3050 GCA_964537395.1 uncultured Elusimicrobia bacterium
AATTACTGGCGACCCTGCGCTTGCGCGCTGCCGCCGCACCCGACGAGGGGCGCCGCGCCGAAACCGTCCGCACGCTGTCCGCCGTCGCGCGCCTGCTCACCTCGGCGCTCGAGAATATCGATTTTCGCGCCGACGAGGCGCTACGCCGCCGTCTAAAAACGAGGAACGATGCCCAAAGCTTTTAAGACCGTCACCATCTCCGCCGCCCGCGCCATGAACGAGAACAAGGCCGCGAACATCATCGTGCTCGATGTCCGCAAGACGAGCCCGCTGTCCGACTACATGATCATCGCGACCGCGCTGTCGCGGCCGCATCTCGAATCGCTCGAGGACAAGCTCGCCGAGGCGCTCGAGGAGGCCGGCGTCCGCGTCCATCACCGCAACCGCCCGCAAAGCGACCTATGGCGCGTGCTCGATTTCGGCGGCCTGATCGTCCACCTGATGGTCGAGGAGGCGCGAGAGCTGTACGCGCTCGAGCGGCTGCACGACGGCGCCAAGGAGCTGGCATGGCGGAACTGATCGAAGTCCTGACGCAGACCGCGCGCCTGGGCGCCAGCGATCTGCATATGGTCGTGGGCAAGCCGCCCATGATCCGCCGCCAGGGCATCATCGAGCCGATCCCCGGGCTGCCGGAGCTCAAGGCCGAGGAATGCGAGCGCATGATCTACTCGGTGCTCACCGAGGCCCAGCGAGCCAAGTTCGAGGAGAACTGGGAGCTCGACGGCTCGGTCTCGCTGCCCGGCGTCTCCCGGTTCCGCCTCAACGTCTCCCGCCAGAAGAACGGCGTCGCCGCCGTCTTCCGCGTCATCTCGGCCAAGATCCCGACGCCGGCCGAGATCGGGCTCATGCCCTCGATCACCAACCTCATCGACCTGCCTCGCGGCCTCGTCCTCGTCACCGGCCCCACCGGCTCGGGCAAGTCCACGACGCTCGCCTGCCTGATCGAGGCGATCAACCAGAAGCACCCGAAAAAGGTGCTGACCATCGAGGACCCGATCGAGTTCGTCTACGAAGACAAGCAGTCCCTCATCCTGCAGCGCGAGGTCGGCTCGACGACCAAGTCCTTCTCCGAGGCCCTGCGCCATTCGATGCGCCAGGACCCCGATGTGATCCTCATCGGCGAGCTGCGCGACCTTGAGACGATCCAGCTCGCGATCTCCGCCGCCGAGACCGGCCACCTGTGCTTCGCCACGCTCCACACGCACGACGCCGCGACCACGGTCGACCGCATCATCGACGTGTTCCCGGGGCACCAGCAGCAGCAGGTCCGCGTCCAGCTGTCCACCGTGCTGCAGGGCGTCGTCTGCCAGCAGCTCCTGCCGCGCAAGGGCGGCGGCGGCCAGGTCTGCGCGCGTGAGTTCATGAAGATCACGTCCGGCATCGCCAACCTCATCCGCCAGGCCAAGACCCATCAGATCTACGGTGCGATCGAAGCCGGAGCCAAGCACGGCATGATCACGATGGACCAGTACCTGGCCTTCCTGCTCAAGCAGAATCTCCTGGAGCTCGACGAGGCGCTCGGCGCCGCGCACGACCCAGATACGGTTAAGCGCTTGATGGGCATACCTGTGACCGGAGGGCCCGAATCCGCGTGATAATCGCCGCGCTCAGAAAGAAGCTTTCCTACGAGGCCCGCAAATGGGCCGTTGAGACGGGCGTCACGCTTCCCGAAAACCTCGCGGTCAACGCCCCGCCCGCGCACGTCAAAGCCGACCTCTGCTTGCCTTGGCCCCTGGCCGCGGCGAAGGCCGCCAAACGAAATCCGCTGGAGCTGGCCAAATCGCTGGCCGAGCACCTCTCAAGAGTCCCCGAGGTCGAGAGCGCCGTCTCCGCGCCCCCCGGCTTCGTGAACATCATGATCAAGCAGACGGCGTTGTGCGCCAACCTCAAGGCCATCACGCTCGCGCCCAAAACCTACGGCGAGGACGAGGGCGGGCCGAAGACGAAGGTGTTGATCGAATTCGTTTCCGCGAATCCGACCGGCCCTCTCCACATGGCGTCAGGACGGGGAGCGACGCTTGGGGACAGCCTGGTCCGCATCATGAAGCGGCTCGGCCGCCAGGCGGCGGCCGAGTATTATGTCAACGACGGCGGCGACCGCGTCATCCTGCTCGGCGAGTCGATCATGGCGCGCTACAAGCAATCGAAAGGCGAAACCGCCGCGGTCCCCGAAAAGGGCTACCAGGGCGAATACCTCGTCGACCTCGCCGCCGCCGCACCCGCCGGGCACGAGTCATGGGACGCCCAGGCCTGGGGCCGCTACGCGATGGACACCTTGCTCGCCTCGCACAAGGACGACATGAAGGTGTTCGACGCGAGCTTTGACCGCTGGTACCTGGAAAGCGAGCTGTTCTCCTCGGGCGCCGTGCCCAAGACGCTCGAGTTCCTCAAGGGCCGCGGCATGGTCTTCGAGAAGGACAATGCCGTCTGGCTCGGCACGATGGGCGCCGAGGGCTCCACCGACGACAAGGACCGCGTGCTCGTGAAGAGCACCGGCAAGCCGACCTATTTTCTGCCCGACATCGCCTACCACAAGGACAAGTACGACCGCGGCTTCGAACGCGTCATCGACATCTTCGGCGCCGACCACCACGGCTACGTCCCGCGCATGAGGGCCGCGATCGCCGCGCTCGGCAAGCCGCCCGAGAGCTATCACGCGATCGTCCATCAGCTCATCCACTTGTTCCGCGGCAGCGAAGCCGTCAAGATGTCCAAGCGCGCGGGCACTTTTATCCCACTGCGCGAGCTCATCGACGAGGTCGGTAAGGACGCCTGCCGCTTCTTCTTCGCGCTGCGCACGCCCGACAGCCACCTGAACTTCGACCTCGAGCTGGCCAAAAAGCAGTCGAGCGAGAACCCCGTGTTCTACGTGCAGTACGTGCACGCCCGCATCGGATCGATCTTCCGTAAGGCCGCGGAGACAGGCCTCTTCGCATCCGACGCCGCGCTGCCGCTGCCCAACGCGCGCTGGCTCACAGCGCCCGAGGAGAAAGCCCTCCTCAACAAGCTCGCCTGGCTGCCCGAGGTCCTCCTCGACTGCGAGCGGCTGC
>CAZIBN010000163.1:0-3008 GCA_964537395.1 uncultured Elusimicrobia bacterium
CTGAAGTAGGCTCGGGATAGGAGTGTAACGGGACTTCCCGGTTTTCGCAAGGGGGTAGGCGTCATAAAAATAACACGTACTATTCGTGGACTCGTCATTGACCGGGCCGGGTCACCTTTCTTACCCTAATAGGGAAGAGCCATATGACCGCGATCATAGCGACCCGATCCCAGGAAACTCCCTCTCCCGAGCTTCTGGGATTTTTCATCCCCCTGCAGCGCGCCTTCGAGCCCCGCCGCCGGATCCTGCTCGACGCGCGCCGCCGCTCGCTGGAGAAAGCCCACTTGGGCGACATGCCCGGCTACCGACCCGAGTCCGAAGCGACTTCCGGCGGCTGGCGCCTGACCGTTCCAGACTGGGCGCGCGATCAGCGCAACCAGATCACGGGCCCCGCCGACAACGCCAAGCTCCTCGTGGCGATGTGCAACACGAAGGACCCCGGTTGCATGCCCGACGGCGAGGACTCGATCACGACGGACTGGGACCGCGTCCGGGCCGCTCACCGCAACACCGCCGCGGCGATCAAGGGCACCTTGACCTTCACGGATGCCGCCGGCAAGACGACGGCGATCAAGCCGAGCAAGCAGGCCATGTTTTATCGGCCGAGGGGGCTGGCCCTTGATGAAACGAATGTAATTCCCGGAGAGACGGTCTCGGGCTCGCTGTTCGACCTCGCGGCTGTTTTCTTCGAAACGGCGGATCAGCGCCGCGAAGCGGTGAAGAATCCCGCGCTCCAGGCCAAGCTTTGCTTCTACATACCCAAGACCGAGTCCGCCGAGGAAGCCGCGTGGTTCTCCGACGTGATCGCGGCCATGGAGACGGCTATAGGAATCCGGGTCGGTACGACCCGGATCATGTTCCTGATCGAGTCTTTGCCCGCCGCCTACCAGATCGAGGAGATCCTCTTCGCGGCGAAGCGGCACGCCATCGGCCTCAACCTCGGCCGCTGGGACTACATGGCGAGCCTGCTTCACTTCAAGCTGGCCGACCCCGCGTGGATCCTTCCGGACCGGAACACCATCCCCCACGATATCCCCTTCTTCCAGAACCTGCGCAGGCGGCTGGTCGACGCCTGCCACCGGCGAGGGGCTCTCGCGATCGGCGGCATGAGCGCGCTGTTCCCCGACCGGACCGACGCCGGGATCAACGCGCGCGCGCAGGAGAGGCTCACCGCCGACAAGAAGAACGAGGCCTCGTTCGGCTTCGACGGCGCGTGGACGGGCCACCCTGATCAGCACGATGGCGCGATCGCACAATTCCCGGCTCCCAACCAACTCGGCGTCACGCACGCGGATGCCAAGCGACCCGATCTGACGCCTTCGCCCGCCCGCGCGGGCGCCGTCACCGTCGCCGGCACGCGCGACGCGATCCGCACCTGCATCGAATACCGCTTCGGCGTGCTCTCCGGCCTTGGCGCGCGCATGATCAAGGGCTACGACAAGACCGGGGCCCTGATCGGCAACTTCATGGAGGACCTGGCGACCGACCGCATCTACCGCCTGATGCTCGCCCAGCGCGTTCGCCACGGCGTCACGACGGCCGAGGGCGTGGCCATCAGCGCGGAGCTGGTCGCGTCATGGTTCGACGCGGAGCTCCAAAAGATATTAGCCGCGAATCCGGAATCCGCCACGGCGGATAAATACAAACAAGCCAGCGAGTGGAGCCAGCAGATGATCAAGGAAGCCGTCGCACCCCTGCCCGAGGGAATCAAGTCCTGGAAGTACCCTCAAGCCGAATTCGCGAAGATGTACGCTCCCCACGAAAAGGTTCATCCCTCCGACAAGCTGCGCGCGCTGCTGCAGGAGAAGTTCGCTCACCGTCTTACGAACCCGGCGAAGTCCTTCCTGCACACCGCCGGCGCGTACGATGCGATGACCGCGTCCCTGCTCACCGACCTCGGCTTCGAGGCGATCTACGCCAGCGGCTGGCAGCTGGCCGTCGCCCATAACATGTACCCCGACATCGGCATCTACCCCTCGCACCAGATGGTCGAGCTCGCGCGCGAGCTCATGCGCGGCATCGAGGGCACCCGCGACCGCCATTTTTATGACGACGGCGGGCAGATCCTCAACACGCCCCCGATCTTCGCCGACATCGAGGCGGGCTTCGGCGGCCCGACCCAGACGTTCACGCTGACGCGCGAGCTGATCAGAGCCGGCGTGGGCGGCGTCCATCTTGAGGACCAGGACCCGGCGGAGCGCACGTGCGGCCACATCGTCGCGCACCATGGCGTGAAGCGCGAGAAGGTGCTCGTGCCGACCAACAAGTGGATCGAGAAGCTCATCGCGGTGAAGGCCGCGGCCCAGGCCTCGGAGACCAACCTCGTCGTCATCGCGCGCACCGACGCCGTCGATGGCGCGGTGCCCGGCGGCCGGACCGGCAGCGTCCAGCACGCGATCGACCGCGCGCTCGAGGCCGCCTCGCTCGGCGTCGATGTGATCTGGCCCGAGTTCAACAACACCGACCTCGAGGGGCCCCAGGAGTTCGCCGAGGGCGTGCACAAGTACTACCCGAACCAGATGCTCGGCTTCAACCTCTCGCCTTCGCTGCACTGGGGCAAGGCGAAGAAGGAAGGCAAGCTGATCACCAACGAGATGCTGGGCAAGATGGGCTTCACGCTCCAGTTCTCGACCTTGCTCGCCTTCCGCACGATCGGGATGGCTCTCGAGAACTCACTGAAGGGCTTCCACACGCGCGGCATCGACGCGCTGGCGGACCTCCAGCTCTCCGAGATCGATCATCCCAACGGCGAGCCCCGGTCCCGCATGCATCAGAAGTTCGCAGGCACCAACCGCTGGCTCACGCTCGAGAAGGTCAGCAAGGGCGTCTAAGCCGCGACCTGTAGATCAAAAGGCCGGCCGTCGGGGAAACCCGGCGGCCGGCTCTTTTTTAGCCTCGTTAAAGGGGTGGTCGAGGATGTTTGTTAATTCTCAGTATGCGCATCGCGCAGACTGAGAACGATGTCGCGCCAGATCTCGTCCTCCTGGCCCGCGGAGAAAAAGAACATG
>CAZIBN010000164.1:0-2999 GCA_964537395.1 uncultured Elusimicrobia bacterium
CGAGCACACATGCAACATATCGTCCACTGTTGCGCTCCTGCTCCTAAACTGATGTATTGTAGAGCTGTTGCCATCAGGCGACTAGGGAGCACAAGTGGCGAAACCGAAAATTGTGGATACGAGCTTTGTAGGCGTCGATTTAAAAGCCGGCACCTACCGCTGGTGCGCGTGCGGGGAGTCCAAGAATCAGCCGTTTTGTGACGGCAGCCATAAAGGTTCGGAATTCCAACCTCGGACGCTCGAGCTTAAAGATGACGCGAGAGTTAAGCTTTGCCTTTGCAAACAGACGAAATCCAGCAGCGGGCTTTGCGACGGAAGCCACACGAGCCTCTAAGCCGACTCAGCCAAGATGCCACGCATGGTATGCGTTCCTCAACGGCCGACGGTCGCAGCCGCTGGATGGAAGTCGGTCATGTCCCGAACCAAGGCCACAAACTCCTCGCCCTCGAGAGGAACCACGCGTATCTCAAAATGGCGCATCGTCTCATCGACGGCAAGGTCGTATTCGACCGACGCCATGCCCTGCGCGATGAAGGCGCGTTCGACGCAATCGATGATGAGCGTGGAGGCCTCGGAGGAGAAGGCCTCGTCGGCCGCCTGATGCCCCGGGGAGGACAGCGCCACGCGGGCCCCGGAGCGATTCAAGAGGAATATGTGATCCGGTATCGCGGCGATGATCGCCTTGTACCGGGCGTTGGCCAAGCGCAAGGCGCGCTCCATGCCGTGCTTGTACAGAGCGAGCTCAATGGCGACGCGCAGATCGGTGCGAGAGAAAGGCTTGATGACATAGCCGAAGAGGGAGTCGCCTTTCGCGCGCTCGAGCGTCGACTCATCAGTGTGCGCCGTCAGAAACACGACCGGGATGTCGAAGGACTTGCTCAGCGTGCGGGCCGCCTCGATTCCGTCGATTCGGCCCGGCATTAGAATATCCATCAGAATGAGGTCGGGCTTGAGGCGTTTGGCTATTTCCAGCGCCTCTTCTCCGGTGGCGGCCATCGCCGGGACTTCGTAGCCCAGCCCGCGCACGGTCGCCGCGACATCCGCGGCGATGATGGCCTCATCCTCGGCGATCAGAATGCGCTTCGGAGCTTTTTCGCTCACGGGGCTATTTCGCAACCTCAATCTTGTAGCACTCGGGGCACAGGCCGTGGGAAAAGTCGGCTTCGGTACGGGTGGAAATGTACTCCTCCAGCTTGTGCCAATTCTGGCGCTCATCGCGCATGCGATGGCAGTACATGCAGATGGGGATGAGGCCGGTGAGGCGCTTGACCTGGGCCATCGACTCCGTCAGGAGGCGATTGCTTTCTTGCAGCTCCGCCGTCCGCGCGGCGACCAGCTCCTCCAGGTGCAGACGATATCCCAGCAGCTCGGCCTCGACGGAGCGCCGGTACAGGGCCATCTCAAGCGCCACGCGCAGGTCCCGTTCCGAATAAGGCTTCAGCATGAAGCTGTACGATTGGACCTGCGCGGCGCGAGAGAAGGTCTCGGGATCTTCGTAGCCCGTCAGAAAGACGGCTCCGACTCCCAGGTGCTCGCGGCAGCGCGCCGCCAGGCTGATGCCGTCGGCGCCTTCTCCCAGATGAATGTCCGTGAGGAGCACGTCAGGCGGATTGGCGGACATCGCCGCAAAGGCCGTTTCCGCGTCGGCGGCGATGCCGGCCACTTCATAGCCGAAGGAAAGCACCTGGCCTTCCAAGGCGCAGGCCACGAGAGCCTCATCCTCCACGATGAATATTCGCGGCGCGGCTGTATGCTCTTTCATTTCGATAAGCATACACCGGTTCCGCCGGCGTGAATATCAGAGGAAAGGCGGGAGTGCCGTAGGGAGACGACTACAGCGGCTAAACGCCGACGGGCGCTTCGACGAGCTTGTGCTTGTGCGCGTAGTAGACGATCTCGGCGTTGTTGCGCAGCCCGGTCTTGCGCAGGATGCGCGCCCGGTTGGTGCTGATCGTCTTCGCGCTGAGGCTGAACTCCGAGGCGATCTGGGTCACGGTCTTGCCCTCGGCGAGGAGGCGGAAGACCTGGTCCTCGCGGCTCGAGAGGCTCTCGTGCGGCAGGCGGGAGCGGTTGTCCCCCACCTCGACGGCGAGCTGGTTGGCCAGCTCGGGGGTGATGTAGCGCGCGCCCGAGGCGACGGTGCGGACCGCCGCGATGAGGGTCTCGGGCTTGCAGTCCTTGGTGAGGTAGCCCGCGGCGCCGTCCTTGATGGCGCGCACCGCGTATTGCTCCTCGGAGTGCATGGTGAGGATGATCACCGGCTGGCGCGGGAAGCGGGCGCGGATCTGCCGCAAAGTCTCCAGGCCGCCCTGGCCGGGCATGGTAAGGTCCATGAGGATGGCGTTCCAGGAGCGCGTCTGCGCCTTCATCATGAGCTCCTCGCCGGTTGAGGCCTCGTCGACGACGCGGATGTCCTTCGTGTCGTCGAAGATTTGCTTGAGGCCGCGCCGGACAAGCGCGTGGTCGTCTGTGACGCAGATTTTAATCATTTGGTGGGCGCCTCGGCCGCAGCGGCCGCTGGAAGGGTGGCCGTGAGTATGTTCCCCTTTTTGGGGACGCTCGTCAACTCGACCGTTCCTCCCCAGACCGCGACGCGCTCGCGCATCCCCGCGATCCCGAACCCGGGCTCGCCCGTCGCGGCGCGCCCGCCGCCCTGGCCGTTGTCGCGCACCGTCAGGTGGACGCCGGTGTCATCGACCTTGAGCGAGACGGACACCTGCGTGGCCTGGGAGTGCTTCGCGACATTGGTCAGCGCCTCCTGAATCACGCGGAAGACGGCCGTGGAGCGCGCGGCGTCGAGCGTCAGGTCATCGTCGCAATCAAGCAGGATGCGTATCTTCGTGCGGGCCTCGAAATCCTTTCTCAGCCAGTCAAGCGCGGCCACCAGGCCCAGGTCGTCGAGCACCAACGGGCGGAGCTTGGCCGTGATGCGCCGCACCTCGTCGACGGTGCGGTCGACCGAGGCGGCGACCTCCTCGATGCGACGGCGCAGGTCCGCG
>CAZIBN010000165.1:0-2973 GCA_964537395.1 uncultured Elusimicrobia bacterium
ACGCACCGCCGCGCCGAGTATCCCGACCCTTGCCCCGGAGGCCCTATGAAGCATCGCGTTCTGATCGTCGACGACGAGCCCGAGATCCTCTCCGCTCTGCAGACCTACCTCGACCTCAACGGCTACGAGGTGGTGATCTGCCCCAACGGAGAGGCGGCGCTCGCCCAGGCCCGGGAGACGCCGTTCCAGATCGCGCTGCTCGACATCAACATGCCGGGGATGGACGGCATCGCCCTGCTGCGCCAGCTCAAGGCCCAGCAGCCCTCGATACAGGCGGTCATGATCACGGCCTACAGCACCCTGGATAAATCCCTCGCCAGCTGGGACGCCGGCGCCAGCGACTACATCCTCAAGCCCTTCACCGATATGGACGAGATCCTGCGCATCATCCGCCTGACCTCCGAGCGCGTCGCGCGCTGGCAGAAGGCGGAGCAGCGCAGCCGCGGCGGAGTGTCGCTCGACCACAATTCGCAGAACTGATACTGGAGGCTCAATGAATATTCTAATCGTAGACGACTCCAAGACCATGCGCATGATCATCGGGCGCACGATCAAGGAGCTCGGCCACACCATACTCGAAGCCGGCAACGGCAAAGAGGGGCTCGATCGCCTCCATCAGAGCGAAGGTGTGAACCTGGTGATGGTCGACTGGAACATGCCGGAGATGAACGGTCTCGAGTTCGTCACCGCCCTGCGCACCGAGGAGAAATACAAGACCTTGCCGATCATGATGGTGACCACCGAGACCGAGATGGAGAACGTCACCAAGGCCCTGGCCGCGGGCGCCAACGAGTACATCATGAAGCCCTTCACCAAGGAGACCGTCAAGGAAAAGATGGCCATCCTGGGAGTCGCCGCCGAGCCCGCGCCATGATGACCTCGCCCCCGAGCGCCGCGCCCACCCTCACCGTGGAGGACATGTCCAAGATCATCAAGGACATCTTCACGAGCATGGTCGACATGGAGATCCATGACGGCCGCGCCCGGAACGTGTCCGGCAAGGCGGGGCCCCGCGTGACCGCGGTCGTGGGCATCAGCGGCCCGCGCCGCTTCGCCGTCGTCCTGGAGACCTCGGAGGCCCTCGCCTGCCGCATCGCCAGCCGCATGACGGGCGGAGAGTTCTCGTCCTGGGCATCCCCCGTGGAAGATGCCTTCGCCGAGGTCGCCAACATGACCGCCGGCAACCTCAAGACCAGCCTCAAATGCCCCGGCCTGTCCATCTCCTTGCCCACGGTCATCCACGGCTTCGAGTTCTACTGGAGCGCCCCGCGCATGCGCATCCTGCAGGAGGCGTACTTCTACTGCCAGGACGAGGAGCTTCGGGTCTGCGTCGGCGACGAGCCGGAAAGCTCGACTCAGCCGCAGTTCTCCGGGAACAGGCGGAGGCTCGAGGTTCCTGAAGGCGAGACGCCTCAGCCCTTCGTCGGGAACAGGAGAAAAAGCGCGTGAACCGAAAATCCATCCTGATCGTCGACGATGAGGACGAGGTCCTCGCCGCCCTGCAGACCTTCCTCGAGCTCCACCACTACAAGGTCGAGAGCTGCCGCGAGCCGCAAAAGGCGCTGGACATCCTCAAGCGGCGAGGCTTCCAGATCGCATTGCTCGACATCAACATGCCCGGGATGGACGGGGTCACCTTGCTCGGCCGCATCAAGACCATGCGTCCCTCGACCCAGGTCATCATGATGACGGCCTACGGGACCCTGGGCAGCGTCAAGGCCTGCCTGGCCGCGGGCGCCTCTGATTTCATCCTGAAGCCATTCGTGCGGCTCGATGAGATCCTGCGCATCATCGACCTTACCTGCGAACGCGTCGAGCGCTGGGAAGGCGCAGGCAGCCGGGGCGTGGAAAGCCTCCTGGAGAAGCCCTCGGCCCCGTAAGACATTCCCATGAGATTCATCCACCTCGCCGGCCTCTGCTTGATCCTGCCCGCCGCCGCGCTTCGCGCCGAGGAGCCCGCGAGCGCCGCGGAGGATCTCCTCAACGCCATGATGCGCAAAGGCGTCATCAGCGTAGGGGAATCCATCCCGCTGCGGGAGAAATTCGCCCGGGAGCGCGCGGCGCTGAAGCCCGCGCCTGCCCCCGAACCGATCAGCCCGCTCTTCAAGATCGACCCGAAAGAGGAGCTCCGCGATTCGCCGCACCAGGAGAATTACCGCCGCTACGCCCTGGGCGAGCTGGGCGGACGCCGCACCGCTCTCGCCGAACGGGGCATCGAGCCCAACCTCTGGTTCACGGCGGAAGGGCAGCGGGTCGCCAGCGGCGGCCTGCGCCGGGGCGGGCGCATGCTCGGCAAGATCGACCTCACGCTCGCCGTGGACACCGAGAAGGCCGGCGGCTGGCGCGGCGGCAGCTTCTATTTATACGGCCTGGGGACCTTCGGAGGGAACCCCAGCGAGCTCGCCGGCGACGCCCAGGTCACCAGCAACATCGAGGCGTACGACACCCTCAAGCTTTACGAAGCCTGGTACCAGCAAAGCGTCTGGGACGGGGCCGCATCGTTGCGCGCCGGCATGATGGATTACAACTCGGAATTCTATGCAAGCCGATTCGCGAGCCCCTTTTTAAACGCGAACTTCGGCATAGGGCTTGAAGCCGCCCAGGTCGGCCCTTCGATCTACAACACCACCGCGGTCGGCGGACGCCTGAAGCTCTCCGCCAAGCGCGGCTTCTACGCCCTCGCCGGCATGTATGACGGCGTCCCCGGCCATCCCGGCCACAGGTCCGGCACGCAGATATTGTTCGGCAGGAGAGACGGCGCGTTCTACGGCGCCGAGCTCGGAGTGGAGGCCCCGGCGGATGCTCCCTCCTACTTCAAGACCGGCTTCGGGGCCTGGTATCGCACCACCGATTTCGAGGATTTCGCCCTCGTGCAGCGCCGCGCCAACGGCGGGCTCTACGCCGTCGGCGAGGGTTTGGTCTTCGCCGAATCAGACCCTAAGCAGGGCCTGGGCGTCTTCGCAAAAATGGGCT
>CAZIBN010000166.1:0-2950 GCA_964537395.1 uncultured Elusimicrobia bacterium
TCCGGGGCGTCGCGAAGGACCCCGCCTACGCACCGGCGCTCGAGGGCTTCGCCGCCAACCCGACGGTCATGCTCGAGCTCAATTCCCGGTGCAACTTCCACTGCCATTACTGCCGCAGCGCCGGCTCCAAGCGCCAGAAGAGCTTCATGTCTCCCGATCTGTTCCGCCACCTGCTGCCTCAGCTCAAAGGGATCACGAGCCAGCCCCTGCGCCTCCACGTCGACGGCGAGCCGACCTTGCACCCGCTGTTCACGGAGCTGGCCCTCGAGGCGAACCGGGCCGGGCATAAGATCTTCCTGGCGACCAACGGCTCCAACCTCAAAAAGGAGTTCCTGCCCATCGACATGAACATCGTCGTCAACATCTCCTGCAGCCCGCAGGAGCTGGCCCAGCGCTCGCCGATGAGCTTCGAGAAATACGCGGCGCGGCTGGAGGGCTACGTCCGCGATTGGGCGGAAAGCGACAGCGGGCAGAGCCTCACGATGAAGATCTACACCAGCGGCCTCGAGCGGGCCCGGCCGGCCGAGATCGCCCGCAAGAGGCAGTTCGCCTCGGGGCTCGTCTCTCGCCTGGGGATGAGCGGCGCGGGCGCCTGGAGCGGAGACGAGATGCACAGGAGGTTCGGATACGGCAAGGCCAACGGGAGCGGCTTCGAGCTCGTCTTCCAGCCGCTCGCGGAAGGCGGCCTCTATCCCAACATCAGCAGCTTCGGCCAGCCCGGCGCGGCCCTGCCCGCGGGGAAGGGGTTCTGCGATTCCCCCTGGAAGGTCCTCTCCGTCCTTTCCGACGGCGCCGTGAGCTTCTGCTGCGTCGACATCACCGGCGAAACGGCCTACACGAAGCCGGAGGAGATCTGGACGAAGAGCCTCAAGGACCTCTGGCTCTCGCACGCGAAGATACTGGCCCCGCGGCAGGAATTCCTCCAGGGCAAGGTGAGCTCGGCCATCTGCCGGAAATGCCTGGAGTCGAACACGAACCGGGAGAACTATCTGTTCCCGGAGATATTCCCGTTCTGCGGGAGCAAGCAAGCCGTCACGGCAGGAGCCTGATATGAGACAAAGCCAAGAGCTGCCCAAGGACCCCGCGATCCTGTTCGTCAACCCCGACCGGGGCCTTTCGGCGGAGCGCACCGTCCACCAGGGGATATCCGCGGTCGCCTCGCGCCTCAAGGAGCGCGGCTTCGCCAGCCACGCGGCTCTGACCTCGCAATGCGACGATGAATCCATCCTGCGCGCGATCGACGAGCACGGCTACCGGTACGTGGGCTTCTTCGTGACCAGCGACGAGACCGCGACGGGCTACGCTCGCCAGCTCATCACCCGGATCAAGGCCCGCAGGACCGGCATCACCTTCCTGGCCGGCGGGCCGCACGCGTCGCTGGGGCCCGCGGCGCTCATGGCGGAGATCCCGGACATGGACATCTGCGTCAACGGCGAAGGCGAGGAGACCTGCTCCGAGATCCTCTCCGGCTCGCCTCTGGAGGCCATCGCCGGGATCACCTTCCGCAAGGACGGCGCGCTCGTCCAGAATCCACCGCGCAAGCTCATCGCCGCGGCCGACCTGCCCATGCCCCTGCGCGACATCTACCTCAATGCGAAATGGAACGCGCACTCGCTGTCCACCTCGCGCGGCTGCCCGAACAACTGCCATTTCTGCATAGGTCACGAGATCTTCGGAAGGACGATCCGGTTCAAGCCTCTCGAGAAGATCGAGCAGGAGCTTCGCTGGGTTTACGAGAACGGAGACCGCAGCCTGATCGTGTCGATCAACGACGACATGTTCAACATGCGCCGGGAGCGGACGCTCGAGATGATGAAGATCTTCAAGAGCTTTCCCTTCCGATATTTTCCCCGGGGCATGCGCGCCGACCGCCTGGACGAGGAGACCACGCGGGCGATGCGCGACGCCGGCGTGATCGGCACGAGCATCGGCATCGAGTCCGCGGACAACGAGTCTCTCAAGCTCATGCATAAGGGCGAGACCATCGAGGACATCGAGCGCGGCATCAAGCACCTGCGCAACAACGGGATCGGCATCGTGGGGCAGTTCATCATCGGCAACATCGGCGACACCCTCGAGACGGTGAAGAAGACGATCGACTTCGCGTTACGCCATAAGTTCGAGGAGGT
Source organism: uncultured Elusimicrobia bacterium (assembly GCA_964537395.1). GTDB lineage: Bacteria > Elusimicrobiota > Elusimicrobia > UBA1565 > UBA9628 > GWA2-66-18. Next base: position 2,130 of record CAZIBN010000166.1, read on the forward strand.
CAACATGAGCTGCGCGATCCCCTTCCCCGGCACCGGCCTGCGCGATCACGTGCTCAAGAACAACCTCATGCTCAAGGAGCCGCATCATTTCGACCGACGGATCGACGGCGGCAACACGGTCATCTACTTCGACACACCGTCCTTCCCGCTGGCGGACCGGATCAAGGCCGTCGAGCTCGCGGTCGCCGCCGGCCTGCTCAAGGACTCCCGAACGCCGGCGGCGAGCGCGAAATGACCGCCCCCGTCCGGCTGGGCCTCCTGTTTCCGGACAGGGCCAATCCCGGGGCCGCGCACGCCGAGCTCCTGCCGCTGGCCGCGGGCTACTTCATCTCCTACCTGCGCCGGCACGCGCCCTTCTGCGAGGTGGTCGTGCGCCACACCGCGGGCGCGCTCCTGGCCGAAGGCGTGGACCTCATCGGCATCGGCGCCACGACGGAGCGCTTCGATCTGGCCGTGCGCAGCGCGCGGGAGATCAAGGCCGCGTCCGGACTGCCCGTCATCATCGGGGGCCTGCACATCTCATTGATGCCCAGCAGCTTCAACCCGGACATGGACGTCGCGGTCCTGGGCGAAGGCGAGGTGACGCTGTGCGAACTGGTGACGGCCTTCTCGCGGCGGGGCAAGAGGTTCATCACGGAGGACCTGTCCCATATCCGCGGCATCCTCCACAGAAGCGGCGCCGCCGTGGTAAGGACCGCCGCGCGCCCGCTCATCGCGCCGCTCGACTCGATCCCGATGCCCGACCGGGGTGCGCTCTGGCAGGGGCGCAACCCCGGCCGCGCGCACGTCTTCACCTCCCGAGGCTGCCCCTATCGCTGCAC
>CAZIBN010000167.1:0-2868 GCA_964537395.1 uncultured Elusimicrobia bacterium
CCGAGGAGCGCCGCCACATGATCCCTTGGCTCGGCTCCCCGGGCGGCAAGGCCGCGGCCGTGAAGAAGCCCGCGCTTCCTTGGAGCCTCGTCCATCGCGCCGCGGAGAATTTTCAGAAGGGTGACCACGCCGCCGCCGGCCGCGACGCCGACGCTTTCATCACGCTGCTCCCGGGCTCGGCCGCCGGGCCGGCGATGAAGGCTTTGCTCGCCGCCCAGGCCGGCGATAAGGCGGAGACCGAGCGCTGGCTCGAGGCTGCGGGCCCGCGCGGCCCCGAGGGTTGGGCGCGCGCCGTTCGCGGCATGATGCGCGCGCGCTGGGGCGAGCACGATGCCGCGCGCGAGGACCTCGACGCGACCAAGAAGATCGAGCGCTCCGCGTGGGCCTGTGCTGAGCGCGCCGACGCCTACAACCGCGTCGGCCTGTTCTGGGACTCTCTGACCGAGTTCGCGCACATGCGCAAGGCGATCCCCGACAGCCCTGAGCCCGACATACGCGCCTCCGCGATTCATCTCGAGCAGGCCCAATACGAGGAAGCCGCCGCCTGCCTGGTCCGCGCCGCGCGCCTAGCACCCGGCGACGTGCGCGTGCCGCGTCAGATGTCGCGCGTGCGCTTCGTCGAGGGCGATCTTCCCGGCGCCCGTCTCGCCATCGAAGAGGCCTGCCGCCTGGCGCCGGACGACATCGGCCTGAGGCAGGAGAGGCTTCGCATCTGCGTCTTGCAGGACGACGAGAAGGCCGTCGGCGCCTTGCTGAAGGGGGCGTGGCCTCCCGGGGTGCGCGACTTCTGGCTCGCCTATGTCGCCTGCCGCAAGAAGCGCTTCGCCGACAGCCAGCGCCTGTTCGCGGCGGCGGAAAAGGCTGCCGAGGATTCCCAGTTCGCGAGCACCTGCGTGTTCTACCGTCACGTGGCTCGCGTCCTGTCCGAAGCGCCGAAGGCGCCGCCGCCTCCGCCCGGAAAAGAGCTTCTCATCATGGGGCTCGGGTTCCGCCTGCCGTATCAGAGCAGCGTGGAAGCGTTATGGTCGCTGACCTCCTGCGAGGAGATCTTTAGCAACCTCTCCGACAAGACCGTCGCGGACATGCTCGGGCTGTACGGCGTGCCGATGCGCACCATCGTCTTCCGCCGTTCCGACGGGCAGTCCACCTCCTGCGCGCGTCTCGTGATGAAGGGGATGAAGACCCTCGGACGCGGCGCGGTCGTCACGCGCGGGATGCCCAACTACTACGGGCGACTCGCCTATCGTCTGACGAAGGACTGTGAGGCGCGCGGCATCGCCTGCCGCATCATCCCCTCGGTCTCGATCGCCGACCTCTTCCCGTGCCTTGTCGGCCGGGTGCGGGGAGCGTCTCTCGGGTACGAAGTGCGCGACACCAACGGCCTGTCGGGGCTCGATCCGCGCCTGCCCGTGGTCGTCTACAACTTCTCGTCGGGGGAGCAGCGGCGGGAGCAGTGCCGTTCGATCCAGTCGCAATACGCCGCGTCCGATCCGTGCTGGCTGATGGCCGGTTCGGGCTACAGCGAGTTCGAGCCGCTGGAGACGACGGTGGGGGGGCTGGAGAGCGTCCTCATGGCGGCCGACTCTGCGGTGACCTTGCTCCTTCCCGCCCGCCGCTAAACCGGCGCGTGTCGCACAAGGCGCGCCGCGCCAGGGCAATGCAACTTTTTCGGGGTCTCAATCGTATAGTAGTATGACATCAATCGTCGTCCGCCCCGAAAACGGCCGCCTCCTCGTCCTTTTCTCCTATTCCCCCGAGCGCGTGGCCAAGATCAAAACGGTGCCCGGACGCTGCTGGCACGGCCCGGAGAAATACTGGTCCGTGCCGAGCGAAGTGGACACGCTCGCCCGCCTTACCGCCCTGTTCGATGGGGATCGCGTCGAACTCGCGGGGTCCCCATCCGCCTCGCTGCGTCCATCGCGCGCGTGCGACGCGCTCCTCGACAAGGTTCGAACCGCGATCAGAGCCAGGCACTTCAGCCCGCGCACCGAGACCGCCTACCTCGCCTGGACTCGACGGCTTCTCGAACGCACCGCGTGTCCCATCGAAGAGCTTGATGAGGCCGCCGTCGGCCGCTTCCTGTCCGATCTGTCCGAAGTCGGCCATGTCAGCGCCTCCACTCAAAACCAGGCGCTCAACGCCCTCCTGTTCGCCTTCGAGCACGGCCTTGGCCGCAAACTGGGCTTGGTCTCCGGTGTCGTGCGAGCCCGGCGCCCGGAGCGCCTGCCGGTCGTCCTGAGCAAGGACGAGGTGCGCCATGTGATCGACCGCATGCGCGGCGTGCCGCGCCTCATGGCGATGCTCCTCTACGGCTCAGGCCTGCGCCTGCTCGAATGTTGCCAGCTCCGGGTCAAGGATCTCGACTGGGGCCTCAACCAGCTCGTCGTGCGCTCCGGCAAGGGCGGCAAAGACCGCTACACGACCTTGCCGTCGGGGCTCCGCGAAGACCTGCAGCGCCACCTGTCCTCAGTCGAACTCCAGCACAAGGACGACCTCACGATGGGCCTGGGCCGGGTGGAGTTGCCGAACGCCTTGGCCAGAAAGTACCCTAACGCCGACAAAGAGTGGGGGTGGCAATGGGTGTTTCCCGCTTCAAGCCACTACGTGGATCGAGAGACCGGCCAAAGGAGACGGCACCACCTTCACGAAACGGTGCTTCAAAAGGCGTTTCACCAGGCACGCCTCGACGCCGGCATCACCAAGCCGGCCGGGTGCCACACCTTGAGGCATTCGTTCGCGACGCATCTGTTGGAGGATGGATACGACATCCGGACCATTCAGGAGCTTCTTGGGCATTCAGACGTGTCCACCACGATGATTTACACCCATGTCCTAAATCGCGGGGGACGGGGCGTGCAGAGCCCCGCG
>CAZIBN010000168.1:0-1430 GCA_964537395.1 uncultured Elusimicrobia bacterium
GCGCTCGTGCAGATCGACAGGTCGAGATCCTTGCCCGCCTTGACCGCCTCGGCGCGCGCGTACAGCGAGATCTCGCGGGCGATCTCGAAATTCAGGAACGGCTCCCCGCCGTACAGCAGGAGCTTCTTGACCGCGCCGGGCGAGGACAATTGGAACCGCACGAGGCTCTTCACGTGCTCGAAGGAGATCGTCTCGCCGGAGTCCTTGTCGATGAAGCAGTACTCGCAGCGCAGCGGGCAGGCGGTGTTGATCGCCACCTTGAAGCGGCGTATCTCCTTGCTGCTCGCCAGGCCCAGAGCGCGCAGGCGCTCGAGCTCCTTGGGGCCATACGCGGCGTCGAGCTTAGACGACGCGGACGCGGGCATAGATCTCCTCGAACATCGGATGGTCGCCGCACAGGTCCACGAGCTCGGAGAGCCCTTCGGCGAACGCGTCGGCCGCGCGCCGAAAATCGGCCAGCGCCTTGACGGGGTCCTTGCCGCCCTGCTTCGCGTGGGCGACGACGCCGATCGGGCAGAACACCTCCTTGTCGCCGCCGCCGATCTTCTCGATCCACTGCGCGAACTCGGTCAGCTGCTTGCCGCGGCCCTTCCAGTCGAGGCCCTGCTCGACGCCGCCGGTCTGAAGGTCCCTGGCCGTGCCGACCGGGTAGGAAAGCCCCTTATCGCACGAGTAGTAGCGGCCGTCGGGGCCGAGCACCATGTTGTGGCACTCGTGCCACCAGCGCTCCCCGAGGCGGTTCGACTCGAGGTTCTGCATCACGGCGAACAGGATCTGGATCTGCGGCGGGCGCGTACCGGCGTCGAGCAGCGCCTTGTACCAGCGCGCGAGCCCCGAGAGAGCCTTGCGCATCACCGCCAGCTTATCCTCGGACCAATCCTCGTACAGCTCCGGGTTGAAGGTGATGCGCCCGAAGCCCATCGTGTGGAACGCATGGATGTTCGAGAGCAGACGGTCGACCGTCGCGGCGGTGAAGACGAGGCTCACGCCGAGGTTTCCCTTCGGGAGCGGAGCGAGGCGCGCCATGGCCTCCTCGTAGACCGAGAGCTCCTTCGTCTTGTGGAAGACGCGATGGAGATCGTTGTCCTTCTTCTGCCCGTCGAGGCTGATCGTGCAGTGGACGCCCACGTCCGCGAGGAACGCGACCTTCTCCGGCGTCAGCAAGGTCCCGTTCGTGAAGGTCTGCAGGACGATGTCGGGACCGCCGCGCTCCCGCGCGTACTTCGCGGAAGCGGAAAACAGCTTCCAGTCTAACAGCGGCTCGCCGCCCAGGAACGTGACCTTGCGGTCGGGCGGCGAAACCTTATCGCAGAACTCATCGACGGCCGTACGGACCTGCTCGAACGTCAGCCTCGCTCCGGCGCCTTGATTGACCGCTACGTAGCAATAGCTGCAGGCCAAGTTGCAGCTATCGGATAGATAGACGGCCA
>CAZIBN010000168.1:1530-2834 GCA_964537395.1 uncultured Elusimicrobia bacterium
CCGTGGGACCCGTGCGAGCCGTGGGAGCCGTGAGAGCCGTGGGACCCGTGCGAGCCGTGGGAACCGTGGGAGCCGTGCGAGCCGTGGCTCGTGTGGGAGCCCGTGCCGCCGGAGTTGTGCAGGTAGTTCGAGTGCGCCGCCGGAGCGGGCGTCGCCTTGAGCAGGGCCGCGCCGATGATGCCGAGCGCCGCCGCGGTCTTGATGACGTTCTCCTTGGTGATCTTGCCTTCCTCGGAGCTCAGGAACACCGACGCGTCCGTCTTGAGTTGCGGCAGCAGCTGAGGCTTCTTCGACTTCTTGTTCTTCTTCGGAGTCTTCTTGGCCATGCTAATTCCTCCACGGTGCTACCGCGATTTGTACTCCAGCCAGGATTCAAGGATCTTCCGGGCCTCCGGATCCTGCATCTTCGCGAACACGACATCGAAAAGCCCCATCATCTTCTCGCACCAGCCGTTGTCCGGCATCTGGCCGAAGACGCTGCCCTGCGTCCCCTGGTTGTACACCGGGAGCACGCTGCAGAAAGGGTTGTACGCGCACTGGAAGCACATCGGCTGGGCGCTGGAGCTCGAGGCGAGCAGGCTCGCGCGCACGGTCGGATGATCGAGGAGGTCCGTGAACGAGGATGAGGACGCGTGGCCGATCTTGAAGAACTCGTCCCCCTCGTTGGCGAGCAAGCGGCCCTCCTCGCAGGTATAAACCGAGCCGTCATGGTTGTAGGCGAGGCGCGCCACGCCGTCGGCGTTGGGGAAGCGCCAGTGGCCGCCTTCAAGGATACGAACCATGAAGATCAGCGCCATCTTCTCATACGCCTTCACGCCCTTTTTATTGAGCGCGATGATGTAGTCGAGCGCGTCCGAGTAGAACTTGACGAACTCAGCCGAGGTATAGCCGATCGAGCCCCAGCTCTTCTTCGCGAAGCCGATCGGATCGAGCGGACCGAACTGGATGCGCTCGAGCCCGAGAGCGACAAGCTGATCGACGATCTCCGGCGCGCGCCCCAGCGAATGCTTGGTGATGGTGCAGATCGCGTTGGGGGTGTCCACTTTCTGGCCGGCCGCCTTGCGCGCAATGACCTTTTGGAGTCCGGCGAGCACGCTCTCGTGGCTGTTGCCGCCGAGGTAGATCCGGTTCTTGTCGTGGAGGTCCTTGGGGCCGTCGAGCGAGGTGCAGAACGAGACGCCGTAGGCGATGAGGAAATCGATCATCGCGTCGTCGAGCAGGCTGAAGTTGGAGATGAGCCCGAAGTGCAGGGCGCGCTTGTGGTGCTTGTTCTTCTCCTTCGCGTACTGCACGATGAACTTGAC
>CAZIBN010000169.1:0-2821 GCA_964537395.1 uncultured Elusimicrobia bacterium
CGCGGCCGTACAGGAAAAGATCGAAGGCGGGGACGAGCGGCGCGCCCTGTCCTCCTGCGGCCATGTCCCGGGGCCGGAAGTCGGCGACGACCGTCACGCCCGTGCGCTCGGCGATGACGGCAGGCTCGGCGATCTGGAGGGTGTTCGGCGGCGTCGCGTTCGGGCCGTGCCAGACGGTCTGGCCGTGGGAGCCGATGACGGAGACCCGTGAGCGGCCCGCGATCTTGAGCGCGGCGGCGGCGAAGGCGTCGCCGAGCTCGAAGTTCAGGCGCGAGAGCTCCGGCACTGAGAGATTGGGCGCGTCCAGGACGCGCTTCTTGAGCGCGACGGAGTAGGGATAAGTGCGGTGGCGCACGACGCGGAGCTCTTTTGCGCCGATGGCCACGAGCGCGGCGGTCACGCCGTCGGCGGAGGTGCCGGACATCAAGCCGACGGCGAGGCGGGGGCTCATGGCGTGGACTTTACCAAATGCATTCTCATTTGAAATGACGGGCCAGATGGCCTAATTCCCGGTAGCGGGCCAGGACGTAGAGCATGTACTGGTTCAGGGAGATCCCTTCCTGGGTCGCCATATTCAGATAGTCCTGATGGAGCTCTCGCGGCAGACGGAGCAGGACTTTGCCTGCGGGACTTTTTGCGGCGAGCGGCTTTGGGACGCTCCATTCCTTGGATTTTGCGGTTTCAAGCCAAAGTCCGATGGCCGTATCTAATTCGCGCAGCGCTTTCTCGGAGGATTTCCCGAACGCAGAGCAGCCGGGAAGCTCCGGGGCTAAGGCGATCCAGCCCTTATCCTCCTTGCTGTAAAAGACCTTGCGCTCGTAAAGATCAACCATGCTCGTCACTCTCCAAGGGTCATCTCGTTGCGGTCCACGCAGTCGAGCAGCTGCCGCACCTGGTACGCCTTCGCCGTTCCATGGTCATTTTGAAAGTTCATGATCTGTCTTGTCCCTTCGTGCGCATAGACCCGGTGTGAGCCCTTTTGGCGCTGAAACCTGAACCCGAATGCTTCCGCGAGCCTGCAGAGATCGGAAAAACGGAGGCCGCCGGGGTTGATCCGTGCCAGCTCGAAGAGCTTGGCCGGCCTCATGATGATATTATGGGTGATATCATAAAATTTGTCAATCCCGTGCAGACCTCCCGGAACTCCATGCCTTCATACGATTAAGGAGGGTAAAAAGTTGCATGGACAGGTTGCCCGCCCCCGAGCGCCATTGGGTCCAGGGAATGCTACGATGCCGCAATGAAAGCTCTACTGCTCCTCCCGTTGCTCGCCTCGCTCTCCCACGCCGCGCCCGTGAAAAAAGCCGCTCCTCTCTCCCCCGAAGAGAAGCTCTGCAGGGTCGCCTACGACGGCAGCATCGAGCAGGTGAACGCCGCGCTCAAGAAGACCTCCAAGTTCGGCCACTCATGCGAGGGCTGGGGCAACACGGCGCTCGAGATCGCGGTCTTGAACGGCCGATCGAAGGTCGTGGCTGCGCTGCTCAAGGCCGGCGCCACGCCCAAGTCGATCGGGCCCAAAAACGGGTCGATCATGTTCCTGTTGCACGACGGAGAATCGGCTAAGCTGCTTCTCGCGGCCGGCGCGGAGCCGGACGTGCGCAATGAGCAAGGCTCGACCCCGCTATGCTGGATGGCGAGCACCCGGATGCTGCTCACGGACAATGACCTCGACGGCCCGAAGGAGGTCGCCGCGATCTTCGAGGTTCTGATCGCCGCCAAGGCCGACATCAACGCGGTTTGCGAGGACGGCGAAACGCCCCTGATCCAGGCGGCGCACGGAGGCAACCAGGTCGCGCTCAAGATCCTGCTCGCTCACGGCGCCGACTTCACTCGCGTCGACAAGGGCAACCGCACGGCCCTGACATTCGCGAATCATTACGCGACAGGTGCGGGCTCGGTGCTGGCCGGCCTGGGCGACGAGAGCGGGCAGGCGGCGCGCAAGGAAATCGCGGCAGCTCTGCGCACGGCGGGCGCGACCCGGTAATCGCGGCCCCGTTATTTTATTCCGCGGGAATTAAGGTGCGCGGTGTATTGCTTGTCCGTTCCGCAGATGTGCTCCTGCAGCCACACGCTCATGAAATCCAGGGCCTGCGAGGCGACGCCGTCCTTGCCGCCGAGATGCTCCTCTTTTAGCAGCGCGATCTTCCGGATAAAAGCATCATGCTCGAGCTTGTGGGCGGCCGCGTCGCGGTAGGCCGTCTGCGTGAACAGCTTCTCCTCGCGCACGAAATGCTCCTGCGCATAGGCGATCAGCCCGTCGATGATCTCGCCGAGGGCCTCCCGGTCTTTGCCCCCGAGGATCGCCTCGTCCAGATCATCGAACATCTGAAACAGCTTTTGATGCTGGGCATCCAGGGACGCGACCCCGACGCTCAGGTCCTTGCTCCACTTGATCGGTGCCATAGAGAGGTCAGCCCTTCTTGCGCGAGCGGCGGGCTTCCTTGTCGACGTGGTCGTACTGCGCGTCCCCGCCCTCGTCCTCGGCTTCGTTCTTCTGGAACATCTCGTTGCGGCGGATGATCTCTGCTATGATCGAGGTCGTGGCCAGGGCGAACAGGCCGTCGAAGACGGCGGTCATCGCGGCCACGAGGGCCTTGTCGCTGGTGAGGAGGAACTGCTCCTGGTTGGAGTTGGCGGCCTCGCTGAAGTTGAACGAGGTCCCGAGGACCGCGTAGCCGCCGCTGATGACGACCTTGTGGTGGATCTTCGCGTTGTACTGGACCGCGGCGCCCTCCTCGGGCTTGTAGACGTGGTTGCCGTACGCGCGCGGGCCGACGCGCAGGTTCGCGCGGATGGCCTCGTAGCGCTCCTTGCCCAGGAC
>CAZIBN010000170.1:0-2782 GCA_964537395.1 uncultured Elusimicrobia bacterium
TCGCCGGCGGCACCAACGCCGCCATGCGCCCGACGAACTCGGCCGCTGGCCATTCGTGGTATGATGGCCCTCCGTTCGTCTTGCTCACTTGATAGCGGACGAGGCCCTCTTACTGCTGGGGTATCGGCCAGACGGCGGAGCGGTTGAGGGTTCCATGGCCGAGGCAGCCGCTGCCTCGCACCTTCAACGTCGCGGACATCCGGGCGTTCGCCTCGCGGCTGAGCGCCCTGTATCCCCCGCCCCGATACGCGATCCGAGACTGGTTGGCGGAGTCGTTCGAGGATTTCTTCGCCAGCCGGTATCAAGTGACGCGCGCCGAACTCGCGGCTTGCGCCATGAGGGGCCTGCCCGATCCCTTCGCGACGAGCGAGCCGTCCGCCGACCCTATCGCTCTGGGCGACTATCAGCGCTGGAGCCCGACGGGGGTCGAGATATTCCGCGGGCCGCTGGGGTTGGGGCTGATGTTCGAGGGAGATTTCTTTCTCGAGCATCCATCGCGCCGCTACGCCGTCCTAAAGAAGGCCGCATTCGAGAAGGAACTGCGCTCGCGGGGTCTCGATCCTGACAAAAGTACGGATAAGGAGGCGTACCTTTTCGAGCTTAGGGAGAAAGGGTATCGCATCTACCAGGATGGCGGCGTTCCCGAGCCGTGCGTCTTCACGACGACCTCTCGGCCCGAGGCCAAGGAGCTGTTCCTTCGCCATGCCGCGACGGACGTCGCCATCATGCACTTCATCATCCCCGCAGGCGAAGGCGAACTGGAGCACCTTCTCCACTGTCGATACGGCGTGGATATTTGGAGCGCGGTTGAGGAAGGTTATTTTTTTCAGGGACGGGTCCTGTCCAGGAACAAGGTCGTTGTCCGGTGGTACGGTTCCCACCGGCAGGAATGCTTGCGAGCGTTCGGGAGCGGCCAACTCTGCGCCAGCATGAAGTGAAAAAACGAATGACCTTGCCTGTCGAGCAAAGCCTCTCCGCGGACGCGGGCGACGGCACCTATCTTTCGATGGAAGGCAGCGGCAAGAAGCGCAAGGCGGAACCCTCTTTTCAAGAAGGTCGGCGAAAGCTGTGGTGCTACCGAAGCGCGGAACCAGCTCGCTTGGGGTTCATCAGTTGCGGCGTTTGCTCCCGGTTGCTGAGCCTCGCCGCGTCCCGAACCTTGGGCGTCAGGTAGTCGTGCAGCGACTGCGCCGTCACGCGTCCCGCGCCATTCTTGGCCCCGCCCTCGAGCCCCTTGAGCATGTAGTAAGTGAACGCGCCGTGGCCCTGCTCCTCGATCGTCCCTGAGATCTGGCTCTTGTCCGACGCCGTCAGCGCGACCACGGAATTCGGCAGCCCACCCAGGTCGATCTTCCCCACGAGCGGCCTCGTGCCCTTGGCCAGCACCGAGCGGCCGCCGGCTCCGGAGAAGCAGGAATCGAGCGCCACGATCACCTGCTTGCTCTTGAGCTTGCCCAGCTTCTCGTACAGCAGCTTGATCGGATAGGCGGTGCTGTCGAGGTCCTCGGGGTCGCCGTCCATGGGCACGAGGTAGGCTTGATTCGTCGCCGGATCCGGCGCGCCGTGGCCCGAGTAGTAGAAGAACACGGTCGAGGCCGGCGTCACGCGGCCCGGGAGCCAGGTGTTGACCGACTGCGCGATCTTGGCGCGCGTGGCCTGCTGGCCGCTCAGGAAGAAGATGTTGCGCGCGGGATAGCCCATCGCCATGAGGTGCGCGCGCATGGATTCGGCGTCGCGCTCGGCGAAGTCGGCGGCGGGGAGGGTCGCGTACTTCTCGACGCCGATGACGACGGCGAAGTTGTCGGGGTTTTCCGGCGTCGTGTAGCCGGGCTTATCCACGTCGGACGAGATGCCTTTCGGCGGCGCCGGGGCTTCGGCCGGTTTCAGCGCGGACTGGATCATGTCGCGGATGTCCTCTTTGGACACGGAAGAAGCCGTAGCGGGGGCGGCGGCGGCGGGGGCCGCCGGGCGGATTCCCAACTTGGTTTCCATCTCGAGCAGTCGGTTCCGAGCGGGGCCGTAATCCTGAGCGGCGGCCTTGCGATACCAGGACATCGCTTCCGTAGAATCCTTAGACACTCCGGCTCCGAACTCGTACATGATCCCCAGGGAGAATTGTCCGGCGGCGTAGCCTTGATCCGCGGACTTGCGGTACCACTGGACGGCTTGTTGGACGCTTTCCGAAACGCCTTTTCCATGCTGGTACGCGCTTCCTACGCGATCCTGCGCCATGGCGTTGCCCTTATCCGCGGCCATTCGAAACCACTTGAAGGCCTCTTTTTCGTCTTTGGCGACGCCAGTCCCATTTTTATATAGATCCCCGAGGTTGAACTGAGCCGATTGGAAACCTTGCTCCGCGGCTTTGCGATACCACTGGCTCGCCTCCGTCGCATCCTTGGGAACTCCGCGGCCGGACTCATACATGTACCCGAGCCGGGTTTGACGAAGTAGGTGAAATTAGCCCGCTTCTGTCGGCGGCCGCCTTCATGGGCTCAGGATAGCCCCTATTCCCGATCTGCGTCAAGGCCGGTTTTACCGCGCGCCGGAGTCCTCCCTCCCATTTTTCCGGTGCCCGCGCCAAAAGTCGACTCATCCGGGCGCGGCTGTGCCGGCTCGCTCACGCGGGCCAGTCACCGGTCGGCCAGTCCTGGCGAGCGTCCCATTGCTCTAAACCCGGGTCGGCCCGGCCTAAGTCGTCTTGATCGGCCGCGGGTGCCGGGGGAGAGCGCGCGGGATTCGTCTTCGGGAAATCCACCGGCCACCCTTGATGCGCGAGGATGCG
>CAZIBN010000171.1:0-2779 GCA_964537395.1 uncultured Elusimicrobia bacterium
GTGCCCGCGTTGCCGATGACGTTCATCGCCTTGATCTTCTGCGTGTCGTAGGCGGTCAGGCCGGTGAAGATGATCACGCTCATGATCGAGAGCGCCCACTCGATGGCGGGGCTTTTCGTCCAGATGTTCACGATGGAGGCGAGGATGACGCCGATGAGGCCCATCATCATGAAGTTGCCCATCGAGGTCAGGTCGGTCTTGGTCACGTAGCCGTACGCGCTCATGACGCCGAACATCCCTCCGGTCAGGAAGAAGGCGTTGGCGATGGAGCCGCGCGTGTAGACCAAAAAGATAACGGAGAGGGTCACGCCGCTCAGGGCGGCATAGAACAGGAAGGCGAGGCGGGCCATGCCCACGTCCATCGTCTTGACCCACCCTGACAGGACCACGACGAGGCCGAGCTCGGCGATCATGAGCCCGTAGAAAAGGAACTTATTCTGCACGAGGGCCATGATCATCCTTGGATCGGAGGCCATGTAGAGGGCGCACGCGCCGGTGACGGCGAGGCCGGCGCACATCCAGGCATAGACCTTCTGGATGAAGGCGCGGGATTCGATCTCGGCGGCGGACATCAGGCCAGGGGGGGAATAGCTCATGAGGACAGTGTAGGACTTGGGTGCGCGCTCGTCAAGCGGCTCCCTTGACAGGTTCAGTTGCCGGGGTTACACTGGTGAAGACGTCGGAGGACCCCTCGATGCTTACCCCTCGCCTCTTGCTGATATTGGCCCTTGCCGGGCTTCCCGGCCTCGCGCGCGCCGGCACCGAGGTCGCTCCGGTCCCGCCGGACCTCCCGGTCGCCGTCCCGAGCCGTCCGTCTAAGCTCGGGCCCCTGCTGGGCCCCGACGAGGAGCCCGCTGTCGCCGTTTCGGCCCCGGTCCGGGAGGCGCTCAAGAAGGTCTTCTGGAGGGTCAAGGGAGACGGCGGTCTCGAGCGCGTCGAAGGTGCCGACAAGGGCTTCATTCCGCCCTTATATCTCACTATGGCGGGCCTCTCCTGGCGGAACGGGGAACTGATTTTTTCGGGAACGCCCTCGCCCGTCTCGCATGAGATGTTCGCCCCGATGCTCAAGGGCCTGTCCACGTTCGTCTCAGCCGCGACCGTCGAGCGCGCTAAAGCCGGCTCGGCTTTGGCGGCCTGGGGATTCCCGCCGAGCGTCGACGGCCGCCGGTTGTATAATCCGGGCGGCGATGCGACGTATTACGGGATCATGCTCCATTACTTCTTCGCGCCGAAGCCCGACCTCGTCGCCAAACTCGGCGTCGAGCGGACTTCCCAAGCGCTGGATCTTCTCGGGTTGGCGCACTATCACGCGTTCCGAAAGCAGGCGCCCGACGTCGCCCAGGTCACCCTCGACCGCGTGCGCGCGATATTGTTCACGTCCGCCCGCGGGGGCGAAACGCCGCTCGGGTCTCCGGCCCTGAAGGCCCTGCCTGATCCCGCCGCGATGCTGAAGGACTACAAGACCCAGCTTATGGCCGAAGCGGAGGCCGCGCTGAAGGCGGGCGACGATGTTCGGCGCAAGGACAGCATCGAGGCCCTGATGGTGTTGAACACGCTGGAGAAGCAGCGTATGAACCGGTCCCTCGACCTGGCCGTCGTGCCGGAGCCGGGCAAGGCGCCGGCGTACGAACCGGAGGGGCCGGAGCCCGCGGGGTACGTTCCTTTGGCGTCCGGCCTCCCCGGGGTGCTTCGCGTTCTCGAGCGCATAAACGGCAAGCCGCTGACCTCGGATCAGCAGGAGAATTTGATCCGCTCGTTCCCGATGGGCGACCTGGTCTGGCGTATGGGCGCCCAGAATCTGTGGAGGCAGGGTTTGACCGGCAAGGGCGTCAAGGTCGCGGTCATCGACGAGGGCATCGCCGAGAACCAGGAATTGGACGCGGCGGTCAAGGGTCGCGTCAACCTCACCTCCCAGCGCGGCGAAGGCTCCGTCGGGGCTCACGGCACCCACGTCGCGGGCATCATCCACGCGCTGGCGCCCGACGCCGAACTGCGGGGATACGCGGCTCTCGCCAGCGACGGCAGCAATCCCATGCTTCGGGAATTCTCGGACGAACCCATCATCAACGCGATCCATCGGGCCGTCAAGGACGGCAACCAGGTCATCAACATGAGCCTCGGCTCCGCCGCGGGCCCCTCGGCCGACATGGCTCGCGTCGTCGAGCAGTACGCGAGCAAGGGCGTGATCTTCCTCATCGCGACCGGGAACTCGCGGGCCGGGGATGGCGGCGTCGGCGCGCCCTCTTCGGCGCCGTCGGCGATCTCGGTCGGCTCTCTTGACGCGGCGGGGCGGATGGCCGACAGCAGCACCTACGGCGCGCGCTTCGACGCGCGCAAGCTGACGAACGTGGTCAAGGATATATTCATGGCGCCGGGGGTGAACATCGTGTCGACGATGCCCACGCCTCAGTACGGCGATCGAAAGTCTGCTCCCACTTATGCGGCGATGAGCGGTACGTCGATGGCGACGCCGGCCATGTCCGGCATCAGCGCGCTGCTGGTCCAGGAGATGGGCAACATGACGCTTGTGCCCAATCCGATCGAGGCTGCCCAGCGCCTGAAGGCGGCGCTCGTGCAGGGCTCGACGCAGATCGAGCTCGGCAATCTGCCGCCCAACGTGCCTCTCGACCAGCCGTTCTATGTGGTCCAGCCGCTGAAAGCGCTGGAGGCCCTGCGCGCCTCCAACGTTCCGGTCGCGGGCAAGTAGTGAGCTATCGGATCAAACGCGTCGATCCGTTCTGGTTCACGATGCCCATCGTTCCGGGGATCGCGATCGCCG
>CAZIBN010000172.1:0-2693 GCA_964537395.1 uncultured Elusimicrobia bacterium
TGACCGCCGTTGGCGGCGGCATCGTCCAGGATATCACCTGCTTTTTAGCCGCGACTTTGCTGCGCGGGATCGATTGGCGCTTCGTGCCGACGACCCTTCTAGCGATGTCCGATTCCGCGATTGGATCCAAGAGCTCGATCAACTGCGCCGGCGCCAAGAACATCCTCGGGACCTTCACTCCGCCGAAGGCGATCTGGACCGACCTGTCCTTGCTCGACACCCTCGACGAGAAGGACCTGCGCTCCGGTATCGGCGAAATGCTGAAGGTGCACGCGATTGAAGGCCCCGAGACCTTCGACCGCATCGCGGCGGCCTACCCGAGGCTGACCTCCGACCGGGTGCTGCTCGCGCGCTTCCTGCGCGACTCGCTCGAGTTTAAGAAGAAGCTCGTCGAGCTAGACGAATTCGACCGCGGCCCGCGGCTGGTCATGAACTACGGCCACTCGTTCGGCCACGCGATCGAGTCGGCCACCGGCTTCGCGATCCCGCACGGCATCGCCGTCACGATCGGCATGGACCTCGCCAACTACGTTGCCGCCAGGCTCGGCCTCGGGCGCGACGAGCACTACCGGCGCATGCGCCCCGCGCTCGCCGCGAACTGGCGCGGCTTCGAGGAGATCCCCGTCCCGCTCGAGCCGTTCCTGGCCGCGCTCGGCAAGGACAAGAAGAACACCGCGACGAAGCTCGGCCTGATCCTGCCCGACGCCGGCGGCCGCATCCGGAAATTCGAGGTCGCCAACGACGACGCTTTCCGCGCGCTCTGCGCCGAGCACCTCGCGGAAGGCCGAAGGAAGGTTCTCGCGTGAGCGCGCGGGTCGCCGTCGCCTCGCGCTCGTTCTCGAAGCACGCGCTCCTGCGCGCGGAGCTTCTCGCTCTCTACCCCGACGCGCGTTTCAACGACGAGGGCGCGTCGCTGAACGGCGACGCGCTCGCAAGCTTCCTCGATGGCTGCGAGAAGGCGGTGCTCGCGCTTGAGCGCGTCGACGACGCTCTGCTCGCGCGCCTGCCGAAGCTCAAGGTCATCAGCAAGTTCGGCGTCGGACTCGACTCCTTCGATCTCCCGGCGCTCGCGAAGCGCGGCGTGAAGCTTGCCTGGACCCCCGGCTCCAACAGCCGCTCGGTCGCGGAGCTAGCGCTGATGATAACGCTCGGTCTCCTGCGCCGCCTCCCTGAGGCGCAGGCCGACCTGCGCGCCGGGACCTGGCGCCAGCCCAAGGGCTCGACCTTGACCGGCAAGACCGTGGGGCTCATAGGCCTCGGCTCCGTCGGCCGCGAATTCACAGCCCTCCTCGCGCCGTTCGGCGCGCGAGTGCTCGCGCACGACCCCGCGGCGGACCGCGCGTTCGCCAAGGACCGGGGCGTGGCGCTCGTCGGCCTCGACGCGTTGCTCGCTCAAAGCGACGTCGTGAGCCTCCACGTCCCCCTCGTCGAGGGCACGCGAAACCTGATCGACGCCGCCAGATTGGCCGTGATGAAGCCAGGGGCCTTGCTGATCAACACCGCGCGCGGCGGCCTCGTCGACGAAATCGCGCTGCTCGACGCGCTCGATGCAGGACGCCTGGCCGGCGCGGGCCTGGACTGCTTCGCCGCGGAGCCCCCCAAGGACGCGCGGCTGGCCTCGCACCCGAAGATCCTCGCCACGCCTCACCTCGGGGGCAGCACCGAGGAAGCCATCGTCGCGATGGGCCGCGCCGCGATCGCGGGGCTCGACGGCTCCCGAGACGCCTCCGAATTCCTGCGCCCATGAAGCGCTTGGCCGTCTGCTGGACGCGTCCCGCCCGGACGCCCTCGGGCCCGATCCTGAGCCTGCTGCCCCCCGTCGACGACATGGCTCTCGCGGCGGCCGCGCCTGGACCGTTCCTGCGCATGAGCTCGTGCTCAGCCGCGGCGCGCTCGGCCGCGCGCGCGTCGTACCTCGAGGTCAGCGCGGCGATCGGCGCCACGCTTCGCGCGGAGTGCGGCGGCCGGACATGGTGGTATCACCCCGTCGCGTTCAAGGACTGTGAGTCGGATCCCGCGTTCTCTCGCATCCTCGCGATCCACGCGGCGCTCGAAGCCGTCGAAAAGCTCGGCATCGAGGAGCTGGAGACCTGGGGCGCTCCATCGGAGGTCGTCGCGGCGCTTCGCTCCCGGCTCCCCGTGTCGGACCACGGCACCGTGCCCGCGTCTTCCCCGCTTTCCTGGATGCCCCGCGCGCTCGCGGCGCGCGCCGCCTGCGCCGCCGGCACGCTGGCCGACATCGCGGCCGCGCGCTGGGCGAACGCTCGCGGAACCGCCTCGGACGTGCTCATTCTCGGCTACTGGGACTGGTCCTGCTCGCCCGCCGGGGACGGAGTCGCCGACCGCTACTTCCGGGCCGCGCCCGAGCGCCTGCGCGCGCTCGGCCGGAGCGTCGGCTGGCTCTGCTGGCTCGATCCCGGCGGCGATCCCAACCGGACGAAGCGCGGGCGCCTGGCGGCCGCACGGGACGCCGCGGGCCGGGGCATCGCGCTCCTCCAGTTCTATCTGCGGACGGCCGACGCGCTGGCGGCCGTCCTCGATCTGCGTCCGCTGCGCGCCTACCTCCGCCGGCGCGGCACGTCGTCTTTCCGCGCTCATTTCCTCAGTCGTGGGATCGACCTCTTTCCTCTCTTCGAGGAGCGCCTGCTGCGCGGCTTCGCGGACGCCTCCATCCCGCGCGCCGCGCTGATCGA
>CAZIBN010000173.1:0-2640 GCA_964537395.1 uncultured Elusimicrobia bacterium
TCACCCGCGATTTCGTGGCCGAGATGCTGGTCCTCGTCGACGGCCGTTCCGTCTATACGCCCCTGTTCGGCGGCGTCTACTGGGATATCCTGCCCGTCCAGATCCAGGACATCGAGCGCATCGAGATCGTGCGCGGCCCCAACGCCGCCCTCTACGGCTCGAACGCGGTGCTGGGCGTCATCAACATCATCACCCGCAAGCCCGGGAGCAAGGCCGCGGGCATGGTCTCGGCGCGCGGCGGCAATCGCATGCTCGCGAGCGCCGAAAGTGCCGAGGCCGGCGCCGGTCTCGGGGGGGTGCGCGTCAGCCACTCCTATGAAGCGGTGCCGGGCCGTCCGGCCCCCGACGGCGTCGTCGTGGCCAACGACTTCTATCGCTCGAACAAGCTCAACCTGCGCGCCCGCCTGAATCCGGGCTCGGCGACGGAGGTCGAGCTTCTGGCCGGCGGCTCCGATCAGACTTTGGGCGTGCCGGGGTTCGCCGTTGACTCGCGCACGGGCATCCGGGAACAATTCTCGATGATTCGCGCCGCGCATCACCTGGAGTCGGCAGGCACGGTCGAGGTGCTCTTCGCGCGCTCCGAGCAGAACATCAACGCGGACCGCTTCCTCGTCCGGCCGGTGGACGTGCGCGTCTATCAATACGACGCGGAGCTTCTGCACCGCTCGGCTTGGGCCGACGAGAAAGTTCACTCCGCCTTGGGCGGGAGCTATCGGCTGTCGGGGGTGTACTCGGACCAGCTTTTCGCCGGTCATCCGGCCCAAAAGAACGAGGTTGTGCGCGGGTTCACGCACCAAAGCGTGAAGATCAGCGACACGGTGACGGCGGTCGCCGGCGCGTCGATCGAGGACTCCTCGCTCGGCGGCCTGCAGCCCTCCTGGCAGGCCGCCGCCCTTTTCTCCCCGAACGAAAGCCACGCCTTGCGCCTGTCCTACTCGCGCGCGCCGACGATCCCGAATCTGTTCAGCAAGTACGGCGACTTCACGATCCGGCCGGGCGTGCAGTTCATCAGCAACGCGACGCTCGCGCCGCAGCAGCTGACCTCCTGGGAGGCGGGCTGGGCGAACCGGGCCTTCGGCGGCGCCCTGAAGTCCGAGCTCACCCTCTATTACATGACGATCACGGACCGTATCTTCCAGTACCTGCAGAGCGCGGCGCCGCGAATCACCGCCCCCGACAACCGCAACCGGGCCTCGGCCCGCGGCGTGGAATTGTCGGAGGAATACACTTTAGCCCGCGGCCGGGTGGTTTTCGCCAACTACACCTTTGAGAAAATACTCGACGACAAGGGCCGCGACGCCGTCGGCACGGAGCTAAGCCGCGGGACCCCGCTGCACAAGGTCAATCTCGGCGTCCGGGCGGCTCTGGGACGCGGCTTTAGCGCCACCGCGTTGATGGGCTACAAGGACAACTTTACCGCGAATTCGACCACGCGCTCCGCCTTCCGTCCGATCCCCCGCTCGTTCCGGGTCGACGCGCGCCTGTCCTGGACGCCGCGGCCCGGCTGGGAGCTTTTCCTCGCCGGCATGGACCTGCTCCAGCCCTACCGGGTCGAGACCGCCGACGGCACGGCCTCGCCCCGGCGCTTTGAGGGCGGCGCGACCATGAGGTTCGGCCTTTGAGAAACTCCGTTCGCCTGCCCCGTCGCAGGACGGGCCGCCGCCGCGCCCCTGCCCAAAGGGGCGCGCTCGGCAGTTCCTTCTGGGCGGCGTGCGCGATGCTCCCTGCCAGGATCAAGCAGCAGCCCTATGGGAACCAACCGCGAGGCGGGGCAGGACCGCGCGTCGAGCACGTCGTCCTTTGGCAACTCCATCGATCCGCCTTCCAACTTGGATTATTCCAGCTCGCTGACGATGTCCCGCGCGCCATGAAGGACGCGAATGATTTCAACGCCGCCACGCATGGCCCGATAAAAGACCACGTAAGAACCGACGGCGAAACTGCGCAACCCAGGAGCCAGTTCCTCCCGCCGGCGGCCCAGCCTTGGCAGGCGGGCCAGCATCTTGCACTTTCGGCCGATCCCCGTCAGTATTTTGTCCGCGGCGCGCGAGCTGTCTGGCGCGATGCTAAGACCAATTCTTACAAGATCGCGATTGGCCCGCGATGTGGAGAGGACCCTCGGCATCACGCCTTGCGCTTCGCCGCGCGCTTGCGCACCTCGGTCTTGATGGCGCCCATGTCCAGGGGCTTTAACTCGCCCCTCCGGGCATCCTCCAAGCCAAGAGCGATTTCACGCCTCAGCGCATTTAGGCGCTGCTGTCTGATTTCATCCTGCTGGGTAAGCAGGCGAAGCCCCTCCCGGACGACCTCGCTGGCGGAGTGATAAAGGCCGCTGGCGACCTTTCCGTTTACGAGTTTTTCTAGCCTGGGCGTTAGCGAGACATTCATGGCTGTGGCTCCTGTGGGAGAATTCACTTCCAGTTTATCGGGAATAACAATAAATGTCAATCTCTGTTATTGACTTTGGGAAACTCCGCCATAAGCTCCGGCGCGCGGGCAAGCGGCCTTGACGACGATCGGGAATAGGGCTATCCTGAGCCCATGGAGACTGCCGCCGGTAGAAGCGGGCAATTTTCCTACCTTGTGCATGACGGTGACCGCGATCGGCGCGGTGTACGGCCTCAGCGCCAAGACGATCAG
>CAZIBN010000174.1:0-2621 GCA_964537395.1 uncultured Elusimicrobia bacterium
TCGGTGTCGGGGATGCGGGGCATCGTTTCTCCTTTTCTGACAGGGCTTCTTGCGGCCGGCCTCTCGAAACCCGCCAGAAATCGCTGTCAAGCTCGATTTCCGGCTATAACTAGTTTGCGCTTGTTTAAATAACTTGTTTTTTTATATCGTGTCAACGGCCGCCGTGATCCAGACGGCTAGTCGAGGGGTGCTTCCTATACTGCCCGCATGAAGCGAGCAGCGAAGAAGAACCCAGTAAAAACGGCGTCTACCCTGATGAAATCGTTCGGAATACGACTCAAGGAGCTGCGCGAGTCCCGAAAGCTTTCGCAGCACGAGCTGGCCGAGATGGCGAACGTGGGCGTGATGCTCGTAAATCGTTACGAACGAGGTATCAATCTTCCTTCGATCGAAACCCTCGTCCGATTGGCGCAGGTCTTCGACATGACGACAGACGAGCTTCTCGGCACGACGACGAACGCAACGGCGCGAAAGCCGGAAATCAGAAATCTCCGGCTCTACGAGAAGTTCCGGCTGGCCGACGAGCTGCCGAAGGACGAGCAGGAAGTCGTGCTGCGACTCGTCGAGGCGTTCGTCACTCAAAGCCGGGCCAAGGCATTCGCGGAGAACGTCGGCGGCAAGCGGTAGGCCCCGGACTAAAGAATCCCGCTACGTGGGGGGGGGCGATGCCCCCCCTTTCCTTCCCCGCCAACCTGAGCGATGAACGTCTCGCGAGCCGAGGCGCGCGAGCGCGGATCCTTCGACTCGCTTTGCTCGCTCAGGACAAACGGACCCGTCCCCCGCTTTCGCGGGGGCAGGCTTCCGGGCGCGAGCGCCGCGGACCTGGCGAGCGGTGACGAGATCGCGGGCGCGCGGGAGGGCGGCGGGAACCAACAGCAGAGGCACGAGGCGGCAGCGTCGGCCGTCGGCGCAGGAACCCCACCGGCGCCGAGCGCATACGGAGTCAAGTCCCGTGCGGTCTGGACGAGCGAAACGAGCGGCAGGACTTGACGCCGGCGAGCACGGCGCGAGATTGGAACGCCGACGGCCGGCTCAGCCGCTCGCCGAGATCGTCGTGGCGGCGGGAACGGCCGCCGCGGAGGAGCCGTCCGCACGGCGACGAGCGGCGGTCGGGTTCGCGGCGCGGGCCCCGGACTGAAGAAGCCCGCTCAGTGGGGGGGGCGATTTTGACTTTCTCTCGGAGCTGGAGCGCTTCGATGAAAGCTCGGACGCCGGCGCGCGGGGCGATGGTGATGGGAGGGGGAGCGCGCCGGCTCCGAGCGGTTTCGCGGCGCGTGGCGCGCAGCTTCATCGCGCGCGCCGTTCCGCGCGCACGATTCGACGAACGCGATTCGGGGCTCGGGAAGCGGCGTGATGCGGCGGGCGAGCCTGACAACTCGAACGACGAAACGAGCGGCCCGACGCATGACGCTGCGAGGGGGAATCCTGGAACGGGAACGGAGGAAGTTGTTTCCCTTCGGTGCCGGTGCAGCGCGGTGCGCCGGCGCGGGGGTTGGGCGGCGGGAGCGCCGGCCGTTCGCGCGCGGCCCGAAGCGAGCGCTCAGGCGCGAGCACGTGCGCGCGAGCGCGGCCGAGCGGCGCGAGGACGGCGCCGTGCGGGGCGGTGGAGATCAAGACGGGCGGGGGAAAACGGGTTCCGCTACGCCGGAGCGAAGCGAAGGCGCGGGCAGGCGCGGCGATTTTGCATAACTTGTTATGTAAACCCGGAGGGCGGCGCCGTAGGCGGGCGAGGCCGGGCGACGATAAACGCGTTTATCGGCGACCGAGGGAGCGACGAGCGCAGCGAGGAGCGGTGCGCGCGGCGTGACGGCGCTTCTCAGCCGGCGCGACGCGCGACCCCGAGGCTCCGGCCGGTTGCGAGGGTGGGCGGAAGGGCGGGAGCAACGCCCGCCGTGAAGCGGCGCCGATCGCCGCGCCGGTGGGAGTCCCCTACCAATTTCCAGAGAAACCGACTCTCTGAAGCGGAGAGGGAGTCAAAACGGGAGGGCGGGAGAAGCAGGCCTGAAAAATCACGAGAGTTGACCCAACTCCCATTCACGCATCATCTTCACGTTCCGAGGTCAGGCGGTCTTCCTGTAAGCGAATACACCTAGGAACTGCAGGGCTGAAGATGAAACTTCACCACCTTCGGCCGAGTACGCGAAATCGAATATAAGAATCAGAGAGTTTGATCGAGTTCGATCCCGATGAAGGATCGCGCCTCGAACAGCATTTTCGAACGAAACCGCATACGAGAAACCACTAATGCTGCTTTCATCAAGTGGACAGCCGAACCAGCGCGCTTCTAAATTGTCCTCGTCAAACCAGTCGACATCCACCGCGGAACAGAACAACGACGATGGTTCATCGCCGCGGTCATATTTGAACTCAAGGAACTCACGAAGGGCCGAATCGCTTTCGAAATTGCCGAGCCAGATCGAAACGAAACCTGGCTTTTCCATCGCATGGGCTTCTCTCATGGGCGCAGAGATCCAGGCAGAGCCTCCGCTCCCCCTGCGACTCTGTAATGAGCCCACATTTGAAGCCGCCTTTGGAAGTCCATGAAGTTTGTTGAGGAGTCGATGATCCCCATAATCTCGTCGTGGGCGATTTTTGATCCCTCAGTACCGTGGGCCCCTGCG
>CAZIBN010000175.1:0-2579 GCA_964537395.1 uncultured Elusimicrobia bacterium
TTATAGCGTTTGACCTCGAGATGAAGCTTTTACGGCTGGGCTGCCAGGTTGTGGGGCAGACGGCAACGGGCGAGGAGGCCATAAGCCTCGCCGGGGAGCTGCGGCCCGACCTGATTTTAATGGACATCCAGCTGGCCGGAGCCCTTGACGGCATTGCCGCCATTAAAGCCATTCGCGCGCAATTCCCGGCGCCGTTTATTTTCATGTCGGCGAACGAGGAAAAAACGATTCGCGCTACGACAAAGCATTTGGATCCGTTTGGCTTTCTCTCCAAGCCCTTCACGCACAAGGCGCTTGAAGCCGCGCTTGAAGCGGCCCTGCCGCCAAGATGAAGACCTTTGTTATGCCAGGAGCCCTGATCCGGCTGCTGGGAGCCGGTCTTTTCCTTTTTTTGCTCGGCTGCGCGAGGACGCCGGCTAATCCTCTTCGCGTCGCCACCCACCCCTTCACCGGATACGAATCGATGCACCTCGCCCAAGGCCTGGGCTATTTCAGCGCGGCCGACATCCGCCTCGTCGAGATGGCCAGCGCGAGCCAAAGCTCCCAGGCCCTGCGCAACGGCACGGTGGACGCCGCCATGCTGACGCTCGACGAGAGCCTGGTCCTCATGCAGGACGGCGTGGACCTGCAGGCCGTGCTGGTGATGGACGTGTCCAACGGAGCCGACGTCGTCATGGCCCGCCCCGGAATCTCGTCCTTGAGTGCCTTGAGAGGCAGGCGAATCGGCGTGGAAACCAGCGCCATCGGCGCGGTGATGCTTGACGCCATGCTGACCGCCGGCGGCCTGAAGCCCTCCGATGTCAAATTGATATCCATCCCCGCCAACGAGCACGCCGCCGCCTATCGCCAGGCAAAGGTGGACGCCGTCGTGACCTACGAGCCGACCCGGACCCAATTGCTCGGCGACGGCGCCTCCATTCTTTTTGACAGCAGCCGCGTTCCCGGGCGAATAGTCGATGTGCTTGTCGTCCGCTCCGAGAGGATTTCCGGCCACCGCGCCGCCCTGGCCTCTCTGGTCGCCGCGCACTTCAAGGCCTTGGCTTATCTGTCCGCGCATCCCCAGGATAGCGCGGCGCGCCTGGCGCCCTTCCTTGGAGTCTCCCCGGATCAGGTTCTGCCTCAATTTTCCGGCCTCGTCCTGCCCGATCTCGCCGAGAACAGATCTCAGCTCTCGGGAGACGCGCCGAAGCTCAATGGGGCAGCCGCGGAGCTGGCCGGGCTGATGCTGAGACGCAGGCTGCTTCAAGCTGCGGTGACGACGGACACTCTGTCCAATCCCTCGTTTCTGCCCCCGCGCGCGAATTGAGCCGGCATGTGTCCCTGCCGCTGAGCCGATGGCTCCCCATCCTGGCCGCCGGCCCGTTTGTCATATTTTTGTGCCTGTCGGCCGTCACGATGCTTCGGCATTCCGAGGCCGAGGTTGTTTTTCGCGGACGCGAGGCGGTTTCTCAGCTGCTCGCCGACCAGCAATATGATGTCGAGTCATTTTTGCGGCGGGGCGAGGCCGCGCGGCTAGCGGAGAAAATCGCCCAGGCCGCAAGCTATCCCGAAGTTTCCGCGTACGCCCTGGTCGACGATCACGGCCTGGTGCTGGCCTCGATCCGCCGTTCCGAGTTGGGCCGGGAGATGCGGTCCGCGCTGCCGGAATTCGAAGAATCCGCTTTTATGGCGGCTCGCGGGAATCTTCGGGCTTCGATCGCCATCGCGGACGGCGGCAATTCCTTTCTGGCTATCCAGCCGGTCACCTTGGCCGCGGTGCCCGGCCGCCTCCGCCCGACCTCGGTCGGCGCGCTTCTTTTGAAATACGACCTCGCCTCGGCGCGCGCGCAGGCCGGGCGCGGGGTCATAAATCGCGCCCTTTCGGAGTTCATCGCGGCGCTGCTTGTTCTAGGGGTGATGATGCTGGCCCTGCGCCGTTGGCTGACGGACCCCCTCAAGCAGCTTCATATGGCCCTGGGAGACATCAGCAAGGGGAACTTCGCGGCTAAAATAAATATCACCGGCCACGGCGAGATCGCCGACCTGGGACGCGCCATCGAGCGGATGCAGGCCAGTCTCTCCGCGACGATCGCAGAACGCGATCTCGGGACGGAGCAGCGGCGCGTGAGCGAGCAGCGGTTTAAAAAGCTGTTCGATGAAGCTCCCATGGGCATCGCGGAGATCGACTCGCTGACAGGCCGGCTCGAGATGGTCAACCCGGCCTACGCCAAGATCACGGGCAGAACCTTGGAGGAGATGCACCGCATCGACTGGATGAGCATCACGCATCCCGATGATGTGCAGAAGGACCTGGACCAGATGGCGCGGCTCAACGCGGGGAAGATTCCGGGGTTCCAGCTGGAGAAACGCTACATCCGCCCCGACGGCGCCGTCATTTGGATCAACATGACGATCGCGCCGCTGGAGGTCAAGGACAGGTCTCAGCCGCGCCACCACTGCATGATCGAGGACATCACCGAGCGCAAGAAGGTGGGGGACGAGCTTCGCGCAGCGCTCAACGAGAAGGAGATTCTGCTCAAAGAGGTCCATCACCGCGTAAAAAATAATCTGCAGGTCATCTCCAGCCTGCTGAGTCTTCA
>CAZIBN010000176.1:0-2560 GCA_964537395.1 uncultured Elusimicrobia bacterium
CTTGCGGCAGCTGCAGCGGCCATCGACGCTCGGCGTGTGCAGCGGCACGACCGGCCAGCCGCGGCTGGCGTAGCCGAGGGCTGCGGCGAGAAGCGGGTTCTGGTCGGGCGGTGGCGTTGTCATGGGGAGCACCGTCATGGGGAGCACCGCAAAGAGATGGCGTTGATGGCGTCGTCGAGCGTCCGAGCGACGACGTAGAGCCCGCCGTGGAGGGAGATCATCTGGCCGAAGGCGACCTGGTCCTCGGAGACGCGGCCGGTGGCGGACTTCACCTCCACCTCGAGGCGGACGCCACGCGGCCCGATCCCGCTGATGTCACCCTGGCCAGGGACACCGAAGCGGATGAGTCCGCCGCCGGCGCGCTGGCCCGCACCGGTGTTGTTCCTCCAGACGTGGAC
This sequence comes from uncultured Elusimicrobia bacterium, assembly GCA_964537395.1. GTDB lineage: Bacteria > Elusimicrobiota > Elusimicrobia > UBA1565 > UBA9628 > GWA2-66-18. The sequence continues at coordinate 399 of CAZIBN010000176.1, forward strand.
GCCCGGGATCAGGTTGAGGCGCGCGATGATCAGACGCTGCAGCACCGCCTCGGCCACGGGCCGGTCGCTGGTCTCGACGCGGGGCGAGGTGTAGGGCTTGCGCATGTCAGAACCCGAAGCCGCCCTGGTGGGGAGCGCGAGGAGGATAAGCGGGCGGAGCGAGGGACGGGGCCTCGTCGCGCGTCGATGGGGTCTCGGGCCTCGGAGGCAGCGGCAAAAAGGGCTTCGCTGCGGGCTGCACGCCGGCGAGCTCTTCGTCCTTGAAGCGGGGCCACACGCCGAAGGTCGAGCGGTACTGATGGCCGCTGAACCCCTTCTGGAACCCCTTGGCGGTCCGCACGGCCTCGAGCCGGAGGAACTCCGCGGCCTTCTCCTCGCGGGTGGCCTTCGCGACCTTCAGTGCCTGCGCGTCGGTGAGCTTCCGCTCTGAACCGACCGCGGCGAGCGTGCCGCGGATCGCCAGGATCGCGGCCCGGTCCAGGCGCTCGGTGGCCTCGACCTCCGCCTTGGCCTCGCGCTCTCCCTCCTCGCGCGCCGCGTTGAGCTCGGCGATGTACTCGCCGCACTTCGGGCAGAAGCCGGGGTTCTCGGTCCGCGGCGCCCGGACGCCGTTGATCATCGGCATCTCACCCTTGGGGCTCAGCGCGCCATAGACGGCGCGGCACATCGGGCAGGTGTGCAGATCGCGAACCCGCTGCGGCGTCGGCTTCAGCGAGTAGTCGCGCTCGTCGTCGGGGAGCCCGTGCCGCAGCAGGTTGCCGGCGTGGTCGTGGATGAGGGCGCGCGCCTTGCCCGGAGCGGTGCGGAGGACCCGCCCCACCATCTGGATGAACAGCGTCAGCGACTTCGTGGGGCGGGCGAGGATGCAAACCTCGGCGGCCGGCGCGTCGAAGCCCTCGGTAAGCACGCCGACAGAGGAGAGCAGCGTGACCGCCCCCGACTTCAGCCCGGCGATCATCCGCTCGCGCTCCTCCTTGGGCGTGTCGCAGTCCAGGTGCTCGGCGCGATAGCCCGCCGTCACGAACTGCTGCACCAGCGCCTTCGAGTGAGCGATGTCGACCGGGAAGACCAGAGCGGGCCGTCCCGAGGCGTGCTGCTGGTACTCGCGCACCACGTTGGCGACGAGGACGCCGGTGTTGCAGGCCAGTGCCAGGTCGCGCTGGTTGAACTCGCCCGCGACCATGCCCACGTCATGCAGGTCGGGCGCGTCGTAGGCGAAGGGCTCGAAGGGAACGAGCGCCCCGAGCTTGATGAGCTCGCGCATGGTCGCCGCGACCACGCTGGCGTCGAAGAGATCGCCGAGGCCCAGCTTGTCGGTGCGCCAGGGCGTCGCCGTGGCGCCCAGTAGGAACGCGCCCGGGTAGGCGGCCAGCACGTCCCGGCTGGTGTTGGAGAGGCAGTGGTGGACCTCGTCGTAGATGATCAGGTCCGCCGGCGGAAGCCGGTCGAGGCGGCGCGCCAGCGTCTGGACCGAGCAGACCTGGACGGGGAGGTAGTCGTCCCGGCGCGAGTCGGAGCCCATCACGACGCCGGCTTCGACGCCGGTGTCGGCCAGCTTCTGGACTGCCTGGTCGACGAGCTCCTTCCGATGGGCGATGACGATGCAGCGATTCCCCCGCGCGACCGCCGAGCGGATCACCTCGGAGAACATGACGGTCTTGCCGGCCCCGCAAGGAGCGATCAGGCAGACTCGCCGGCGACCGGCGCGCATGTGGCCGCGCACCTCGTCGAGGGCCTGCACCTGGTAGGGGCGGAGGCGGGGAGTGCTGTCCACCACGGCGAGGACGCTCATCCGCCACCCCGGCTCTGCGCCTCGTGCTCGATGAACGCGCGCCGCGCCTCGAGAGGGAGCGTGGGGTCGAACGTGGCCGGCGTCGGGCGATGGGCGAACGCATCGGCAGCTCGGCGCGTCGCGCGCTCAGCCGGCCAGCCCTCCGAGACGAGCACCGCGGCGTAGGCGGCGACCCGCTGCTCGCGAGTGGTGGTCACGGGCGGCAGCTGCGGCGCCGGAGTCCTGCTCGACCGCTCGCCGGCCGGCTTGGCGCCCCGGTTGCGCTGGTAGGACTCGGCGTTGCGGCGGGCCTGACAGGTGCGGCAGCGACGGACGCCGCGCGCGTCCTCGGTGATGGGGTGCCCAAGGCGGCAGTGCGTCCGCGGCGGCT
>CAZIBN010000177.1:0-2539 GCA_964537395.1 uncultured Elusimicrobia bacterium
GGCGCCAGGTCGTAGAGGTCGAAGTAGCGCGCCTTTACGGCCTCCAGCTCCAGCTGGGCGCGGCGCAGCTCCTCGTTCTGCATCTCGAGCTCGATCTGGTGCACGCGCAGATCGTGCAGGGCCTGCTCCACGGCCTCGGGCGTCTGCGCCTTCTGCGGCCGGCCGGCTTGCGCCTTGAAGGCCGCCTCGGCCCGCTTGCGCAGGGCCGGGCCGGAGCTTGCCGCCGGGGTGTTGGTGGGGCGCTTTTTCTTGGCGGTCATTTCTTGGCGAGCTCTTGCACGCGCTTCGTGGAATGTACCATTAATTACTAAAGCATGGCTCTTCGATTGGGCTTGCGGAGGCGGAATTTCCCCTTACGCTGGGATGCGGGTGCTTTCGGGGGTGAGCCAAGCGAGCCCCACGGCCACACAGTGTTTGCAGAAGTCTCCGTCCGCGCCGACCGGGCAGGTGCAGGAGTAATCGATGCCGCCCTTCTTGATCCAAAGCTTGACGCGGTAATCGAGTGTGCCCTGGACCTTCGCCGTGATGGTCCCGGCATGTTCGGCGAGGCCGCGGACGCAGCCTTCGGAGAAATACTCCTGTCCGCGCTCAAAGGATCGTCCTCCCGCCATATCGCGCAGAGTGTTTTGGTCGAGGAGGGCGGCCCAAGTGGTCATGCGTTTATTCGTTCCGTCTACAGTTTGGAGAGCAGCTTCTCGCTGACCACGCGTGCCGCCTCACCAGCATCGTAGCGTATGGCCGGAGCCAATAGCGGCCGCAGGTCATCATTGAACTGGCGCAAGGCGACCTTGGCCTCGAGATTCATCTCGAACTCTCTTCGACTCACCTTGTCGCCGCCGGCACTCATGTACTTGCGAAAGGCATCCGCAATCCGCGCCGGATCGGCTCCCTTCATGCCGAGACCTATCCATAAATCGAAAAGATCTCGCCCCTTTCGTCGTTGGTAGAGAGCGCGCAGCTTGGTGGCCAGAAGCTCGTCCAAGGCGTAGGTGCGGATCTCAGCCTGTCCCTCGTACCAGGGCGACTGGATGACAAACGGGTGGCGGACGGTATCGAATACCGCAAAGTGCTCGCGCGTATTAATCTCGATCTTAAGTCGCAGAGGGATCACCGGTGGAATCTCGGACTCCATGCGATACCGCAGCGTCACATTCCCGGGGTTATTCTCCCGACGGGGTTTCCCCAAAATAGGATCGAGTCGCGAACGGATGGCGTCCAGGATCGCGCCGATAGGCCCCGCGGTAACCTGCACGAGGTCGATGTCTTCAGAGTATCGATGGGGTGATGTGACAAGAAGCTTATGGAGGGCTGTCCCACCGCGCAAGAGTAGAGCTTTGGATAGGGCGGCGTCCTGGAATATCTCGACAAGACCGCGGCATAGAATTAGGTCCTGCTCGACTTGGGCGTCTTGAGGCCAGGGCGCGACGTTGCGCCAGTGAGTGATCGCGGCTTGAGAAATCATGCTTCCGGCTCTACGCGGGCGTTGATTAGGAGGTTCCACTTGCGGCTCTCTGAAGCCCCGGCGAGCGGCGCTGTCGGGTCGAGAGGTCTCAGGGTTGATTTCTTGACCCAGTCGACCAGGCTATCGGACAGCTTCCGCCGGCCGAGTTTATCCAAGAGATACCCTAGCCGCTGACCCACGACGACCTCGCCGTGCTGTTTCAGGGTGTCTCGGAGTTTGTTCCCATCAAGTTTCTCGGCCAACTCTGAAAGAACGGTAGCGACGTTTTCCAGCCCCCCGGCGGCCTTGCAGTATCGAACGAGATCCCACGCGGTCGTTTCAGGAGTTGAGGCTCTTAAGATTCCTGTCGGCGTCTTTACTTCCTGTGTCTGTGAACGGTCGAAAGAGCCTTTCCCGTGGAAGCGAATCAGGACGTTCCCCGCCTGGACGGGACGGGCGGCGCGTTTCGGAATCACGACTTGGAACTCCTGGGGGCTGTGATGCGCGGCACCATGTAGTTGCGCGGCGGACAAGAGGCCTACATAGTATGGTTGGGCCATGTCTTTCATGAGAGGGTGGATGAACCACTCCGCCGGAAGAGTGCCGGCGGCCCGGTGTTGGGGGTCCACGATCACGTAGAAACCGGACCGAGGCAAAACGAGCCGCTTTGCTTTCATGAGGCGGTGCAGGGACATTGAGGTGGCGGCGGCTGAGGTGCCGAGGTGACGGGCCACCTCCTCGCGAGTAAAGGTGTAGCGGCCCTGCCCTAAAAGCTCCTCGATAAATTGGGCGGCTGTTGTGGAAGAATGCCTTTTTACCATGGTCGCGAATTATAACGATTTTCGTTATTATCTGCAACCAATGTTTGAGCGCTGAAGGCCGGCGCTGCGCGCCGCTGATCCAGGTTTGCTACCGGCTCGAAGATCCCGCAACGAGAGAACGCGAACTCAGCGCGCTCGTCCAAGCCGCGCGCCTCAAGAACTGCCGCGAGCTGCTGGTCCTCACCCATGACGAACAAGACGAGGTCCGCAGGGACGGCGTCACGATCCGCGTCATGCCGGCTTGGCGCTGGGCGCTCAACGACGCGTCGCGAGGAAG
>CAZIBN010000178.1:0-2533 GCA_964537395.1 uncultured Elusimicrobia bacterium
GGCTTTGGGCTCCCTCTACGACGGCCGCGCGCCCGCCTCGCTCGTCGCCGTCGATGCCGCGACTCCTCCGGCGCTGCTTCCTTACCAAGAGCCTCCCTTCGACGCTTCCTGGTCAAACATCGAATCCGATTTCCTGAACCCCAAGACCCGCTCGCGCGCGGTCAAAGCTCTCGCCGCGCGCTTTAAAAAAGACCCGGAGTCCGCGACCGGCCTGAGCCCGGACGCCCCCGAAGCTCTGCGCCTTCTCGCCCGCGAGATTCACGCGGGCCGCGGCAACGACGCGGCGGCCGTCGAGCTCAAGCGCGAGCTGGCCACCGCCGCGAATCTGCGCAACCTCCAGAAATTCGAGTTCTCCGTGAAGATCACGAGCCCTCTGACCGTGTTCGTCGCACTCTCGCGCAGCCGGGCCACGCACTCGCTCGACTCCCGCCTGTACTTCGAGCAGATGATCAAGAATCTGGACGCCGAGGGCCGCTCCCTAAGCGGCTTCCTTATCGAGCAGGACCCGGACGCGCGCCGCAGCGCCGACTTCCTCCTGCGCGCGCACTCCTATGACGCTTTGATCCCTCATCTCGAGCGCCGTCCCGCCGAGGCGGGCGCGATCGCTCCTTTGCTCTTCCCGGCCGGCCGCTCCGCCGACGTGAGGACGCACGCCGACGCGCTCGAGGGCCTCCTCCTTCAACTCTCCGTCCGCGGACGCACCGGCGGGGCCGCGGCCCAATTCACGAAAAGCCTCATCGCCTACGCCGCAGTGGCCCCGGCCGATCAGGCCCGGCGCATCGCCGTGTATCTGAAGCTCAATGAAAAAATACTGCCGCGTTCCTTGCGCCCCGCGCTGACCGCGCTCGACCCTCTCCTTCCTCCCGGCGTTCTTGAAGATGCGGGGCTGATCCCCTCCGAGCCGCGCGACGCCTGGCCCACCGATCGCTGGGAGTTCGCGCTTCATTTCGCTTCCACCGAGGTTTACGCGGGCTGGCGCTCGCGCTTCCTGGCGAGGGGCTACATCCCCGCGCTCGTCAACGGCGAGCCGGCCCTCACCAAGAACTTCAACGGGCGGGAGATCATGCTGGTCGCGAAGATCTACCAGGGCGACGAGGACTCCTTCCTGCGCGGCGCGGAGGCGTCCCGGTTCCTCGCGTCGGTGACCAGGGATCTTAGAAACCCGTTCGTTCAGGGCGTCATCCTGCGCACGCACGCCCAGTTCCGCATCTCAAACCTCTTCGATAAAAAAGTGAACCCCGGCAAGCTGATGCTCGACGGGGCCTGCCGCAGCGCCTGGGACCTGCGCGAGCTTCGACGCCGCTGCCCCTCGTGCCAGTTCATCGTCAACACAGGCACCGGGCGCGGCAAGCTCAACAACGACGCGGTCATCTCCGTCGTCGAAGGGCTGGCTCAAGATCTGGATTGGGACGAGATCGGCGCGGAGTTCTCGCGCACGAGCCCGTCCACTTCCGCGCGTATTCAGGGGCCCTGGACGCCGCCCTTCGCCGAGGCGCTTCGCGTCCTCGAGGCGCGCGAGCGTGCGGACATCAAAGCCGCAGCCGGAACCTGAGCTAGCGCTTCTTCTCGGCGTCGGGGTCACGCCACAGCTTCCAGGTTCGCCACAGCCCGACCAGCGTGACGGCGCCGAAGCCGGCGGACATAGCGGCAGACTCGCGGCTTTTACCGGCGGAGCCGATGTTCTGGGCGAAGCCGGCCATGCCGAGGCCGGCGTTGCCGCCGGCGGCGATGGCTTGCACGGTCATGCTCTCGCCTTGGGCGTAGCGCGGATCGCCGGGGTGCCAGAGTTCACCTCGGGGGATCGTCGCGGGGTGCGAGCGGGCAAAGCGGGGGCGGAGGTTATCGTACAGGTCGAGGTCGAGCTTGCCGGCGCAGGCTGGGCTCGTCAGGAACGCCGCCGCGACGGCCAAGCTGAAACGGTTGCGGGCCATGACTCAGTTTACGGCGCCTTGCGGCGTCTGTCGAGGGCCCCGCCCCTCCCTGTTCCCGGACTTTTGCTGTTGCCTCCGCGCGAGGATGTTCGCCCTTGGTCCTTTGCTTAAAAGCAAAATCGTCTGATAAAGCAGCAAACAAAGGCATCTATTTCGATTCCGATTGCTTTAAAGCCAAGAACCGCCGCGGGGATGGTCCCCAGCCAAGGGAACTTTTTCCGGGGTTCAATCGTATATATAGTGCATGGATATTGAAAGCACCGTCTCTCGTATGGCCTCGTTGCTCAAGCAGCTGAGACAGGAGCGTCGCATCTCCCAGCTCCAACTCGCGGATCAAGCTGGAGTCGATGCCTCCGTCGTCAATCGCGCGGAGCGCGGAGAAAACGCCAAACTCGCCACTTGGGAGAAACTATTCGAGGGCTTAGGTTATCGTTTACTCATTGAGGCGACGGAGCTTGCGGAGGAATCCGGGGAGTTGCTGATCGAGGAATCCGATCGGAGGCGCGAAAATCGACGGCAGGGCCTATGTGCCGGCAAACGCCGCTTCGTTTGACTTCGCGCCTTGACATAACGCCATTTGGCCATTACACTATAGACAAATG
>CAZIBN010000179.1:0-2508 GCA_964537395.1 uncultured Elusimicrobia bacterium
CCATGAATGCGGCGACCTCGTCCTCGGTGGCCTGGTCCTGGGCATAGGCGGCGGCGGGAGAGCGGCCGCCGAGCTTGGCCCGGGGTTTCCCGTTGCGGGCCCAGGCCCAGATGACAAGGAGCAGCGCCAGATACGAGCGCGCCTGCTCACGGGGGGTCTCGCCGCGGACGACGAGGGGCGGGGCGATCTGTTGGAACAGACCGAACGAGCCTTCGAGGGGGGCTTTGGCCTGGCCGCGGCCCGGCGTGGCTCTGAGCAGCTCGGTCGGCGCGATGCCGTCCTTCACTTCGGCGGAGAGGTTCGGTGCTTTGTTGTCGAGGGTCATCGCCAGCGGCGCCTGGCCCGTGGTCTGTTTGCCGTGTTCGAACGCGGCCAGAACGGCCTGAGCATCCTCGGTGTCGGTGGCCACGACGCCGACGGTGGCGTTGGTGGCCGGATCGGAGATGACCTCCAGGTTGAACACATGCCAGACGCCGTCGAGAGACAGCGCGATGGTGGTGCCATCGCCGAGCCACTGGGCGCCGGGAAAGTGTTTGCGCCAGGTATCGCGCGACCACGGAGCGTCGTTTCGACCCCGCGGCTTGCGGTGCCGCAGGCCGGCGGCCTGGAGCACGTTGCCGACGAATGTGTCGCCGACGGAGAGCCGTTCATCGTGGCGAAGCTTGCGACAGAAGTCCTGGAAGCTGCCCTCCCACGCGGGCCAGAGGGCGAGGATGGTGGCGATGTCGGGCCGCGCCGACTCGAATGCCGGCTCGACGGCGGGCTCTTCGGCCGCCTTTGGGTCTGAGGCGGCAGCCGGCGCGCGCAGCCAGTCCTTGAGGGTGCCCTGCGAGACGCCGGCGGCGTCGGCGAGCTGCGATACGGTCAGCGACTCCGCGACGGCGCCGGGCGCAACGAGACCGGCGACGAAGCGACGCAGCCCATCGCTATAGCGGCGACGCGGCCCACTGCCGGCGACTGCGCCGGGGTGCTCCATCAGGAAGTCGCGGACGGCCCGGAGCACCGCCACTGTGGCCTCGTCGGAGGCAGAGGAGGGCTCGGGCGCGGGTCGACCGGCGGGGGCGACGAGGCCCGCAGCGGCCTCGCGCAGGCGCGGCAGCAGGGCGTAGGCCTGGCTGCGGCCTGCACCCGTGACGGACAGGATGCCGGCCACGGTCGAGGGCCAGGGCTGGTCTCCGAGGACCTCACGGGCGAGGAGAAGAACGGCGGCGTGAACAGAGGGCTTGGCGTCGGAGGGGGTCGGCGGTAGGGTCAACGGGCGCGTTTTCTGTTTTTGGTGGTTGGCAGACGTCTGGTAACGCCCGTCTACCGCCTCGCATCAGACTGCGCGCGCTATTTCGTGCTTGGGGCCGCCAGGAGCCGCTGCCCCATCAGCCAGATTTCGAGCTGACCGGCCCGGCTGGTGACGCGGAACAGGTCGAGCAGGCGCTCGCCGACGGGGACCGGCTCGCCGATGAGATTCCCTGCGTCGACGCCGTGCCCGGCCTCAAGCTGCGCCAGCACCTCGTCGGCGCGCCCGAAGTAGCGGTCCGCCGGCACCAACAGGCCGCCCAGGGCGTGGTGGGTGCGGCGGAAGTTGTAGAACGACACCCAGGCACGCAGCCGGCGCTGCGCCTCGCCCAGGTCGAAGAACTTCTCGACGTTGAACAGCTCCTTCTGGATGTTGGCGTTCAGGTTCTCCAGCTTGCCATTCGACTGCGGCTTCTTGGCGATGAGCTGGTCGATCTCCAGCTCTTCGAGCAGCCGCGTGAACTGCCCGACGCCCTTCCAGGCATAGAACGCGCTGCCGCCGTCGGACATGGCCTTCTCCGGGCGACCGTGCCGCGTGATTGACGCCTCGAACGTCTCGATGACCGCGCCGACTCGCTCTCCCTCCCAGAGCGCCGCCCCCACGATGAACCGCGAGTAGTCGTCGATGAGCAGCAGCACGTACACCAGCTGCTTGTGGACGTACCGGTGCAGGAAGTCCATGTGCCACAAGGCGTTGGGCCGCGTCGCCTCGTAGTTGTTGGTCGCCTCCTCCCGGCGGATCGTCGGCGTCACATAACCGTGCGCCTCCAGCACCACCCGCACCGAGTGCACGCTGACCTTGTAGCCGGCGCGGCGAAGCTGGTTGCGGATCTGGCTCGGCCCCAGCCCCGGGTGGGCGCGCCACTCATGCAGGACGCGGCGCTCACGCTCGTCGGCGGGGTTCGTGTCGGGGCCAGTCGTCGGCGCCGGCGCCGTCCCGCCCGAGGCCGCCGCGGCCGTCTTGCGCTTCCACTCTCGAATCGAGAAGCGCGATGCCCCGAACTTCTTCTCGGCGGCCGTCGGCCCGTGCTCGGACGCGTATTCCAGAATCTGCGCGCGCTGCGACGGCGTGTAGATCTTGGCCACGTTCGCGCGGGCCGCAGGGGCCGCAGGCGCCGCGACGAGCACAGGCGCGGCGACGAGCACAGGCGCGGCGACCGGCGCAGGCGCGGCGACGAGCACAGGCGCGGCGACCGGCGCAGGCGCGGCGACGAGCAC
>CAZIBN010000180.1:0-2456 GCA_964537395.1 uncultured Elusimicrobia bacterium
GATACTTGACAAAATAGGTCATGTATGCTATACTGTCTTCCGTAAGGGGAGTAGATCCTCGGCTGCTGGGCCGTCAATACGCTCGAAAGAGCCGGTCCAGCGGGTCCCGAAAGGGCCGATCAAGACCTTGCGCGCAAGCGCGAGGTTTTTTTATGGGTACTCGCGCGGCGCACGCTCAAGGAGAACCGCGATGAACGAGAAGTCCCCCGAAGCCTCCGTCCTCTACCTCACCCCCGCGATGGCCGTGATGTCCGTAGCCGTGCTGGCGATGGCCTCGGACGGCCACTGGAGCAAAAGGGAGATCGAGCGCCTGCGCATGATGGCCTACCTCCAGCCGTTGTTCCGGGACATCCCCTCGGTCGAAAAATTCATCGGAAGCCGCGCCGCCGACCTGCGCACCGTGGGGCCCAAGGTCATGCTCGAGGACTGCCGCAAGGCCCTGACCCCGCGCATGCGCGAGACGGCCTACGCCTGGGCGGTCGAATTGGTGCACGTAGACGGCGTCGTGCTCTCAAAGGAGCACGACTTCCTTCAAGATCTGGCCACGAAGTTCGCGATTCCCGGCCCCCTCGCGCGTAAATTGCAGACCGCCGCCGCCATCCGGCGGCGGACGGCCTAAGGAGAACATCATGATCTGGATCTGGTCCTCGTTCATCGCCTTCGTCCTCTTGCTTCTGGCCCTCGACCTGGGGGTCTTCCACCGCCATGCCCACGTGGTCAAGACCAAGGAAGCACTTCAATGGTCCGCCATCTGGATCTCGCTCGGGCTCGCCTTCACCGGCGTCGTGTACTTCCTGTATGAGAACCACTGGCACGGCATCGGGCTGACGACGGACCTGATGTCGGTCACCGCCGCCAACCCGCTCGGTCACAACGACGGGGGCACGGCGGCGCTGAAGTTCCTGACCGGCTACCTCATCGAGAAGTCGCTGTCGGTGGACAACATCTTCGTCATCGCGATGGTGTTCGGCATGCTCAAGGTCCCGGCGCTGTACCGGCACCGGGTGCTGTTCTGGGGCATCCTCGGGGCGCTGGCCATGCGCGCGGTGATGATCGCCGTCGGCTCGCAGCTGATCATGCGCTTCACCTGGATCATCTACGTGTTCGGCGGGATACTGATCCTGACGGCGCTGAAGATGCTCTTCGTCAAGGACAACGGATCCGACCCGATGGGCAGCGGGATCCTGCGCTGGGCGCGCAAGGTCATGCCGGTGACCGACCGCTACCACGGCGAGCATTTCCTGGTCAAGGCGGGCTCCAAGGCCTCGCACGCCGCACCCGTGCCCGGCGCGAACGAAGAGGTCGACCACGCCGTGGACCGGGCCCCTCACGGGACCTGGATGATCACGCCGCTGTTCCTGGCGCTGATCGTCGTCGAGTTCACCGACCTGGTGTTCGCGGTGGACTCGATCCCGGCGATCTTCGCGATCACGACCGACCCGTTCCTCGTGTTCACGAGCAACGTCTTCGCGATCCTCGGCCTGCGCAGCCTGTACTTCGCGCTCGAGGGCATGATCGAGAAGTTCCACCACTTGAAGACGGCGCTCGCGCTCGTGCTGATACTGGTCGGCGTGAAGATGATGACGCACGTGTGGCTGAAAGACATGCTCGGAGCGAACTTCAACCTCTGGGTGCTGCTGATGGTCGTCACGATACTGGCGGGAGGCGTGATCGCCTCCCTCGCATTTCCGGATACGAAGAGGAGGGCTTAAAAATATGACCTGGATGAAACGCGTGTTCCTGTTCATGGCCGTGAACCTGCTGGTGATGCTCACCATCTCCGTCGTCCTGCAGTTTCTCGGAGTCGGACATTATCTCAGCGCCCGCGGCATCGATTACCGCTCGCTGGCCGTGTTCTGCCTCGTCTGGGGCATGGGCGGGGCCTTCATCTCGCTCGCGCTGTCCCGGGTGATGGCCAAGTGGAGCATGGGGGTCAAGATCATAGACCCCCGCTCCGGAGACAAGCTCGTCGAGACCGTCCACGCGCTCGCCCGGCGCGCGGGCCTTCCCGCGATGCCCGAGGTCGGCATCTACGACAGCCCCGAGCCCAATGCCTTCGCCACCGGCCCGACGAGCTCGCGCTCCTTGGTCGCCGTCTCGACCGGCCTGCTCGACAGCATGAGCCAGGCGGAGCTCGAGGGCGTGCTCGCCCACGAGGTCGCCCACATCGCCAACGGCGACATGGTCACGATGACCTTGGTGCAGGGTGTCGTCAACGCGTTCGTGATGTTCCTGGCGCGGATCATCGCCTTCGCGCTCAGCCGCGGCGACCGCGACAGCCGCGGGATGGACCGCATGACGGTATTCGCGCTCGAGATGGGCCTGGGAGTGCTCGGCATGGTCGTCGTCGCCTGGTTCTCCCGCCATCGCGAGTTCCGCGCCGACGCCGGCAGCGCCAAGCTCGGCGGCCGCGAGAAGATGATCGCCGCCCTCCAGGCCCTGCAGCGGCGCTTCGA
>CAZIBN010000181.1:0-2400 GCA_964537395.1 uncultured Elusimicrobia bacterium
CTGAAGTCGGGAGCCAACGATTACATCGCCAAGCCCTTTAATCCCGAGGAGCTCAGGGCCCGGTTGGACGTGGGCCGGCAGGTGGTGGAGCTGCGCCGGGCGCTGCGGGAGCGCATCGCGGAATTGGAGGGCGCGCTCTCTCACATCCGGCGGCTTCAAGGGATACTCCCCATCTGCAGCTTCTGCCACAAGATACGCAACGACGGCGACAGCTGGGACCGCATCGAGAAATACATCACGGAGCATTCGGAGGCCCATTTCAGCCATGGCCTTTGCCCGGAGTGCGAGCTTCAGCATTATCCGGAGGCGGCCGGCCCATGATGAGCTCTCGATGAAAACGGATCCGCCGGGCATGAGCAAGAACACGGTCAGCGTGATCCTGGGAGGTGCCTTCGGCGTCCTCCTCGTCATGGTCATCATACTGGGCCAGTCCGGCCTGCGCCAGCTTGGCCATATCCAGCACGACCTCAGGGCGGAGATCGGGATCCATTGTCTGAGGCTGAGGGCCACCGAGTCCGCGATCCGGATCTTCGGTCAGAACAGCCAGATCACGCTGAGGATATTCCTGACGCGGGATCACGCGCGGCGTCGGGAGCTTTTGGCCCAGCGCGCGGAGAACCTCGTCTCCATTTCGGCTTTGGTCAAATCCCTTGAAAGCGGCGTTGAGTCCGCCGAAGAGCAGCGCCTTTTGGACGCCGTGCAAGCCGCACGCAAGCCGTATGTCCAAGCCTACCTGAAGGCCGTCTCCAGTCTGGTCGTCGATCACCGTCCCGACGAGGGACGCCGTCTGATGGACGGGCCCGTGATGGAAGCCCTCACGAAGCATCATGCCGCGTGGAACGAGCTCCTGGATCATCAAGAAGAAATGCTGGGGTCGGTCATCGTCGATAACGGCCGCCGCACGGAGCGCGCGATCCTTCTGGGCCGGGTGCTTGCCACCGCGGCCGCCATGCTGATCGTGCTCCTCTCGGTCATCACGATCCTCTTCGTCAGGCGCCAGATGGCCCAGCGCGACGCGGCGGAGCGCGCCCTTCAGGATCTCATTGGGGATCTAGAGCGGCGCGTAGCGGAGCGCGAAGGCAGGTTCCGCCGCCTCTTCGAGAGCTCGCGTGACGCCCTGATGACTCTGGAGCCGCCGCGCTGGACGTTCTCCACGGTGAACCAGGCCGCGCTCGAGATGTTCGGAGCGGGGAGCGCGAAGGACCTGTGCGCCTGCGCTCCCGGAGACCTCTCGCCGGAACGTCAGCCGGACGGGCGCGCCTCCGGCGAAAAGGCCAAGGAGATGATCGAGGCCGCGATGCGCGAGGGATCGCGCATATTCGAGTGGACCCACAGGCGCCTCGACGGCACGGAGTTCGCCGCGTCCGTGCTCCTGACGCGCATGGAGCTTGCGGGGCGGCCGTTCCTCCAGGCGTCGGTCCACGACATCACCGAGCGCAAAGCGAACGAGGAGCGCCTGCGCTGCCTGTCCCAGGCGGTCGAGCAGAGCCCCGTCACCATCGTGATCACCGACGTCAAGGGCGCCATCGAGTACGTCAATCCGAAGTTCACCGAGCTGACGGGCTATTCCGTGGCGGAAGCGCTGGGGCAGAATCCCCGCGTCCTTAAATCCGGGGAGACGCCACTCCAGGTCTACAAGACGATGTGGAAGACGATCGCGAATGGACGAGAATGGAAGGGGGAGTTCCTCAACAAGAAAAAGAACGGGGAACTGTTCTGGGAGAGCGCCGCCATATCGCCCATCCGCAACGCCGAAGGGCGGATCGTCCGCTATCTCGCCATCAAGGAGGATATCACCGCGGCCAAGGAGACGCTGGCGCAGCTGGGGCGCGCGACGGCGGAGAGGGAGCGGGCGCTGACGCTGGCCAACGAGCTGGCGTTCGAGGCCGAGGGGGCCAACCGCGCCAAGAGCCAGTTCCTGGCCAACATGAGCCACGAGATCCGCACGCCGATGAACGGCGTCATCGGCATGACCGAGCTGCTCCTGGACACCGCGCTCACCCCCGAGCAAAAGGGCTATGTGGAGATCGTGCGCGGTAGCGGGGCCGCGCTGCTGGTCGTGATCAACGACATATTGGACTTTTCCAAGATCGAGGCCGACAAGCTCGAGCTCGAGACCGTGGACATAGACCTGAGCGCGCTTCTGGAGGATATTTCGGATACGCTCGCCCTGCGCGCCCACGCGAAGGGCGTGGAGTTCCACAGCCTTCTTCGGCCCGGAGTCCCCGCGCGCGTGCTGGGCGACCCAACGCGCCTGCGCCAGGCCCTCACGAACCTGGCGGGCAACGCGGTCAAGTTCACGGCGCAGGGCTCGGTCTCGATCGTGGTGGAGGCGGTCTGGCGGGACTCCGGGCGCGCGGCCCTGAAATTCGAGGTGCGCGACACCGGCATCGGCATCCC
>CAZIBN010000182.1:0-2390 GCA_964537395.1 uncultured Elusimicrobia bacterium
GGTGGCCGGAGACGAGAACGACCCCGGCCCGGATGTTCTTGATTCGGATCATCCGCTACCTCCTACGGAACGATCTTGATCTTGGCCGTGATGTCGGGCCGGAGCAGACCGTGCCCGATCTCCTGCCAGACGAGCCAGCCGACCTTGAAGCGGGTCTTCTCCTCGAGCGCGTCCGCCTGGAGCGTGTTCGGCTTCGGCATCTTGCCGATCTCTTCGTCCGGGAGGACGAGCACCTCGTCCATCGCCGCGGCGGAGCTCGTCAGGACGGCGCCCGTGCCGTAGTTCTTGATGACCCCCTTCACCCGCAGCTCGTTCTTGGTCTGCGGGTCGAGGTTCCACCCCTTGAGGTCTTTGAGGCGGGCGCCGCGCAGGACGATCGTCTTCACCGACAGCTCGCGGTCCTCGAGGAGCGCGATCGCCTCGTTGAGCGCGTCCTCGGTGAGGGCGCCGCCGGTGACCGTGATCGTGTTCTCGGCCGGCACGGCCGCCGAGATGACCTTGATCGTCCGATTGTCGATCTCGTTTCGGATCGCGTTTGCCGCGGCGGTCTGGATATCGGTCAGGCGGCCGATGTTTCCGTTCTTGAGGACGTTGATGTCCACCATCGGCGCCGAGTGGATGCGGAACGTCGGGATCTCGACCTCTTCCTTCCCGACCTCCTGCTCGCGCGCCTCGCCCTCGGTCGAGATCCAGTACGCTTTGACCTTCGGCTTTTTCTGATAGATCGCGCGCTCCCCCTTCGGGAGCGTCTCCTCCGTGAGGAGGAGGCTCGAGATCTCCCGCCGGGCGATTTCCTGCTCGATCGGGGCGGCGATCGCGGCGGCGAGGGCCCGCATGCCGTCGGGCGTCTCGAGCGCCTTCCGCATGAGGCCCGCCATCGCCTCCATGTACTCGGGGCTGTTCGTGTTGACCGCGTTCTTGTCCATGAGTCTTCCTGTTCCTCCCGTTGGCCGAGGCGAGCGCCCCGTCAGATGAGCATCCGGAATTTGAGCGTTCCGTCGGCGACGGAGATTGCCTGCGCGATCGCCTCCTCGCCGGCCGCGATCGGGCCCGCGGTGAGCTTGCCCGTAGGCCCGGTCTTGAGGAAGGCGCCCGGCGCCGGCGTCCCCTCGAAGACGTCCGTCTCGTAGATCCCCCCCTGGCAAAAGATCCCGGGCATCTCACCGGCCTTGTAGCCCTTGACGAGAAGGCCGAAGGACTTCTGCGCGGGGTCGGGGTTCACGGCGAAGAGATCGGAACCGACGATGCGGACGACCTGCCCGGTCGTTCCTTCGCCCTGCATGGCCCCGTCGCCGTAGGCGAGGCCGCGGTGGTTGGTTCGGATGAACATGGGTTTTGCCTCCTGTCAGGTTCGATGAGTGATGGCGGCGCCTCGCGGCTCCGCGGGGTTCGGGCTCGGCGCGGCGTCAGTTCGGAGTGGGCGGCACCTCCGTACCGACGCGCTGCCGGTAGGCGGCGAGAAATCCGCTCCTGAGCTGCTCCTCGAGCGTCGGCTCTCCGCCGTCGGGGACGTCGTGCGGCCGGACGGCCGCGGCGGAGCGCATCGGCGGAGCCACCTTCGAAGCCGCGGCCGACGGCGGCGCGCCCCCATCGGGTTTCTGCTTGCCGTCGCCGTCCTTCGCCGGGATCTTTTCGAATGCCGCTTCCGTCGCGGCGAACGCATCGTCCGAAAGGCCGGCGAGGCGACCGAGTTCCTGCTCACGCTCGTCGTCGTTCTCGAACGCGAAGAGCCCGCGCCGCTCGAGGCTCTTGAGGAACTTGCCCGCACGCGACCGGTTGGCCGCCGACTTCTTCTCGGCGAGAAGCTCGTCGACCTGTTTCTGAAGATCGAGAACCTTCTGTCGGAGGGTCTTGTTCTCCGTTTCGAGCTCCTTGACTCGCGCGGCCGGATCGCTGCTTCCGCCGCCCCCGCTTCCCGGATCGGGAGGTGCACCCGCGGGCGGGGGCCCGCCGGGAAACGGCGGTTTCTTGGCCGCGTCGTTGGCCGCGGCTGCGCCGGGGGCTGCCGCGCAGGGAGGCGTTTCGGAGGGAGTCGCATTCGGCTGCGTCATGGGCGGTTCTCCTTCGTGTTGAGTGGGAATGAAATCGCTGGCGCCCTCGGTGTCCCCGGCGCCCGCAGCGGCCGATGAGGCATGGGCGACCTGCGTGATGCGGGCGTTCTCGTCGGCGCCCTTCCGGTCGAGGAGGCCGACGCCGGTGAAGGTCACTCCGTGCAGAATTTCGGAGACGACCTGCCCCTGGAACTCAGCCCCTTTGTACTTCTTGAGGTGGAGGCAGTAGTCGGCCTTCGCGGCCACGCGCTTGCCGCAGACCGAGCATTCCCCCTCCTCGTAGTCGCACTCCATCGAGACCTGGCTGATGATTCCCTTCTTCATCAGCTTGTAGGCGAG
>CAZIBN010000183.1:0-2319 GCA_964537395.1 uncultured Elusimicrobia bacterium
TCGATTTCATACGAGCTCCCCAGTGATCATCTACCAGGACACCAAAGCCGTCTTCACCGCCGACAGCCGCGGCTGGGCTAATGACTACGCCCGCCTCTCAACCAATCAGCTGAGCGGCAGGCGAAGCACGGCCGCTCAAGCGTTTGGTTCGCTAGGCTTCGCCCCCTTACCGGGCACCTTCCCGACATCCCTGAGCAGCTTGAACCCGTGCATCACGAATATGCCCTTGCGCAGCGGGTGATCCGCCGGCAACGGTCTCATCTTCGACTTAGGCTTGGTCCCCGGCGGCACCTAATTCGGGTCCTTACACTCCTCGTTCAACGTCCGGTGATATTCCACGAACTCCGCCAGCCGCGCATTTGCCCGCGAGCCCTCGCGCAGCTCCCGCGGGATATCCCGCCATGCGGCGATGATCCGCTTGATCCATTCACTCATGGCCGCGCCCTCCCTTGAACGAGGCCAGCCGCTCGTCCAGCGCCCCCAGCCTCTCGCGCCGCGCGGCGATCCGCCAGCGCCCAGAACCTCGCCTTGCGCACGAAGTCCCCGCCGTCGTCCTCCGCCCCCAGGAACAGGTTCTCCACCTTCAGCCCGAGGGCCGTGCCGATCTCCTGCAACGAGCCGTCGAACTGGACCTGACGGTTGGGCCCGCCCTTCCAGACGAACCGGCAGGCGGTCAGGTGCCAAGCGGCTCCGCGTTATATTAAGTCTCGTCTGGCTTTGGCGCAATCGCGCGAAACGACCTTACCTCGCGCCTGACCTCCTCCATCAATTCGGCTTCGCTCGGCAGGTGCAGCTTGTAGCGGTTCGCGAAAATGGCCTTGTTCGCCTCTCCCAGCGTATATTGCACGACCGCGTCGTTCTTGTCCGTGCAGAGAATCAGCCCCAACGTCGGCCCGTCGCCCTCCGAGCGCCGCTCCCGGTCGAAGTAGTTCACATAGAAAAGCATCTGCCCGAGATGCTGATGCGTCAGCTTTCCGACCTTCAACTCCACGAGCGCGAAGCACTTGAGTACCGCGTGATAGAACACGAGGTCGACGAAGAACAGGTCGCCGTCCAATTCGAGCCGCTCCTGCCGAGACACGAAGGCGAAGCCCTTGCCCAGTTCGAGCAGGAACTTCTGCATGTTCACGATCAGGGCCTCTTCCAGGTCTGATTCGGTCAGCTTCGGCGTGATAGGCACGCCCAAGAAATCCAGAACCATCGGATCCTTGAACACATCGCTCGGCTTCGCGATCTCCTGGCCCTTCGTCGCCAGCTCCATCAAGCCCGCCTTGTCCCTGCTCCTGGCCAGCCGTTCATACAGCAGGCTGTTGATCTGCCGCTCCAGTTCCCGGCCCGCCCAATTGTTCTTGACCGCCTCGATCTCGTAGAAGTCGCGTTTATCCTGCTCTTCGACCCCCAGCAGAGCCCGATAGTGCCTCCAGCACAGCTTCGTGCTCAGGAGCCCGTGGCGCCAAGATTCGGCCACCACTGGTGGCCGAATTGCCGCAATCTGATTCTCCTGAGGGGCGTTCAATTCTGTCCCCACTGGGGACAGAATTGGGCTCCTCTCGATAAGTTCAGGATAATAAAAAGAAAATTTTCTAAAGCGCCAAAGATTCCGCGCTGAATATCCCTCCCCATATTCAGCCAAAAGTCGTTGCGATAGCCGCTCAAGTATCCGCCGCCCATAAGCCGCCCGCTTCTCCCCCTTCTGCTCGTCCTCCACGATCTCCCGCCCGATCAGCCAGTTGGACACCACCTGCGCCGTATCCACCGACCGCGCCGCCCCCGCGCGCGCGGACTCGATGATCCCCCTGACTCGGTCGTATAGTTGTTTCCCCACTCTTACTAGACGATTGACCCCCCGAAAAAGTTGCATACCGTCCTCACGCTCACCATCGCCAAGCCCTTCACCGGCCTGTCCATGGCGCGCGACTCCGGGTTCAAGATGCGGCGCTCTCAACCTCGCTTGTAAAAAAACATGTAGCCGCGTGGCGGGGTCGTGACTTCCCAGGTACCGTCGGCTCGGAAGAGAATGCTCCGTTGCGGACTCAGCACAAGATACACCCACCCCATATTCGCTTTCGCGCTCTCTTTGGCTTGCCGGCACATTTGCAACACCGGCAACCCGGCATCCAACTGGAATACCCGGAACCCGGGAATCCATGTGCGGATTCTCACCGCAAGCGCCGGAAATCGATCCACGCGCCCCAGTTCACCATGACCCAACGATTTCCCGCTACTCATGGCCGCGCCCTCCCTTGAACGAATCCAACCGCTCATCCAGCGCCCCCAGCCTCTCCCTGCGCGCCGCGATCTCGAGGCGGCAGCGCGCGA
>CAZIBN010000184.1:0-2312 GCA_964537395.1 uncultured Elusimicrobia bacterium
CGAGCGGCGGGTCAGGAGACTTCGGGGAGGGCGGCCTGGACGTGGTCGGCGGTGGCGCACTTGGCGCGCGCGAGGGCGGCGGCCAGGAGCGTGTGATGCGCGAGGAGATTGATCTTGCGCGGGAGGCCGCCGGTGGCCTGGTAGATCGCTTCTTCGGCGGAGGGGTCGAAGAGCGGGACCTCGGCGGTGGCGAGGCGCAGGCGCTGCGCGAGATAGCCGGAGAGTTCGTCGCGCGTCAGCGGGGCCATGTGGTAGCGGACGACGATGCGTTGGGCGAGCGCCTCGTGGACGGCCATGGTGAGCCGGCGCCGGAGTTCGGTCTGGCCGAGCAAGAGCAGACAGAGCCGGGGCTCGGCATCCATCTGATAGTTCGTCAGCAAGCGGAGGTCCTCGAGGACGTCGGGGCGCAGGTGGTGCGCTTCGTCGATGACGAGGATCGGGCGGATGCGGGCGTCGGCGCAGAGGCGCGAGACCTCGGTTTTGATCTGGCGATAGAGGGCGGCGCGGGAGCGCTCGACGCTGAGCCCCATCTCCCAGGAGATCGTTTTGAAGAGGTCCATCACGTTGCCCGTGGAGAGCGAGACATAGACGACGCGATAGAGGCCGGTGTGGAGTTGGGTGAGCACGCGGCGACAGGCGCAGGTCTTGCCGCTGCCCGCGTCGCCGGTGACCAGGCCGATCCCGCGCAGGTCGAGCAGATGCGCGAGGCGGACGTCGAGCTCGCGACTGCTGGCGGAGGGAAAGAGCTCGTCGGGCGCGATTTCCTGGCCGAAGGGATGGCGCGTGAGTGCGAAGTGCTTGCGATACATGGTTAAAAGTCCTCGGTGAGTTTCCGCAGCGGCAACCCAGGCGGGGGGACGCTGGCGGTGTTGGGGGTGAGGAGCTTCGTGCCGTGGTCGCGGCGCACGAAGCAATTGGCGTAGGCATCGACCGGTGTCGCGGTGCCGGTCGGCCGTCCCTGGACGACGACGGTGACGCCGCGCGCGAGCCGCGCGGGGTCGTAGCGGAGCGTCACGGTCTGCCCGACGAGCGCGGCGTCGACCTCGAAGACGACGCCGTGGAGACTGACGGTGCGATCGGTCTGGACCTTGCGTTTCTCTTCGAAGAGAAAGAGGGTGGTCAGGTCCTGCGTCGGGAGCGTGACGTGGTGGGCGGCGCGGGCCCACTGCTCGCGCGGCGTCACGTCCTGCAGCCCGCGGTGCGGCGTGTCGAGATACTCGTCCTCGATCCAGGTCCAGAGGCGCTGATTGAGCGCGTCGAGCGAGCGCGTGTCGGCCTCGAGCAGCGTGGGCAGGAACTGGAGGCGGACGGTGCGAAACCAGCGCTCGAGCTTGCCCTTCCCTTGGGGCGAAAACGGCCGGGCGTGAATGAGCGTCACGCCGAGCTTCGCGCACACCAAGGCGAGGTGTCGGGCGCGAAACGCACTGCCGTTGTCGACGTAGAGGCGCTTGGGAATGCCGCGGCGGAGCAGCGCCCGCTCGAAGACGGGCAGAAACGCGGCGACCGTCTCGTTGCGCGTGAAGGCCGCGTACGGAATCATGCGGGTGGCGTCGTCGAGCAGCGCGATCAAATACGTCTTGTGTCGGCGCCGATCCTCCTCGTCGAGCACGGTCGGCCCGTGCATGACATCACTCATCCAGAGTTCGTTGGCGGCCTCGTAGCTGAAGCGGCGGCGGTCCTTGCTCGTGGGCGCGTCGGTCGGACGCGCCATCAAGCCGTGGCGACTGAGGAGGCGATGGACCGTCGCGGGCGCGAGCGGAAGCTCCGCCGGCACGCGCTGCTGCGCGCGGGCGGTCGTGATGATCATGGCGACGCTGTAGGTCGGATGCGCCTCTTTCAGCACGCAGAGCTGGTCGGCGACGGCCTGCGGGAGGGCCCGCGCGTGGCCCTGGTCGCGGCGGGGCTGCGGTTTGAGGCCGTCGAAGCCCTGGCGGCGATAGGCGTAGAGCCAATCGCGCAGCGTCTCGGCCGCGACGTGCCGGCGCGTCGTGCCGGGGATGTCGTACTCGCGGGTGGCCTTCTCGCGCAACCGCGTGTGGAGCGAGCGATCACCTGCCGGCACATGCAGCAGATCGGCAATCAGCCCGTAGCGAAACAACGCGACGGTGTCGGCGTGGGTCGTGGGATCAACGGGTGGCGACATGGGCGTCCTCCTGGCCGCAGCAGCGCGGCGAGGGGGATCCTCACCGCGCGGGGCCGGCCCGGTCTGCCCCCATCCCGTGTGGGGCGGCCCGCGCCGCCGCGTCTCGTCGCGGTGGTCGGGGTCGGAATCCGAGCGGGGACGGCAGGACGGCGAGGTGGGGCGCGGCGTG
>CAZIBN010000185.1:0-2261 GCA_964537395.1 uncultured Elusimicrobia bacterium
GGTATGATGGCCCTCCGTTCGTCTTGCTCACTTGATACCGGACGAGGCCCTCTTCCCGGCGGTCCGAGCTGTCGGGATCTGGCCGGACTCTTCGCGTCCCCCTTGATCCTGCCTGCAGCGCTATGGGCCGGCGCCCTGCTGCGTGAGAAGACGCGCGGGAGCGGCATGCTCGGCGTTTTGACGGCGCCGATCTCCGGCCCGCCCATCCTATGGGGCCAGGCGGCCGCCTGTGCCGTTCTGGTCGTGCCCGTCGGCTTCGCGGTCATGATGTCGCTCGTTCCGACGATCCTGCATTTCCAAATCCAGCTCTCCGCGGACCTGGGCTATCATCACCTGACAGCGGCGCCCGGATGGCTCCGACACCTGCATGTGACGCTCCCGCAGACGCTCGTGATCGTCCTCGCCGCCGGACTCTCCGGATTGACGATGAGCTGGAGGGAAGCCTGCCTGACTTCCATCCTGAGCCTGATCTTCTCCGCGCCCGTCCTTCTTATGATGAGCTGACAGAAGCAAGCTCAACGCAGGCGGCACCAAGGCCGCCATTCTCCCCACAAACTCGACCGCCGGCCATTCAGGGTATGATGGCCCTCCGTTCGTCTTGCTCACTTGATACCGGACGAGGCCCTCTTACCTAAGTATAAAGCCGAACGCGCGCGGCTCTGCGCGGAGCTCGCGCGTATGACCCTATAGCGCTTCGAGGGTCCTTGAGGTGCTCGCGGGGAATAGACAGCATTACACCCTCGCGCTCACCGTCTCTACTACCCTGAAAAAGACCTTGTGTACGGAGGAATTTCATATGGCAACTATTATCTATTGTTAATAGATAATAGTCCTGCTACACTTTCCGCAAGGAGGCATCTCCCATGACCACAGTGACCATTTCCATTCCCGAACCCCTGAGGGGATTCATACAGAAACAAATTAAGAGTAAAGGTTTCGGAAACGTGAGTGAATATTTCCGAACTCTTCTTCGCAAAGCGCAGGAAGAAGAGGCGGACGCCAAACTGCAGGCCCTTTTGTTGGAGGGTCTTAATTCTGGAAAGGATATCGAGCTCACCCGCGAATTCTGGAAAGACCTTAAAACCGAAGCGACTCACTTGTTAAAAAAACGCCACAAAACTCCGGCCAGATGAAGTCCGTTATCCGGTCCGCGGCCCGACGAGATATTCTCGATCAGTTTCTTTACCTGATTGATCAGAACGTGCCTCACGTCGCGGAGCGATTCATTGATGCGGTCGATAAAACCATCGCGAAGCTCACCAAGAGGCCGCGAATCGGCGCACCTAAAAAGCTCAATGATCCCCGATTGAAAGGCCTTCGGGCATGGCCAGTACGTGGATTTGAGGCGGTCCGAATCTATTACCTCATCTCAGAAGACGTATTGCGGGTCGT
The DNA here is from genome assembly GCA_964537395.1 of uncultured Elusimicrobia bacterium. Lineage (GTDB taxonomy): Bacteria > Elusimicrobiota > Elusimicrobia > UBA1565 > UBA9628 > GWA2-66-18. Next base: position 1,393 of record CAZIBN010000185.1, read on the forward strand.
CCGTGTTCTTCATGGAAAACGGGATATAGACCGACTCTTGTGAATGTCGAGAAGGGCGATACAGCGGCACATTACCTCCACGGGCCCCTAAATTTTTCAAAGCCGTCTCCAAACCCGTCAATAACGAAGTAGGAATTTCTAGCGCACATTCCGCCTGAAAGCCTTCGCACCCTGCCATCGTAACCCGTGTTCCCCCTACACGCAAGAGCCCACCGCCTCGCCGCACGGGCTCGATTTCCCTCAGTCCACGCCGAACCTCCCAAAAAATCACTAGGCCGGGCGCAGCCCGTCCGGCCCGCTCTCGCGGGCCACTACGCCGGCCACTCGCTCGGAAAGTCCTGCCTCCCATCCCAGTCGCCGCGCGGGTCCGCTTGGCTGCTCTCGTCCCCTCGCTCTACACTCCCTGGCGGCGCGCGAGACGCCTGCGGCCGGGACCCTTCGGGCCCGGCACAGACGCCGCTACGGAAATCCTCATAGCGTCTAGTCTTCGGGAACTCCCTCGGCCACCCTTCATGCTCCAGGATCCGGGCCAGCTCTCGGTCGTCCAGGATCACCGCCACAAGCTTCATTCCCCCGCCGCACTTCTCACACCTCACGGGGTCCACCTCGAAGATCTTCTTCATGCAGGCCGCCCACGCACGCTTCGCTGCACTCGCCGCCTTACGGACCTCCCTCTCAACCTTTCCCCCGATCGTCACCGAGTACCCGCTCTCCAGTTCCCTCAGCGCTGCTCCTCCGCGCGTCGCCTCCGTCACCGCTGCCCGTAGCGGCGACCGCGGCCCCAGCGCCCCGTAATACCGCACCACATGCTTCCTCGCCGGCGGCACCAACGCCGCCATGCGCCCGACGAACTCGGCCGCTGGCCATTC
>CAZIBN010000186.1:0-2246 GCA_964537395.1 uncultured Elusimicrobia bacterium
CCGTGTCGTCGGCGTACGTATCCTTCCCGGGATGTAGGCCGGTGCCCAGGCGGTGGTTGATCTCGCGCAGCGCGACGTCGAGCCGGGCCTTCGGCACGACGCCTGGCACCACGACGTAGCCGCCCTCGATTAGGCGCCTCTTCTGCGCGGCCGTCAGCTTCACGAGTGGATTATAGTAATTATCATGTATCGACAGAGAAGTGCTAAAATCCAGTTGTGGCGCTCCAGATCGGCTCCCTCCGTCTTTCCTCGAAGATCATCCAGTCCTCCCTCACAGCCCGCAGGACGAAATGGTGACCTTGCGCGGCCGGCGCGTCCTCGTCACGGGGGCCACCGGCTTCATCGGTTCGGCGCTGGCCCGCCGTCTCGTCAGCGACGGCGCCGAGGTCCACGTCCTCGTCCGCTCGACGTCTTCGCCCGCGGCTCTGGGCACGGCGTGGGACCGGGTCACGCGCCATGTCGGTGACCTCGGCGACGAAAAGAGCCTGAGCGCGGCGGTGCGCGCCGCGCGGCCTGAAGTCGTGTTCCATCTCGCTAAGCAGCGCGACGGCTCGACCTTCGCGCGCGAGGCGCAAGCGAGCCTGCTCCTGGCACGGGTCGTTAAGGCCGAAGCGCCGGACCTGCGCCGCCTCGTCCGGACGGCGCATGACGCGCCCTCTCGTGAGGATGACGCGGCGCTTGCCAAGAAGATCGCCGCCCTCGGTCTGCCGGTCGTGACTTTGGAGCTCTATCTCGTCTACGGGCCCGGTCAGAGAAATGGCGATTTCCCTCATAACATCAAAGCGGGGGAGCGGCCGCGCCGGCTGTCGGGCGCGGTCAAGGATTTCGTCTGGATCGGGGATGTCGTGGAGGCCTACCTTCTCGCCTCGCACGCCTCCGGCGTCGAGGGCCTGACGATCCCCATCGGCACGGGGCAGGGCCGCACGGAAGCCGAGGCCGCGGCGATCCTTCTGCGCATGATGGGCTCCGCCGACGCGCCGCCCGTGTCCGACGGCCCGGGCGCCGGGCATCCCGCCGATCCGGCGCTTGCGCGGCGCATGCTTCTCTGGAGCCCGCGCGTCCTCCTCGAGCAGGGCCTGGCCCGGCTCCTCTCCAAAGCCCCGGTCCGGACCCCGGATCGCGCCGAGGAGCGCCGCCACATGATCCCCTGGCTCGGTTCTCCGGGCGGCAAGGCCTCGGCCGCGAAGCGCCCCGCGCTTCCGTGGAATCTCGTTCATCGCGCCGCCGTGAATTTCCAGAAGGGCGATCACGCCGCCGCCGGCCGCGACGCCGACGCCTTCATCGCTCTGCTCCCCGGCTCGGCCGCCGGGCCGGCGATGAAGGCCCTGCTCGCCGCTCAGGCCGGCGACAAGGCCGAGACCGAGCGCTGGCTCGAGGCCTCGGGCCCGCGCGGCCCTGAAGGCTGGGCGCGCGCCGTGCGCGGCATGATGCGCGCGCGCTGGGGCGAGCACGATGCCGCGCGCGAGGATCTCGACGCAACTAAGAGGATCGAGCGCTCCGCGTGGGCCTGTGCCGAGCGCGCCGACGCCTACAACCGCGTCGGCCTGTTCTGGGACTCGCTGACCGAGTTCGCGCACATGCGACGAGCGATCCCCGACAGCCCCGAACCGGACATCCGCGCCTCGGCCATCCATCTCGAGCAGGCGCAATACGAGGAAGCCGCCGCCTGCCTGGTCCGCGCCGCGCGCCTCGCACCCGGCGACGTGCGCGTGCCGCGGCAGATGTCGCGCGTGCGCTTCGTCGAGGGAGATCTTCCCGGCGCGCGGCGCGCGATCGAGGAAGCCTGCCGTCTGTCTCCGGATGACATCGGGCTCAGGCAGGAGCGCCTGCGTATCTGCGTCCTGCAGGACGACGAGAAGGCCTGCGGCGCACTCCTCAAGCAGACCTGGCCTCCCGGCGTGCGCGACTTCTGGCTCGCCTATGTCGCCTGCCGCAAGAAGAGCTTCGCCGAGAGCCAGCGCCTGTTCTCGGCGGCGGAGAAGGCGACCGAGGACTCCCAGGTCGCGAGCACCTGCGTGTTCTACCGGCACGTGGCGCGGGTGCTGTCCGAGGCGCCTGCGGCGCCGCCTCCGCCTCCCGGCAAAGAGCTTCTCATCATGGGCTTGGGCTTTCGTCTCCCGTATCAGAGCAGCGTCGAGGCTTTGTGGTCGTTGACCTCCTGCGAGGAGATCTTCAGCAACCTCTCCGACAAGACGGTCGCGGACATGCTCGGCCTGTACGGCGTGCCGATGCGCACCATCGTCTTC
>CAZIBN010000187.1:0-2223 GCA_964537395.1 uncultured Elusimicrobia bacterium
GGTTCTGGCGGTGGGGCGGCTTGTCCCCAAAAAGGGGCCGCTGCTCACCTTGGCCCGCAGGGAATACTCATTGAGCGCCTATCTCGCGGAGTTCGCACAAGAGCTGGGACGCCGAGCGGGGCCGGCGGATATCCTGATCTTCGCCGATCCGAACTCCGGAGCCACCTTGCTTCATACCCTCGACCGGCGCGCCTTTGACGCCTTGAGCGCCATCCGCATGCGCGAGGGCTTCGCTCTTTTTCAATTCCCGCAAAGCCTGGCCGTCGCCGCGGGGCAGCAAAGCGTTCAGGCCTACACGCTCTGCGCCGTCGATCCCGCTCTGGCGACCATGGATGCCGCGCGCCTGAAGCGCCTTCGCGGCGAGAAGGCGCCCGGCCGGCGTTTCTGGCTCGTCACGCTCGAGGGGCTCAACGCGTTGCCTCAGGAGAAGCCCTTCGCCTCCCTGGGCGTGACGGACGCGGATCTCGTCCCGGCGGAGCCGGGCTTGTACCTTCTCCGATGAAGCTCCCCGACCGGCTCGTCAAAGCGCTGGGGCTTTTGTCGCTCATCCCGGTCCTGGGCCTCCCCCTCTCCAACCCCGATCTTTTCTGGCACCTGAGCGCCGCCCGCCGGATCCGAGAGACCGGCGCCATCCCCACCGCGGACTGGCTGTCGTCGACGCGCGCGGGCATGCCGTGGGTGGACTTCGAGTGGATCTCCCAGCTGCTCTTCGACGCGCTGTACCGAAACGGAGGCATGACCTCGCTCTGGGTTTTCAAGGCCGCCCTCATGGCGGCCTCGGCCCTCATCCTGCTGAAAACCCTCGAGCTCTACACGGGCTCAGCGCCCGCGCGCTGGGCCGCGGCCGCCCTTTGGGGCGCGGCGAGCCTGACGCGCTCCGACATCCGTCCCGAGCTGTTTTCTCTCATAGGATTTGGGATCGTCTTCCTCGCCCTGGAGCGCCGCCGCCTCGGCGTGAAGGTCCCCGGTTCCGCCTGGTTCGTTCCGCTCTTCTGCGTCTGGGGCAATCTCCATCCCGGCTTCATGTACGGCCTCGCGTTGATCGGGCTGTACGCCGCCGCCGAGACCGCCGAGCGCTTCATCCAATGGGAACGCCCGCGTCCCCTCCCCACAGGCCCGTCGCTGTGGCTTTATCTAGCCGGAGGAGCGCTGGGGTGCATGCTCCAGGCCCACGGCCTCGCCCACTTCAAGGTCATCTGGCAGCATTGGCAGGACATGGCGAACATCGCCATCCGCATCAGCGAATGGAAGAGCATCCGCCTCGACGATCCCTGGCACTGGCCCTTCTGGCTCGCGCTGCTGTCCGGCATAGGCGCGGCCCTGCTCCTGCTGCGCCGCCGCCGCTGGCTGCCGCTGGGCCCGCTGGCCGCGCTCCTGTTCTTCGGCTTTTCCGCGTCCCGGCATTCAAGGATGGCGGCCTACAGCGTCGCCTGCGCCGTTCCCTTGATCGTCTATTTCCTCCACGAGGCCGGGGTCGCGGCGCAGACGGCCGCCCGGCGATGGCTGCTGACCGCTTCCCTCGCCGCCTTCGGGGCTTTCGCCCTGGCGTGCTCGCTCAAGTACGGGCTCGCGCGCACGACCTTCAATGATCACGCCCTGCCGCGGCGCGCGGCGGAATTCCTGACGAGCGAGGCCGCCGGCCTGCCGCGGCGCGGCCTGTACAATCCCTGGGGCTGGGGCGGCTACCTCGGCTGGCGCCTGCACCCGGACTTCCTGGTTTTCCAGGATGGGCGCTATCTCTTCCACGACCTTCTTAAGGAAACCGGCGACGCTCTGGCCACGCCGGCGGCGTGGCAGGGATTCCTCGGCCGGCATAGCGTCGACCTCGCCCTCATGGAGAACGCCCCGCTGCGCGCGGAGGCGACCCGGACCTACCCCGACGGCTCGGCCAGGACGTTCTGGCGCCCCTACTATCTCAGCTTCATGCCCCGCGAGAGCTGGGCGCTGGTCTATTGGGACGAGAAGGCCCTGATCTTCGCCCGGCGCGGCGCCGCCCCGGCGCCGTGGATCAAGGCGCACGAGTACCGCCTGCTTCAGCCGTATGACGAAGGCGCCTTCGAGGACGCGCGCGCGCGCGGAGAGATCCCCCGCAAAGCGCTCGAAGAAGAATCCGCGCGCCACGACCGCGAGCTCGCGCAGGCGTCCAGCGCCGTCACTTCCTGGTAAAAAAAGCCCCCGGGGTCAAAGACCCCGGGGGCTCTCAGTCATCGATCCGTCAGGCCT
>CAZIBN010000188.1:0-2208 GCA_964537395.1 uncultured Elusimicrobia bacterium
GGCAGGAGCTGGTTGCGGAACTGGATGATGCCCTTCGCGTAGTCGATCGTGTAGTCCTGGCCGGCGACGAGCGGGAGGAATTTCCCGGTGAACGTGGAGGCGGTGACGCCGGCGCCCGGGTTGTTGTCGACAATGTCGTCCACCGTCAGGTTCTGCTCGTTGAGGTTCGTGACGCCGATCTCCTGCTTGGCCAGGTACACGCGCTCGGTGCCGGCTTGAATGGGAAGGCGGGCCGTGTTGTCGAAGGTCACGTCGTAATACTGGCGGCGCAGGTAGGAGATGTCCTGCAGGTCGACGCCCACGAACTGCGAGTTGCCCGTGAACTGCTTGGTCTTTGTCTGGCCCTTCGTGCGCGAGCCGATGAAGGTGGAACGGAAGCCCTTGTACTTCACGTCGGCGCGGATGCCGAACAGCTGCTTGTTGTAGGACACGAACTCCGTCGCGGGCAGAGACAGGTCGATGTCGCCGAAGGAGACGTTCTGCACGACCTCGTTCGGGTCGCCCTGATAGACGACGGAGATGTCCTGCTGGTTGAGCTTCGTGTCGTCGTAGTCGACGTTGACCGTGATCTTCGGCCCGACCTTGCCCTGCATGCGCAGCTGAAGCTGCTGGTCGATCTCGATGAGGTTCGTCGTCTGCGGCCGGCCCGTCGTCTTCTGCGAGTTGAGAAAGCGCTTTTCGGAGAAGTTGAAGCCGATGACCTTTCGGCCGGTCACCGACAGGCTGGTGCCGTAGGTCGGCAGCTCGACCTCGGGGGGCGGCGGCTTGGGGGCGGAGGTCGAGAGGAGGATGTCGTCGTTGACGAGCAGGGGACCGCCGTCGGGGCCGCGCTCAGTGCCGGGCTCCTCGCCGCGGTCGATCTGCTCGCGCACGCGTTCGAAGCGGGCGGCGTCGTATTGGACCGGCGTCATGCCGGCGCGTACCTCGCCGGGATCACGCGGCGCCGCCACGGGGGCGGTCGAGGGGACGGGCGCCGGTGTCAGGAAGCCGGTCCCTTCGGGACGGGTGAGAAGCTGGTACGGAGAGGCCGGCGCGCCGGGAAGGGCCTCGAGCGGAGCCTCCTCCGTCGGTGCCGGTTGATCCGCCTTCGGCAAGCCGGCGGGCGCATCGGTCTTCGGAGCGGGAGCGAAATCCGGATCGTAGGGCGCGCCGAACTGGGCGAGCGCGGGAAAAGCGGCGAGGCCCGCGAAGATCGCGAGCGAGGCCACGCCGATGAGCCGTCTGAAGCGGGTTGAAAGCAAGTTGTGGTATTTTATCCCGCGCCCCCTAAAATAGCGGAACCACGCATTAAGGTCGGCGTTCCTTAATACGCGCGCGCGAGACGTTCGTCAGTGTAGCGAACCGATGTTACGGCGTCAATACATCTGCGCTATCAACCCGCGGATGCTATATAGGAAACGGAATATACGCTCGATTCGGCCACGCAACTTGACCCCAGCACTTCCAACGTTGGAAACGCTGGGGATAACCTTGGGGCTAGCGTGAGAGGACGGCGTCGTATGCCGACTGGTATTCGTCCATCATGCGCCGAACGGTGAACTTCTCCATGACGGCGGCATGCGCGGCCGCTCCGAGGGCGGTCCGGCGCGCGGGATCGGCGGCGAGGTCCTTTAAGGCCTTGGCCAAGGCGGCGGGCGCGGCGGGGGGGACGAGCACTCCGTTTTTCCCGTTCTCGACGACCTCGGGCACGCCGTCGACGGCGGAGGCGACGACGGGCAGGCCGAGCGCCATGGCCTCGAGCAAGGTGTTGGGAAGGCCTTCCCAAAGGGAAGGCAGGCAGCCGATGTCGAAGGCGGACAGCCAGGTGACGATGTCCGGGCGCTCGCCGTAAAGCCAGACGTGCTTCTCGACCTCGTGCTTGCGGATCAGGGCCTCGAGGCGCGCCCGCTCGGGGCCCTCGCCGAGGATCACGCAGCGCAGGTCCGTTTTCTTGAGACGCGACATGGCCTCGATCAGGGTCGCAAAGCCTTTCTGCTTATCGAGACGACCGACCGCGCCGACAAGGATATCGCTGGAGCTCAGGCGCAGCTCCATGCGGCGCTTCTGCCGGTCCACTTTGGAAATGGGCCAGCCCGCGAGCTCCACGCCGTTGCGGATGGTCCGGACCTTGGCCGGGGCGTAGCCGAGACGGCCAATGAGAAACTTGCGGCTCGCGTCGCACTCGGCGATGAGAAGATCGTCGCGGTTCTTGAGGACGCGGTCGATGAG
>CAZIBN010000189.1:0-1994 GCA_964537395.1 uncultured Elusimicrobia bacterium
AGCCGCCGAGGCGTTCGGAATCGCGCTCTGCTGCAGCCGGTTGATCAGACTGAGTCCCCCCTGGTCGCTCCGTGCGAGAGACAAGGTGAGCACGAGGACGCCCCCGGCGGTGATCGCCAGAACGGCGATCCACGCTCGAACGTTGCGCTCGCAGAAGGGGACGGCGTCCATGAACGGTGCCGCCGGTCAGTCATCGTCCGCTGCGGACGCCTGTGGATCCAGGGCCGGATCTTCGGACCCGCCGTCGGAGAGCTGCCGGAATCCCGCGATCATTGCGAGAAGGCCGAACGCCAGGAGACCGAAGGGCACGATCCCTCGCATTACCAGACCGAAGCTGACCCACCACGCGCTCATGCCCCAGAGCCCGAGGCAGATCGCTACGATGCCGCCAATCATGTGTTTCACGGAGCCTCCATTGGGGCGAAGTGTGCCGATGTATGAGTAGCGGTGTCAAGAACGCGGCAGGGCACCGGCAGCGCACGCGCACTCGCCGTCGTGCGCTGTGAGGTGCATGGGCGTTCGGTTAGCGGGGCCCATGTGCGTGGATCTGCTTGACAAACAGGCCATCTATCCCGCTTCGCTCGTGTTGCAGACACCGAGGAGGTGGAACGATGGCCCGAGCGAAGTCTATCCCGATCCGCGAGACGTTGCGCAAGCTCTTCCCGGCGGTGTTCCTGGCGGCGCTCGCGAGGACGAGCGGCGCGGTGCAGCGTCTGCGGCGCGTCGATCCCAGCGACCTCTTCTGGACGGTGGTGCTGGGGTTCGGCACCGGCAGCACGCGGACCATCGCTGGCCTGCGGCGCGCCTACGAGAAGTCGACGGGGCAGGTGATCGAGGAGAGCAGCTTCTATGACAGGTTCACCCCTGGCTTCGCAGCCATGCTCAAGGCGGCCGTCGACCATGCCCTCAAGGACCTCCTGGGCGTCGGGCGAAAGCTGCGCGGGCCGCTCGAGACTTTCCGCGACGTCATCATGACGGACTCGACCGTGATCCGGCTGCACGACCTGCTCGCCAAGGTCTACCCCGGCTGCAGGACGAACCACACGAAAGCCGCGCTCAAGGCGCACGCCATCATCAACGTGATCGGGACCGGCAAAACCTCGATCCAGGTCACAAGCGAGCGCAGACACGACGGTCCGGTCTTCCGCGTCGGCCCCTGGGTCAAGGAGCACCTGCTGCTCTTCGACCTCGGGTACTTCCGCTACCAGCTTTTCGCGTGCATCACGCGCAACGGCGGCTACTTCCTGACCCGGCTCAAGGCGAATGCGAACCCCACGATCACGGCGCTCAACCGCGTCCACCGAGGCCGTGCCGTACCGGTCGTAGGGGAGAGGCTGCGCGACGTCGCTGGCCGACTTCAGCGCGACATCCTGGACGTCGAGGTCGACGTGCGGTTCCAGCGGCGTGCCTACGGCGGCAGGGCTCGCCAGGACGTCCAGTCGCTGCGGGTCGTGGGCATCCGAGACGACCGTACAGGCGAGCACCACTTCTACGTCTCCAACGTCCCCGTCGAGAAGCTCGCCGCCGAAGACATCCGCGCCGTCTACGCGCTGCGCTGGCAGGTCGAGCTCTTCTTCAAGGAGCTCAAGCGCCACTACCGGATCGATCAGATGCCGAGCCGCAAGCGAGAGATCGTCGAAGCGCTGCTCTACGCCGCGATCCTGACGCTCATCGTCAGTCGGCGCCTGCTGGCGCTCGTCCGCAAGTCGCTCGGGGACCAGGCCGAGCGTATTCCCCTTCAGCGCTGGGCTGCCCTGCTCGAGTCCGTGTCCTCCGACCTGCTGCACGCCGTGATTCTCCCTCCGCGACAGGTGGCCGACATCCTCATCCGCATCAGCACCACGTTGCTGCACGAAGCCGTCGACCCCAATGCGAGCCGCCCCGGCTTGCTCGCGGCGGTCGAGAAGCGCTCCCACACGTACCGCAGGCGCAGTACGCCAGCTGCTGCAACTGCGTGAAAGGAATGCAAGAATCATGCTAACCGATCACGCATG
>CAZIBN010000190.1:0-1983 GCA_964537395.1 uncultured Elusimicrobia bacterium
CCTCTGCGTTCGACCGCAGAAGCCACGGGTAAAAACTCGGTAATTTGATTTGTAAACATGGCCAAACTTCCGGATCGGGGCTATACTTCCCCCGGAAGCACTCCATGAAAATCTTCCTCGCCCTGGCTCTTCTTTTCTGCCCCCTTCCAGGCCTCGCAGGCGACGCTGCTGGCCCTGCGACTGGGGAGCCCGGCGCGACAGCCGCAACAAAGAAAGCCCATCCAGATTTATTCCGTCTTGAGCAGGAGCTGTCACGCAAGCTTGATGATAAGAAGGACGGCCGGGTCACGCCCGAGCAATACCAAGCGTGGAAAGGCGAGTTCCGCGCGCGCCTAGATGCCGCGATAGCCCGCGTGCCACCGTCGCCGGATAACACGGCTACGAATGCCCGTATCATGGCGCAACTCGGCGAAGGTGAAGCGGCTCATGCAGCCCTGGATCAAGCCCTCGAACAAAATCCGAAGAGCCCGGTTCTCCTGGCGACGAAGGGGCAGGTCCTTTACGATCAGAAGGACTTCCCGGGCGCGGCCCATAATGCACTGCAGGCCTGGGAGAACAGCGGGCGCACCGATAAAGGCGCGTGGGCGCTGTACCAGATGTCCAAGGGTCGCGGCTCGCCTTCCGGCACGGCTTCCGTGTCGCCGGGCCTGTCACCGGTGGCGCAGGGCTTATCCGTCGTCTCAGAGGATGACTCGAACAAGCCCATCAAACTCGCCGTCAAAGGCAGCGCGCTCCCCAGCGCCGTGCCCGTTCCCGGTCAGGATGGCGGCGACCCCATAAAACACGAGGGCGGGCTCCCGCTCTGGCCGCTAGCCGTTCCCTTCGCTGGCGGTCTCATCGCTTATGGTCTCTATCGCGCCAAGCAAAACGACGGCGGGAGCGACCTTCCCGTGGACGAGAAAAAGACCGCGTTCATGCCCGCGGCAGTTGCTACCTCGGGCCCCGCCGCCGAAGTTGTAAAAGAAGCGCTTCGTAAAGGGGCGCAGAGAGCAGCAACGAGCGCGATCGGGGCCATCACCATCACCGCCGCGACGTTTGGACTGATAGTGGGCGCCGGCGTGGCGACCATCTACGGCCTAAATCAGATGATCGAGGCTCAAGACAAGTACAACGAGGCGATCGACACTCATCGCGACGATCAGCTTCGCTCCGTTATTAGAACGCCAGCAGCTCATGGGAATGAGGTGCCAGAAAATACTGAAGTGCAACCACAAACGTCATCCTCGGGTGGAAGCAGTAGGAGAGGTGGGGGTGCTGGTACTTCCTGCACCGTCCCGAAGGGTCTCGGCAATATTGGCGGAGGCAACGCCACAGTAAGCGAGATTCTAAAGAATGCTGAGCGCTGGCTGGGTCCCGGATACAAGCAAGTGGGCCCGGGCCGCTATCGATCTGCGGACAATACAAGGCAATTCAGAATGAGAGATGGCGACCTGTCTGACCCAAAACAAGGGGAACATGTCCACTTCGAATGCATCGGACCGAACGGACGTGATATCGTTGAAAACTCACATGTGCGGATCCTCGATTAATGATGAAAAAAAATCGCTTCACAATGAAAATAGTCGCTCCATCCGAGCCCAAAGTTCGGCATTACAAAGGCCTGCCGCCACAGCTAACTGGGGGCGCGGATTCGCGGGAGCAGCTCACAGTTCCTGTTTTATTGTTGACTGAGCAGGAAGCAGATGGGACGTCGCTGTACCGATATGACGCTGACGGAAGAATAGTTGGCGACACATTCCATGAAACGCTAGATGATGCACGTCGACAGGCGCACTTAGAGTACGGCAAACAGACGACTGATTGGGAGTCTGTTCCAGACGATGTCGAGGACCCGTTCATTTTCGGCACAAAAGATTAACGCGCAACGTGGGCCCGCCGGACACGCACGGACGGCGGCGGAGGCACCTGTCCTCGGTCGAACCATGCGCTTGTGCCGACGCGCGCTTACTTTGTGGAGTTCCTGTAGCGCGCGCGGCACAGCGT
>CAZIBN010000191.1:0-1923 GCA_964537395.1 uncultured Elusimicrobia bacterium
CCGACCCGCGCGTGACGCTGAAGGAATTCATGCGCGTGCTGAAGCCCGGCGGCCTCCTGATTCTGAGCGAGCCGAACAATCTGGCAAATTCCCTGGTGCGCGACAGCGACAACTTCAATGGCGACATAGACGTGCTGATGTCCGCCGTCCGATTGCAGGCTCTGTGCGAGAGAGGCAAGGCGGCTCTCGGCCTGGGAAACAACTCGATCGGAGACCTCCTTCCCGGTTTTCTTCACGAGGCCGGGCTCACGGATCTGCAGGTCTATCTGTCCGACAAGGCGACGCTCACGCTCCCGGGAGCGTCCTCCCCCGGCCAGGCCGCGGCGCTCGCGCAGATGGAGGATTGGCTCGCGCGCGACTTCTGGATCTGGGAGAAGGCCGAGACCGAATCCTATTTCCGGGCGGGCGGCGGCGTCCCCGCGGAGTTCGAGAAGCTCTGGGCCAACGCCATGGACTATCAGCGGCGGAGCTTCCAGGCCGCGAAGGAGCAGAGGCTCAGCGCCGTCGTCGCGGGCTTTTCGTACCTGTTCTCCGGCCGAAAAAAATCATCGGCTTGAGTCTTCGCGGTTTTAGGGCTATGCTGACTCCAGCATGACCAAATCGGATGCGGTCGCCAATCGCTACGAAGCCGGCTTCTGCATCTTCATGGCCGCCCTCGCGTTCCTTGGCCGCGACAACCCCAGCCTGGACTACCCGCAGATCCTCTATCTCTTCGGCCTCCTGATGGTCCTGAACCTGCTGGCGGGCGTCGCGTTGCGCCGGCGACCCGACGCTCCCCTGATCTCCACCGGCTTCATCCTCGCCAACTGCGGCACGATCACCGCGATCCTGGCGCACTCCGGCGGCGCCGCCTCGAACCTCTGGGTCCTCTACCTGCTGCCGATCTTCACGGTCTGCCTCCTGCTCGGACCTCGCGAGGCCATCGGCATCACGGTCGGAGTCGTGGCCTTCAATGCCGTCTTCACGCTCACCGAAGCTCAGGGCAATTGGTCCGTCACCGCGTTCGAGATCCTGCTCAAGAGCGGCTTCTTCATCTTCACCGCCCTGCTGGCATGGCGCCTCGTCACCAAGGACCGGGCCACCCATACCCAGCTCCGATCCGAGAGCCGGAGAGCCGACCAGCTCACGACCCGCCTCGAGGGCGCCGCCGCGTTGAGCAACGTCGCCCTCGTCAGCGCCGGGGTGGCCCACGACATGAAGAACGCGTTCATGGTCATCCACGGGTTCTCGGAAGCCATCCTTGGCGACGAGACCTTGAGCGCCGGAGCCCGGGACGGCATGGAGCGGATCAAACGGATGTCGAAGCTCGGCGGAGAGATGTCCAATCAGCTCGCCCGGCAGGGAGCCGACGCGAAATTCGAGCTGTTGCCCGACGACCTCGACGCGATCTCGTCGAGCGTTGTGCCTCTGGTTCACAATGTATTCCTGGATAAGAAGGCTCAGCTCGAGGTTACGCCTTCCCCAGAGCCCTGCGCGATCTCGGCCAGCCGCGCGCACCTGCAGCGCCTGTTCTTGAATCTGTTCCTCAACGCGCTCTCCGTCAGCAAGGAGGGCGGACGGGTTCAGCTGACGACGCGGCGGGACGGAGCCTTCGCGGTCGCGACGGTCGAGGACGAAGGCCCCGGATTCGCGCCTGAGATCCTATCGCGACTCTTCGGCGCCTATGAGACGACGCGCGCCTCGCAGGGCGGCACCGGCCTCGGCCTCAACCTCTGCGCCCGGATCGCGCGCGAGCACGGCGGCAGCCTCACCGCCGAGAATCGCCCCGGCGGCGGCGCGCGGCTAATCCTGCGCCTGCCGCTTTCCGCGTCCTAAGGGACGCGGCGGTAGTCGAGCTGAACGCTGGCCATCGGCGTTCGGCACCGCGACGAGCCGTCCATCATGAAGCCGCGCACCTCGACGGGACCAGCGATCGGCCGGCCG
>CAZIBN010000192.1:0-1796 GCA_964537395.1 uncultured Elusimicrobia bacterium
TCATCGGCCCCAACGGCCAGGTCCGCGAGAACATCTCCGTCTTCGAGGCGGCGGTCCTCAACATTCGCTCGTAATGCGCCGCGCTCTCATCGCCGGGGCGCTCGCGCTTGGAGCGTGCGGCCCGCGAGCGCCCGAGGGCTCTTCCGCCTACGGCCTGAGCCCGGGCGACCGGGATTTCCGCTTCGACGCGAGAAGCCGCCGCGTGCTCTTTGTGCGGGGCGCCTATCCGGACAAATCCTACGTCGGGTCCTTGGACCTCGCCGCGGGCCGACTGAGCCTCCACCGGTCCGCGGGCCGCAGGATCGTCGGCCTGCCCGTGGGAGGCTCGGTGCCGCCGCGGGCGTTCTTCAGCGCGGCCGAGCTAGTCGACGAGTACGCGGGCGAGGCCCCCAAGGGCGAGGTGGTCCTCGAAGCCGCCCCCGGAGACCCCGGCTCGGACCGAACGGCGAAGCTCGACGACGGCCGCCGCGCGGTCTGTCTCGTCGAGACGGATTGGTCCGACGGCGTGCTCGTCGCGGCGGCGAGCGCGGACCGCGGGACGAAGCTCGGCCGCTGGCGCGCCGCCGCCCCGGCGATCGAGAACTTCGCGGTCCTGCCCTCCGGCATCGTCGACTGCGGCGCGGCCGCACGCGTCCCGCGGCTGGGGCTGCTCATCGCGGACGAGGTCTCGGCGCGCTTCGACGTCTGGGACGTGGCGGCCGGCCGCCAAGCGTCGTCGATCGGGCTGCCGCCCAAGCCCCTGGTCGTCGGCCGCTCCGGCGACGGGCGTCTCTTCGCGGCGTGGCTCGACAAGGATTCGGGCCTGCGGCGCCTCGCGGCGCTGGACCCCGAGACCGGAACGCTGAAGGCGCTGTACACCTCCTCGGCGACGATCGTCTCGGCGACGGCGCTGCCCTCCGGCACGCTTCTGCTGGTCAGGGACGAGAAGGTCTTAGCCGGCATCGCCCTGCATCTCAAGCCGCAGACACTCGTCAAGCTCGCCGCCGACGGCCGTGTCGAGTGGACCAAAAGCTGGAGCCGACTGCCGAGCCGTTTGGTCGGCTTTGACGCCGCGTCAGGGCGCGTCCTCGTGGCCATAGCGGACCCCGAGTATAACGGCCTCTGGGCGGTCCCGCTCGACGAGCCCGCGTTCGCGTCTGCCGTCGAGCGTCTCGAGCGGGAGACGAGCCCGGTCCGCCGCCGCCTCGGGATGGCCCGCAACATCCTTCTGTCCGCCGCCTTCGTCATCATCTTGCTCCTCGGGCTGTACAGTGTCGCGCGCTGACCGCCCAGGAGGCGGCCTGCTGCGCCGCGGCCTCCTCCTCCTCGCGCTGCTCGCCGCCTGCTCGAAGCCCCTGCCTCCGGGCGTCGAGCGCATCGCCGGCACCTCCGGCGCGCAGGCGTTCGACTGGAGCCCGGCGTCGCGGCGCCTGGCCTTCGTCGAGGGCCGCTTCCCCAATCGGACTTACCTCGTCGTCCTGGACCTCGCCTCCGGCGCAAGGACGAAACGGCGCCTCAAGGGCTTCGTACTCGGCGGCGGTCTCACCCTCTCGCGCGACGGCCGCCGCGTCCTGCTCGATGCGGGAAAGGTCGGCCTCGGCTCACGCGATGAGCCGGACGACCGCGTCGTCCTCGTCGTGGACGCGGGCGACGGCCGCATCCTGTCGGAGACCTCCATCGGCGTCGCCGGCGCCGCGGCGCTCGGCCACCCCGCCTGGTCGTCGGACCCCATCGCCGTCTGGAACGGGAAGGAGGGCATCCACTGGAAGGCCTTCGGCCCGAAAAATGTCGAAGGCATCCTTTACGGTGCGGCCGCA
>CAZIBN010000193.1:0-1780 GCA_964537395.1 uncultured Elusimicrobia bacterium
CGCCACCCCCACAGCATCCTCTTTTTCCGGCTGGGCGACTTCTATGAGATGTTCGGCCTCGACGCGCAGGAGGCTTCCGCGATCCTCGGCCTGGTCCTGACCCAGCGCCAGGGCTTCCCGATGTGCGGCGTCCCCTTTCACAACGCCCAGAACTACATCGCCCGCCTGCTGCGCGCCGGCCGCAAGGTCGCGATCGCCGAGCAGCTCGAGGCGCCGAGCAAGGAGAAGAAGCTGGTCGCGCGCGACGTCGTGCGCGTGGTGACGCCCGGCACGATCGTCGAGGACGAGCTTCTCGACCCCGCGGCGACCAACTTCCTGGTCGCCATCGAGAACGACATCGTCGGCTGGGGCGCGGCCTGCCTCGACGTCTCGACGGGAGAGTCGTGGGCGACGCAGACGCTCAACGACCGCGACCACCGCAAGCTCTACGACCTGCTGGCGCGCGTGCGCCCCGCCGAGGTGATCGCCTCGGGCGAAGCGGCGTCAGCACTCTGGCTGCAGTCGGTCCTGCCGGCGAAGACCTGCCTGACTATACGTGTGCCCAAAGATTCGCCGAAGGCGAATCAGCCCTCCTGGGCCGGCGGCGCGATCTGGCGCAACCACCACCTCGCCCTGAACGCCGCCCTCGCGGCCAGGCGATATGTCGACGAGGCGAAGTTCCGCCTGCGCGAGCTGCCCGAGCCCGCGTACCGCGAGGCCGGCTCCTTCATGCAGCTCGACGAGACCGCGATCCGCACCCTCGAGCTGATCGAGGCCGCAAGCGGGGAGAAGCGTCACACGCTCTGGGGCTTGCTCGATCAGTGCCGCACCCCGATGGGAAGCCGGAAGCTCAAGACCTGGCTGCTCCACCCGTCGACGGACATAAGAGAGATCGAGCATCGGCAGAATTGCGTCGAGGACCTGCTCGACAAGCCCGAAGCCCGTCAATCCCTGGGCAAGATCCTGCAGGAGGTCGCCGATCTGCCCCGCGTGACGAGCCGCATGGCCACGCGCGCCGCGAGCCCGCGGGACCTCGGCGCCCTGCGCCGCTCGCTGGCGCGCCTGCCCCAACTCGAGGCCTGGCTCGCCGAGACCGCGTTCTCCTCGGGCCTCGCCGACCTCGCCAGCGACCTGCGCGAGACGGCCAAATCTCTCGAAGCCCTCGGCGCCAAGCTCATCGCCGCACTCGTCGACGCTCCGCCGCTCAAGCTGTCCGATGGCGGCCTCTTCCGCCCCGGATTCCATAAAGAGCTCGACGAGCTGCGCCGACTCAAGACCGACTCCGACCAGGTGCTGACCGAGCTCGAGGAGCGCGAGCGCAAGGCGACCGGGATCTCGAGCCTCAAGGCCGGCTACAACTCGGTGTTCGGCTACTACATCGAGATCAGCAAGGGCCAGAGCGCCAAGGCCCCCGCGTCCTACACGCGCAAGCAGACCTTGACCAACGCCGAGCGCTACATCACGCCCGAGCTCAAGGAGCTCGAAACGCGCATCCTGACGGCCGAGGAGAAGATGCTGCGCCTCGAGGCTCAGCTGTTCAACGACCTGCGCGACGAGGCGATCGGCTACCACGCGCCGCTGCTGCGCCTCTCCGACCTGCTCAGCGAGCTCGACGGCTTCCAGTCGCTCGCCTCCGTCGCGGCGATGCACGACTTCGTCAAGCCAAAGGTCGACTTCACCTATGACCTCGATATCGTAGAAGGACGCCATCCGGTCCTGGCGGCACTCCTGCCCTCCGGAACCTTCGTCGCCAACTCGCTCACGCTCAACGCCCGCGATCCCCAGATCCTGATCCTGACCG
>CAZIBN010000194.1:0-1714 GCA_964537395.1 uncultured Elusimicrobia bacterium
CGAAATAGCAACCGGAACGGTCTGGGGCCAAAGCCCCATGAAAACGACCCTGGGTTGGGTATAATTACGGAGTGAAGAAGATCCTCGCGCCCATCGCCCTGATCGTCGTTCTCGCCCTGGGCGCCTCCGCCTCCCCCGACGCGCTCTTTGACGGAGCCCGGTTCTTCGGAGCCGGCGTCGCGGCCCCCGTCGCAGGCGGCTACCGTCAAGCGCCCGCGGTTCTTCCCCGTCAGTCCGCGCCCGTTCAAACCGCGGCCGCCCCCGCCGCCGCGCCGGCTGCGGTCGAACCCTCTTCCGCCCGCGGCCTTACCAGCGGCTACCTCGGCCTTTACCCCGAGGACGATTTCGAGCTGGGCACGGGCCGCTGCGCCCTGTGCCGCGCTCCCGAGCAGGGCAAGTGGTACTTTCCGGATGATGTGATCGCCACGCCCAAGTCGGGCCCCGTCGGCCTCGTCTGGATCGGCTCTCCTGAGATGGTGCCGGGCGTCAAGCTCTCCGAGGACGGCCGCTTCGCCACGCTCAAGGACGGCACGGTCGTGCCCTTCGCGCTCACGGAGAAGATCGAATCCAACCGCTCGTACTACGACGAGTCGAGCCTCGCCTACATGCGCGGCCGCACCGTCCGCATCCGCGGCGAGTTCGTCGAGGTGGACGGCGTGCGGACCTTGGTCGCGCGCACGATCTGGCCCGAGGACTACCGCATCGACGCCTCGAATCTGAAGGAAGCCGACGCGAAGAACTCGGCCGACATCGACGCGCTCGTCGCCGCGGACAAGGGCGGAGCGAAAAAACCGTTCGAGACGAAGCTCCTATGGGAGAAGCCCGACGCCGGGCGCGACTGGGAAGGAAAGCCCGTCATGGGCTTCATGCTCAACGGCGCGCAGGGCGACGACGACGAGGCCCTCGCCGGCCACTCGAGCCTGTTCACCGGCCGCTACGGTCCCGGCGGCAGCATGGCGGACTGGATGTTCGACAATTTCTACGACATGAACACGGTCAGCGAGAAGGGGATCATCGCGAGCATGGTCCCGATGGACAAGTACATGACCGACCTGAACAGCGGCCAAAGCTGGTACCGGCCGTCCTACATGCTCGTGATGATCATGAAGGACGCGCGGGTCCCGTCGAAATTTCAGGCAGCTTTCACCGAGCAGTACGCAAAGTACTACTCGCAGGAGCTCAAATACGATAAGTCGCACAAGAACTGCACCGCGCTGATCGCCGACCCGGTCCGCGAAGAAGGCTGGAAGTTCCCGGAAACCGGCGCCACGCCCTCTCTCATCGCCAAGCTGATCTCCAAGACGGTGGGGCTGAAGGACCCGGAGGCCGGCAAGCAGATCTACCAGTCCCTGCGTGAGGAGCCGACGCGAAGCTTTCCGCGCGCGTCCTTCAACGCCGTCGGCGGCGATCTCCTGAGCATGGTCGGTGTCTACGAAGCCGACCCCGTCGGGCGCGAGTATTCGCCGCTCGAAAAGATGATCAAGGAAGACCTCGAGGCGATCTTATTCGTGCGCATGCCCCAGATCCCGTCAAACCGCAAGTTCGGCCGCGAACCCGTCGGAGGCGTCGTGGACTATTTCATGCGCGCGCCGAAGGATCGCTCGAAGTGGGAAACCGTCCCCTCCTACCCCCGCGCCTTCCCCCCACACTAGACGGTGTCAGGCCTTTAGTTTCTTCAATTACTTTTGGCCCGCACAAAAACAATTCAAGTAAA
>CAZIBN010000195.1:0-1696 GCA_964537395.1 uncultured Elusimicrobia bacterium
AGCGCCTCGGCGAAGGGCGGAGTCCACGGCCCCTGGATGCGTGCCGAGGTCGAGGGGCTCGTGCGCGTGAACTCCGCGCCGATCTCATCCCAGTCCAGATCTTTGGCGAGCCCCTCGACGACGGAGATCACCGCGTCGTTGTTGAGCTTGCCCCGCCCGGTGCCCGTGTTGACGATGAACTGGCATGAAGGGCAGCGCTTTCGAAGCTCGCGCAAGTCCCAGGCGCTGCGGCAGGCCCCGTCGAGCAACAGCTTGCCGGAGTTGACCTTCTTATCGAAGAGGTTGGAGATGCGGAACTGCGCGTGCGTGCGCAGGATGACGCCCTGAACGAACGGGTTCCTGAGATCCCGAGTCACGGACGCGAGGAAGCGTGACGCCTCCGCGCCGCGCAGGAAGGAGTCCTCATCGCCCTGGTAGAGCTTCGCGACCAGCATGATCTCTCGCCCGTTGAAGTTCTTGGTGAGGGCCGGCTCGCCGTTGACGAGCGCTGGGATGTAGCCCCGCGCCAGGAAGCGCGAGCGCCAGCCCGCGTAAACCTCGGTGGAGGCGAAATGAAGCGCGAACTGCCACCGGTCGGTCGGCCAGACGTCGCGCGGCTCAGACGGGATCAGCCCCGCGTCTTCGAGCACGCCGGGCGGAAGGAGAGGGTCGAGAGCGGACAGCGAGGGGCGCAAGGAGCGCGGCAGTATTTTCTCATTGAGCTTCAGATACACGGCGATGCGCCGGGCCTGGTCGGCCGGGGCGAGGGCGGCGTAGGCGATGAGGCTTTTCGTGAATTGAGCCGCGGCCCCGCCGGTGCGGCCGCGGACGGAGAGCTGGAGGAGGAGGCCCTCGAGCGCGTCGGCGTGCGTCCGCACATCGGCGGAGCGGCCGGCCGGAAAAAGTAAGGGGGCGATCGCGCCCGCCTCGGCGGGGCGGCGCTCGAGATGCGGGATCAACGCGTCGTAGGAGTGCGCGCGCAGGAGGAAGTCGGCGCCGCGCTTCCCGTCCGGGTCGACCTCGATGAGGAAGCCGCTTAAAGAGCGGCCCTCGGCGTCCAGACGCTTGATCATCTGCTCGAAGTAGAGGCGGGAGTCGAGCGAGTGCGTGGCCCGGCTGCGCGAAAGCGCCACGAAGACAGTCAGAGGGCTCGTGATCTTCGCGGAGAACTCGAACTTCTGGAGGTTGCGCAGATTTGCGGCGGTGGCCAGCTCGCGCTTGAGCTCGACGGCCGCCGCGTCGTTGCCGCGGCCCGCGTAGATCTCGCGGGCGAGCAGGCGCAGGGCTTCGGGGGCGTCCGGGGACAGGCCGGTTGCGGACTCTGGGTCTTTTTTAAAGCGGGAGGCGAGCGCTTTGACCGCGCGCGAGCGGGTCTTGGGGTTCAGGAAATCGGATTCGATTCCCGACCAGGAAGCGTCGAAGGGAGGCTCTTGGTAAGGAAGCAACGCCGGCGGAGCGGAGGCATCGACGGCGACGGGCGCGCCGGCCGCGCGGCCGTCGTAGAGGGATCCCAAAGCCGAGGGCGCCAGGTCGAGGGACGGGACGAGAGGGGGGGTGCGGTGAACCGGCGAGGGCGCGGGAGTCACCCCGGACTCGAGCAGGGCCAGGCGCTCGTCGAGCTGCTCCGGCGTGAGGTCGAGGCCGACAGGCTTGCCGTCGCGGCCAAGCTCACGCGCGACGGCGCCGTCGAGGGGGAAGCCCCAGGTCTTAAGCGCGG
>CAZIBN010000196.1:0-1689 GCA_964537395.1 uncultured Elusimicrobia bacterium
GGATCGCGCCGGGCCTCGAACAGCGGCCGCCAGCCGGGCTTGAGCGCCTCCCCGGGCACCTTCCACTGCCGGTCCGCCGTGCGGCTATTCGAACACGAGCGGCCCAAGACCAAAGTGTTCCCCGAGGATGAGGTTGAAGGTCGAATCGAGCCGGGGCAGGCTGCCGACATAGTACAGCCGCGCCGATTTGTACTGGGCGATCAAAGTGTTGGGGTCGACCTTGCCGCTCTCGGCGAGGAACAGGATATCCGCGCGGTCTCGGTCGTTGTATCGGGAGAGCTTGCTGAGGATCAGATCCTCCCGCCCGAGCGCTCTGACGCGGATGCGCTTCAAGACTCCCGCCAGGACCTCGACGCTTCGCTCCTTCCATTCCGGCTCCTCGAGGAGCATCAGCTCCGTATGGGCGCTCTGGAAATAGAGCCCGTGAGTCCGAGCCAGCACGGAGCCTTCCCCGGCCCACTCCAGGAATTGACGCTCGACTGCGCGGTTGTCAACATAGGCGTCGATGTCCAGCGTGGCGCGCGCGGAACCGTACGCGATGACGGCGGCCGCCCCTCCAAAAACATACACGGTGACTTTCCCCTCGAAACCTTCCTGGCCGAGGCGCTCATCGAGAACCCTTAAGAATGCCAGCAACTCCCTCTCGCTTGCCGGATTCATTTCGGCAGATGCCTTCGGCAGGACTCCAGGTCCCCCGCGCCCATGCCATGCCAGAATCTCAGCCACTCCGGCGTGCTCCTGCGAAGAGCGGCGAGCCCCGCCTCCGTCTTCGGCCGCGGCCCGACGACCTCCTCCCGATCGAGCTTCGCCTGCGCCAACGCGTCATGCGCGTCCTGAAGCGTCTTCCTGACCTCGGCATCATCCGTCAGGCGCAGGGCGGCGGACACGACCATGCCCAGGCGGTTCTGCAGCCTCAACGCGTAGGCCCCGGAGGTCAGCTTGGCCCAATCAAGCGTTCGAGCGCGCCCGAGCACCACCGAGGGCAAAGCCTCGAACACCCGCGGATCTGCGGAATGCCGCAACGCCGCCAAGACGGTCTCCTCGGGAGATAAGTCCACGAAAGTCGCCCTCCTCTCCCCGCCCAGGAACCGCACACCCAGCCTCTCCAGCTGAGCCAGCGCCGTCTCCTCATCCTCAAAAGCGGCCGCGAACCCCGCCGAAAACCGCGTCGGCTCCGTCGTCCGCGAGCCGGCTCCGCCCCCCATTTCCCCGAACAGCTCGCTGACGGAACAGCTGAACGCCCCGGCCAAATCCATCAACTCCGGAAGCGTCACGCTGCGCCGCCCCTGCTCAAGACGTGAAACCCTACTCTGGGGCCATTGAACCTGCCGGGCGAGCTCCACCTGAGACAAGAGAAAAAGCTCTCGCTTCTCCCGCAGAAGACGGCCGAAGGACACATCCATTCTATTCATATTTGAATAGTGTAAGTCATTTATGAGATAAGTCAAGACCGGCCGCGCAGGCCTGCCCGCTTCTCCCTCTGGAGTAATATCGACTGCCTCGAAGTATGGATTCATACTTACTAGACGATTGAGGGGCCCGAAAAGTTGCATGAGCCTGGGCGGACAGACAGAATCAAGTCCGCTTAATGTCATCAAAACATACCGATGAATTAAGCGTTTCCCTGCTATAACGCAAATTGTTCAGTGGGCTGAACTCGTTGCGCGGCATGCGCCCGGGCGGGCGCGG
>CAZIBN010000197.1:0-1646 GCA_964537395.1 uncultured Elusimicrobia bacterium
GGGTGTGAACCAACTCCGTTGGCGAAGGGGATCGACGTAGTGGGCGGGAACACGGCAGACTTCGTGTGCTGACAGGAGGTCGTCCATGCTCCCGCCCGAGTTCGATTCTATCGCCAAGATGCTCGTGACGCGATTTCGGAAGTTTCTTTCGGAGGACGAGGACGCCTCTGAGCTTCCGGATCTGCTGACAACCGAGGAGCTGGTCACGGCGTTCGCTCGCGAGACGGGGCGAGCGATGTTGCAGGCCTTCGTCGATGTTCGCCGGGAGCAGGCGAAGGCGGCGCGTGCGCCATGCGAATGCGGAGCCCGTCGTGAGTTGCACAGGTCACCGCAGTGGGCACGAAAGACGTTGCTCGGGCCCGTGGTGGTGACGGACATCTACGGATACTGTCGGGCTTGCGGGTCGAGCGACCGCCCGTTGCACGAGTGGCTCGGCACGGATCACGAGGTCTGGTCGCTGGCGGTCCAGGAGGCAGCGGTGGATCTGGCGGCCGACGAGTCCTGTGGAAAGGCCGTCGGCAAGCTGGAACGTCATCATCCTGGGGTGGAGATGGGACGGACGACGGCGCTTCGGATGATCCATCAGCATGGGGAGCAGGCTCGAGCGTTCATCGACCGGAAGCTGGCTTCGGCTCTCGAGTCGGTGGGGGACAATGCGAGGCAGTGCGGCGGCGCCCCGGAATTGGAGGTCGAGTTCGACGGTGGCATGATCCCGGTGGCCACGTTGGCGCCCATCGTCCCGGAGGATGGCAAAGAGGCCGAGCGCACGCCCGTCCGTCGACTGCCGAAGCGCCGCAAGACGTGCCGCTGGGAGGAGGTCAAGGCCGGCCTGGTCCAGGTGCCTGGCGAGACGACGCGTCTCTACACGTTGCGCCCCACAGGCGGGCTCGATGCTGTCTTCGACGACTTGCTCGCGCTGGCCTGCCTCAAGAAGTGGACAGAGAAGACCCAGGTGCGCGGCATCGCAGACGGCGCCCGGCACATCCGACCTCGAATGGAGGAAACGTTTCACGCCAGCCCGTTCCGGTTCATCCTCGACCGACCGCACTGCAAGGAACACCTGACCGACGCAGGCGAAGCTCTCACGGCCCTGACCGGCATATCCGCCCAACAGTGGGCCTCTGGGGCTCTCGACGCCATGGAGACCGGCGGAGCCGCAGACGTCGTTGCCGAACTCCGGGCAGCGTACGAGAAGACCAACAACGACACACTTCGACTCGAAGCCAACTACTTCGAGCACAACGCCGATGCGGTACTGTACGCGGAGTTCCGCGAGCGGGGCTGGAGCACCGCAAGCAGCGAGATCGAGAGCGCTCACCGCAACGTCGTGCAGTCCCGCCTCAAGCTCTCCGGCGCATGGTGGCACCCCGATACCGTCGACGACATCCTGGCGCTGCGCATTCTCAAAGCCAACGGCTGGTGGGACGAGTACTGGGTCAGCCAACGAGCAGAATGGAGCAAGCGTGCTGCCGACTTCGCCAAGCCTCGCCTCGCGCGAGCCGCCTGAGACAACCCTTCGTCCCAACGTGACCCACAGCCCTTGACCGTCGGAACCCAGGCGAACGAAGACTCGTGTGCTCCGGGCTGAAAAAAAACTCTCTGATTTTCGAAAATGCAAGCCCTACCAACAGAAAACCATCACACCC
>CAZIBN010000198.1:0-1642 GCA_964537395.1 uncultured Elusimicrobia bacterium
GGGTTTGATCATTTTGCGTTGGTATGTCTTGCTTTTGCGTAAATTTGAGCGTCGTGTTTTCAGCCCAGGACGTGCCTTTGCCGTCGCCGAGGAGCCGGCGGAGAGATGCGGCAGGTGAAATGTAGTCCGATGGGTTCAGGCAGCTCGCGCGAGGCGAGGCTTCGCGAATTCAGTAGCACGTCGGCTCCACTCCTCTCTTTGGCTGGCCCAGTACTCGTCCCACCAGCCGTTGGCTTTCAGGATGCGTAGCGCCAGGATGTCGTCGACGCCATCGGGGTGCCACCAGGCACCGGAGATCTTCATGCGGGCCTGGACGATGTTGCCGTGGGCGCTCTCGATCTCGCTGCTGGCGGTGCTCCAGCCGCGCTCGCGATATTCGGCATAGAGGACGGCGTCAGCGTTGTGTTCGAAGTAGTTGGCTTCGAGCCGGAGTGTGTCGTTCTCGGTCTTCAGATGCGCCGCTCGGAGCTCGGCAACGACGGTGGCGGCTCCACCTGTCTCCATGGCATCGAGCGCGCGAGTTGCCCACTCCTGGGCGGGTGTGCCGGTCAGGGGCTGGAGGGCTTCGCCCGCATCGGTCAGGTGCTCCTTGCAGTGCGGTCGATCGAGGATGAACTGGAACGGGCTGGCGTGGAACGTCTCCTCCATCCGAGGCCGGATGTGCCGGGCGCCGTCCGAGATGCCGCGTACCTGAGTCTTCTCGGTCCAGTTCTTGAGGCACGCCAGCGCGAGCAAGTCGTCGAACGCCTCGTCGAGCCCGCCTGTCGGGCGCAAGGTATAGAGACGCGTCGTCTCGCCGGGC
Organism: uncultured Elusimicrobia bacterium; assembly: GCA_964537395.1. GTDB lineage: Bacteria > Elusimicrobiota > Elusimicrobia > UBA1565 > UBA9628 > GWA2-66-18. The sequence goes on from CAZIBN010000198.1 coordinate 803, forward strand.
ACCTGGACCAGACCGGCCTTGACCTCTTCCCAGCGGCACGTCTTCTTTCGCTTCGGCAGGTTACGGACGGGCGTGCGCTCCACCTCTTTGCCCTCGGCCGGTTTGATGGGCGCCAACGTGGCGACCGGAATCATGCCACCGTCGAACTCGACCTCCAGCTCAGGGGCGCCGCGCCGGGCCTTGTCCGCACTCGCAACCGACTCGACCGCGGAAGCCAGCTTCTGGTCGATGAACGCCCGCGCGTGCTCCCCGTGCTCGTGCAGCAGGCGAAGGGCCGTCGTTCGCCCCATCTCCACGCCGGGGTGATGGCGCTCCAGCTTGCCGACGGCCTTCTCACAGGACTCGTCGGCGGCGAGATCCACAGCGGCCTCCTGCACCGCGAGCGACCAGACCTCGCGGTCCGTCCCGAGCCACTCGTGCAGCGGACGGTCGCTCGAGCCGCAGGCCCGGCAGTAGGCGTAGATGTCGGTCACGACGATGGGTCCGAGCAGCGTCTTGCGCGGCCACTGTGGCGACCTGTGCACCTCGCGAGGCATTCCGCAGTCGCACGCCGCTCGGGCCGCCTTTGCCTGATCCCGGCGCACATCGACGAACGCCTGCAACATCGCGCGCCCCGTCTCGTGAACAAACGTGGTGACCAGCCGCTCGACCGCCTCCAGATTCGGAAGCTCCGAGGCGTTTTCGTCCTCGGAAACCCACGAACGGAATCGCGTCAGCAGCGTCTTGGCGATAGAATCGAACTCGGGCGGAAGCATGGTCGACCTCTTGCTAGCACACGAAGTCTGCCGTGTTTCCGCCCTCTTCGTCGATCCCCTTCACCAACGGATTTGGTTCACACCC
>CAZIBN010000199.1:0-1509 GCA_964537395.1 uncultured Elusimicrobia bacterium
GCTTCGGCGGGATGATCTCCTTCGAGCTCAAGGGCGACATGGAGCGGGCCAAGCGTATGGCCTCATCCTGCGAGATCTTCGCGCTTGCCGAGAGCCTGGGCGGCGTCGAGTCCCTGATCGGCCATCCCGCATCGATGACGCACGGCTCGATCCCGCGCGAGGAGCGCCTCAAGGCGGGCTTGAGCGACGGCCTGATCCGCCTGTCGGTCGGCATCGAGGACGTCAAAGACCTCACCGACGACCTCGACAGCGCGCTCGTCCGCAGCCTGAAAAGCTAGCTACCAGCTTCCTGAGGCGCCTCCGCCGCCCGATGAGCCGCCGCCGCCGGAGAAGTCGCTCCCGCCGGAGGAGCCTGATCCCCCGCTGCTCCATCCCGAAAACTCCGAGCCCGAGCCGAGGCCGCCGTGGCCGCCGTGGCCGCGCCCCAGCTGGTACGCGATCATCTTGTTCCGGTAATAGACTTTGTCGCCCTTGTTTCTGAGCGTTCCTCCCAGGCTCGTGCGGAAGAAGATGGTTTTGAGGATCGGGGCGATGAGCATCTGCGCGAAGGTAATCAGGCAGTTCCACGCGGCTTTTCTCCCGAGGAAGTGGATCGGAGCTGTGGCCCAACCCGCCGTCACGAGCAGAAACAGGAGCCAGCCCATGCCCTTGGAGGCGATCCCCATGATCTCGAGTATGCCGATGATGAAGAAAAAAATGGTGCCGACGATGATGTTGTCGGTCATATCGGGGCGGTCGGGCTGATCCTTGGGTCTGTAGGCGCCCCGGGTCGCGGCGAAGATCGCATCCACGCCCGCGACGATGCCGCCCTCGAAGTTCCCCTTGCGGAATCGCGGCGCGACCTCGTCCGAGATGATCCGTCCCGCGAGAGCGTCAGGGATGCTGCCTTCGAGGCCGTGCCCGACCTCGATGCGCAGCTTGCGGTCGTTCTTCGAGATCAGGAGCAGCACGCCGTCGTTGACGCCCTTACGGCCGAGAGCCCAGGTACGCGTGACCTTGAGCGAGAAGGATTCGAGCACCTCTCCGTCCAGCGAACTGATGGTGAGTACGACGACCTGATGGCCGGTGCTCGCCTCGAAGTCCTTGAGCTTCGCCTCGAGGCTTTGGCGCGACGCGTCCGAAAGCAGACCAGCGTGATCGTTGACGCGCCCCGACAGGAAGGGGACCTCGAGCGCGACCGCCGGGGCGGCCAGCGTGAGGATGAGGAGAAAAGCGCTCGCTACCAGCTTCCGGATGAGCCTCCGCCGCCCGATGAGCCGCCGCCGCCGGAGAAGCCGCCGCCGGAGCTTCCTCCCGACGACCAGCCTCCCCCGGAGCTTCCGCCGCCCGACGTGAACAGGAGCGAGTCTCCATAATAGGTCTTGTTGCCGCTCGTGCGGAACTTCCGGCCGAACGCGGTGTGGGGAAGTATGCCTTTGACGAAAGGGAACCCGATCAAATGGGTCATCAGGCAGCCCATGCCGAACTTGACGCCCCAGATCGCCATCGGGAACGAGGCCCAGAACGGGA